>CAYZUX010000276.1:0-7269 GCA_964481775.1 uncultured bacterium | reverse complement strand
GGTGACTGGGTAAACGTGGGAGACAAACTGGTGGATGGTTCGCTGGATCCCCACGAATACCTGGAGGTCATGGGCGAGAAACGCTGCATGGAGTATCTCCTCAACGAAATTCAGGAGGTATACCGGTTGCAGGGTGTTTCCATCAATGACAAACACCTGGAGGTCATTATCCGTCAGATGATGGGTAAGGTGACTATCATTGATCCGGGTGATACCGACTTCCTGCCCATGGATGTGGAAGACCGCTTCCGTGTCATGGGAGAAAACAAGCGGGTCCAGGCCAGTGGTGGACGTCCCGCCAAGTTTCAGACCAACCTCCTTGGGATCACCAAGGCCTCTCTGGGAACAGAAAGCTTCATTTCAGCAGCCTCCTTCCAGGAAACCACTCGTGTTCTGACAGCGGCCGCCATCGCCGGCAAGGAGGATCGTCTGCTTGGTTTGAAAGAAAATGTCATCATGGGTCACCTGATCCCCGCCGGAACTGGCAAGGCGGAATATCGTAGCCTGCGTGTTTCCGATGAGGCCCTGGCGGAAGATCAGGCCACCGATATCCTTGCCCAGACTCCACCTGATTTGGCGGAGACTCTGGATCAGGGTATGATCGACATGGATGAGATCTCCGAAATGACCCAGGTGGATCTGGAAAACGAGGACTATGACGTCGACTAAACTCCAGTAGCCTCATTCCACTGACTGTATTATAAAGGCCTTCCGGAAACGGAAGGCCTTTTTTCTAAATAAGTGATTCCAGACCCTTTTTCTCAAATCAATAGATGCTAATGACTTCTAAAAATATTCTCATGTATTTATCCTGAAAGGTCTTGACAGTAAATGTGCATTCCCTTAGCATCAAATCATGTTCCTGATGCTTCTGGGGTTACATTCGTGAAACCCGCATTTCTGGAACAGGAAATCTCAGTAAACCACACAAGAGAGGGTGTCCAAACATGAGTATGTATTGCAATCAATGTGAACAAACGTATCGAGGAATCGCTTGCCAGACAGTTGGGGTTTGTGGAAAAAATGAGGATGTCGAGTCTCTTCAACAAATTCTACTTTATGGCCTGAAAGGGATGGCTGCCTATGCACATCATGCGCGGAGATTGGGACAGGTGGATGAGGAGGTGGATGCTTTCATGGAGGAAGCTCTCTTCGCCACGGTCACGAATGTGAACTTCGATATGGACAGTCTCTTCGAGTTGGTTCTGGAGTGCGGACGAATGAACCTGCGGGTGATGGAGATGCTCAACAACGGCCATGTCGACCACTTCGGGCAACCTTCGCCCACTCAAGTCTATGAGGGGACAAAGAGTGGACCCGGCATCCTGGTCACCGGACATGACATGCTGGATCTCTCAAACCTTCTCAGGCAGGCTGAGGGAACACCCGTGAAAGTCTATACCCACGGTGAAATGCTCCCCGCCCACATGTATCCCAGGCTGCGTGAACACCCCAACCTGGCTGGGCATTATGGAGATGCCTGGCAACACCAGAAAAGAGAGTTTGAAGAGTTCGGCGGTGCCATCCTGGGTACTACCAACTGCGTTCTGATCCCCTTGGCCACCAACACCTATCTGCCAAGATTTTTCACCACCCGGACAACCGCGGTTCCTGGAGCCACACGGATCAAAGATGAGAATTTCCGCCCCGTCATTCAGAAGGCCCTTGAGCTGGGCGATCTCCCGGAACGAAAGAATACTGAAAGTACCGTTGGATTCCATTACTCGGCCATACTCGGGATCGCCGAGAAGGTGGTGGATGCGGTCAAGAGCGGAGAGATCAGACATTTCTTTGTCATTGGTGGATGTGATGGAGCTGAACCGGGACGGAACTACTTTTCCGATTTCGCCCAGAAGACACCCCAGGATTCGATCATTCTGACTCTGGGCTGTGGAAAATACCGTATCCGCAACCATGACTATGGAACCGTGGCGGGACTGCCGCGCCTGTTGGACATGGGCCAGTGCAATGATGCCTTTGGCGCCATTCAGGTTGCCTTGGCTCTCTCCAAGGCGTTTGGATGTGGAGTGAATGATCTCCCCCTCAGCCTGGTGATTTCCTGGTTCGAGCAGAAAGCGGTGGCGGTGTTCCTGACCCTGCTTTATCTGGGTATTAAGGGCATCCGTCTCGGTCCATCTCTCCCCGCGTTCATCAGTCCCAATGTGCTGAATGTCCTGGTCGAGAAATACGATGTGAAGGCCACCAGCCGGGATCCGGAGGAAGACCTGGCGGCGATTTTCGCGGGAAAAAACTGATCTGTACGACAACCTCTCCTTGGAGTTTGTGCCTCCACACCTCTTGATAGCTCCAGGGTGTGGAGGTCCTTCTTTTTCAAGCATCCCTGTAGCTCACATAGCCCTTGCGTTGTCAGGTCAGGGTGGGTGAGATAAAATGCAGACAGGTGAGGATCGTTTTTTCGAAACCTCCCGTGCAACCACCTCCGGGTGGTGCGATGTTCTGCAACTGAGTGGAAAGGGATGATTGATGCATAGCAAAGGCTGCGAGATGTGTCATCAGAAAGCCGCCAAAATACACATCACGCAGATCCAGGGCGGAAAGGTGACCGAGTTTCATATTTGCCCCGATTGTGCACGCGAACATGGGTTCAACAGTGGGGACTTCAAGACCATCATTCCCATGGAGGAACTGACGGGCGGACCGGAAACCCAGGAAGATGCTGCAAGACGAGCTGCGGAGGACATCAAGACCTGTCCCGTCTGCAACCAGACCTACCGGGGATTCAAGGAATCGGGACGTTTGGGGTGTGCTCAGTGTTATGATGCCTTCGCCCTGGAGGTCGAACCCCTTTTGCGCCGCATTCAGGCGGGGCCACGCCATGTGGGAAAAGCTCCCAACCAGGCCCATTCGGCCACGATCGACCTGGTACCCATGATTCAGAGAAAAAGAGAACAATTGAGGCTGGCGGTTTCCTCTGAAGATTTCGAGGCAGCCGCCCGCTTACGGGATGAAATCAAGTCGTTGGAGGGACAATCGATCCAATGATCCTGGATGATCCCGACTTCATGGCCTGTCAATGGCTTTCACGTCCCGGCCCGATGAGTGCGAATGTGCTCTCCAGCCGAATCCGTCTGGCAAGGAATGTGAAAGGGTACCCCTTCTCCCATTGGGCCTCTACGGGTGAGCTGGCCAAGGTCATCAGTATCTGCTCCCAGGCCATCCGTTCCTCTGGGCTGCTTTCTCAAAGCGAGGAGCTCCAACTCGAAGCCGCCAGCGAGCTGGACCTGACCTTTCTGATGGAGCGCCACCAGATCAGCCAGGAGATGGCCCGGGGACAGAACCAGCGGAGTGTCTTCATCCAGACCACTCAGACGCTGAGCGTCATGGTGGCAGAGGAAGATCACTTGCGTTTACAGGTCCTCCTTCCGGGTCTGAACCTGCATGAAGCCTGGCGGGTGATCAGCCGTCTTGACGATGAACTGGGCCAGCAAATCACTTATTCATACTCGGATCGCTGGGGGTATCTGACCGCCTGCCCGACCAATGTCGGGACTGGGATGCGCTGTTCGGTTATGGTGCATCTACCCGCCTTGGTGATGACCCGGCAGATTCAGAAAATGGTCAATGCCGTGGCCCAGCTGGGATTGACAGTGCGCGGTCCAAATGGAGAAGGTTCCGATATCCAGGGGAATCTCTTCCAACTCTCGAACCAGGTGACGCTCGGTATTTCGGAGACGGACACCATCGAGAAGCTTTTCCATGTCGCCGACCAAATTGTGGATAGCGAAAGTAAGGCCGCCTCGCAGCTGCTGGAAGAGGCCGAAGAGGAGGTGCAGGACAGGGTATGGCGCTCGTACGGGATACTATCGACAGCACGGAAGCTGAACAGCCGCGAAACCCTTGATCTGCTCAGTCCGCTCCGCTTTGGAGTCACCACCGGCATCCTGAAAGATGTTTCCATCAACACCCTGAATGAGATCCTCCTTTGCAGCCGTCCCGCCCACCTGCAGAAGCGCGCCGGGAAACCGCTCGATACACGCGACCGGGATATCTTCCGCGCGCAGTTTATCCAATCCAAACTCAAGGAATCGGCATGTTAAGAAGTTTTCTGCGCGCAAAAATCCACCGTGCGACTGTCACGGAGGCCAATGTGGATTACATCGGTTCGCTCTCAATCGATGAGGAGCTGATGGAGCTGGCGGGACTGGCGGAATATGAGCGTATTGAGGTGGCGGACCTGGTCAATGGCGAACGGCTTTCGACCTATGTCATCCGGGCGGAACGCGGAAGCCGCACCATCGGGATTAATGGCGCCGCCGCTCTGAAGGTTCTGGCTGGCCACAAGGTGATCATCTTCAATTACGCGCAACTCGATGAACATGAAATCGCGGGACATCATCCCCGTCTGGTGTTTGTCGATAGTGAAAATAATCCGGTTCCGGGACCTGTCACCGAGGAACACGCCCAGGTTTTCTAGTGTCTCCAGCAGATGATAGTCCCATCCCACTGTCCCCATCTCCAGCCGGGCAAGTGGGAAAACCCCTTCTCATCATCGCCATTACAGGTCCAACCGCCTCAGGCAAATCGGCCTTGGCACTTGACCTGGCGGAAAGGCTCCAGACCGAAATCCTCTCCGCTGATTCCATGCAGGTTTACCGGGGCATGGACATCGGCACCGCCAAACCAACAGTGGAAGACCAGCGTCGAGTTCCCCACCATGCCATTGATGTGGCCAGTCCTTATCTTCCTTTCTCTGTTGCGGATTATTGTGCTGTCGCCACTCCTGTCCTCCATCGATTCCACGAAGAGAACCGTCCCATCGTGGTCTGTGGCGGTACCGGTCTTTACCTGAAGGCACTATTCGAAGGGTTATCTGAAGCACCCCCCCCGGATTTCGATTTCCGTGAAGGAATGGAGTCGCGTGCCCTGGAGGAAGGAACCCCCTCGCTGCACAAAGAGCTCATGCGGATCGATCCGGAGGCGGCCTCGAAGATCCATCCGAATGACTGTAAACGCATCATCAGGGCATTGGAGATCCATTATCTGACCGGCCTGACCAAAACCGCATTCGAGGCTCAACAAGAGGCTCCGCCTTGGAGAGATCGTATCGCCTGGTATGGCCTGATCTGGCCGTGGGAGGAACTCGATAATCGCATCAACCAGCGTGTCGATTGGATGTTTGAACAGGGGCTGGTGAGGGAGGTTGAAGACCTTCTTCAGGGAGGAGCCTTCTCACACACCGCCCTGCAGGGACTCGGTTACAAGGAAGTGGTTCAGTACCTGGATGGAGAGAGAGGGTTGGGGGAGACCATCGAACTCATTAAACAGAAAACCCGGCGTTTCGCCCGCCGACAGATGACCTGGTTCAGGCCGAACAGAGAGATCCGGTGGATTGAGGGGAAGGAGGCAACAGGAGTAGCGAATTTATTCGCCTTGTGACAACACCGCGAGATCGCCTGTGGCCTCACCTCGAAAGGCGGATGAATTCGTCACTCCGAGCTGGGAATACACAGTGACATTTTATGCCCGGCCGCTTGATTGATTAAGAATTCCTTAAGCAGTAGGCTATTTGAGTCGTACTCAAAGTACCGGTTGATGGAGGAATGAATATGTCTTCCAGATCCTCTCTTCTTTTCGTCCTTTGTTGTTTTTCTTCCCTGGGCTGTCGGGAACCAGTTCAACCCATCAATATCGGAGCCATCGCGGACCAGGTTGAGTCCATCACGGTTTATGATCTCTCCTCATCACGGAGAAACGAATATACCAAACAGGAATGGCAGGAAGCCACACGGGAACCCATTGATTTGAAGATATTCCGGGAAATAGCCCCCCATGCGAGGTATACAAAGAAGAACCTTGTCTGGAAGGGAGGTTGGCTCGCTGTCGCAAAACTTCGGAATGGCACTCAAGCGTGGGTGGCACTCAGTTACTATGGCGGTTTTTTCAGGATTCTGGGGCAGCCTGGATATTATGTATTTGATCGGGAGGAAGATCGCAAGAAATGGGACGAGGAACTCCATGATCGGATTTCCCTCAAGGTCTTTTATCCTAAAAGGACAAAAGATCGGGACATACAAAGAGCACAAGAACTCAGATCACGGATATATCCACCTCAAAATGATGAGGAGATACAGATTCAGACGGGACCGGCTGAGGAAACCTCGCCTGAAAGCACAGAGCCGAAGTAGCGAATTGATTCGCCATCTGACTCACCGACATGACGACGTTTATTGTCTACCTTTTGTATGTGATCGCTTCTACACTGTTGCTACTGGTCATCCTCATCGGTGTGATCCTCTTCATCGTGGTGCCGTTCTACATTCTCAAACACTTCCTGTTCGATCTTTCGGTCTGGTGGAAATGGTGCAGACAGGGGAAGTATGTCTTGTTTGTCTATTCGAACAGCCCCAACTGGCAGAATTACCTCGAGGAAAAGATCCTGCCGAAGATCAGAGACCATTCGATCATTCTCAACTGGTCGGAACGGAAAAGTTGGCCCCAGAACCTTGCGACCAAAGTCTTCAAATACTATGGCGGCTACCGTGAATACAATCCGATGGCGGTCGTCTTCCAACCTTTCAAAAGAACCAGAGTCTTCCGGTTTTTCAAACCCTTTCACAATCATAAGAAAGGGTATTCGGAGGACCTTGAAAAGATTGAAAATGCTTTGATGCAGACCATCCAGCTGATAAAAGCTCAACAAGGAAGGAGGTCTGGAGCGTCTAATCTGTACGAACGTGAATGATGAACCATTACCCCACGAATCCCAGCGGGTCTGTAAAGGATCAATGCCCAGCCGAAGTCGTCACAGTCAGAGGTAAGACCAGGTGAATCCCATCTCCCACCCCTTGGGATTCTGCAGAAACGAACGATAAGGTACTATTCTCCATATGTCTCAGATACCTGTTCAACTTAATGATGTTTTGGCGATCACCCGTGAAGCGGGTGACCTGCTCTTATCGAAATTCGAAACTGCCATCGAGGTTGGTATTAAAGGGACCGAGGAGATTGTCACCGAGGCGGACCGTGCCAGCGAGGCGCTCCTGCATGACCGTTTGACCGCCCTCTTTCCAGGATCAGGCTTTTGCGGAGAGGAAACAGGAGTCCATCCGGGCACCAATGGCATGACCTGGGTGGTAGATCCCCTGGATGGAACCCATAACTACTCAGCGGGAATTCCACTCTGGGCCTGTTCCGTGGCGTTGATGGATGAGACCCGCAAGCCTGTCCTGGGAGTTCTCGATTTTCCCACCATACGGAAGCTTTTTTGGGCCGAGGTTGGTTGTGGGGCCTTTCAGAATGGCAGACAGC
>CAYZUX010000275.1:0-7275 GCA_964481775.1 uncultured bacterium | reverse complement strand
TAGGTCCGGAGCTGGTCTCCTCGCCCATCTTTGGGCATGACACCTTTGCCGGTGTGGAACACCCCTCGGCCTGGTGTCAGGTCGATGGCGAGAACCTCTACCTCGCCCAACACTCCTATACCGAAGTCGGCCCGGAATGGATCCACCTGCCACCCGTCGTGTTCGGAACCGCCTCCAAGGAAGACCATTCCATCGCGGGAGATGAGGCACTGCGCAGAGCTTTTCTCCGTTACCTGGACACGGTCAGAGTTAAACCACTTGACCTCCATGTTCATTACAATGACTGGTGGACCGCACCGGTTCCCTCCTCAGAAACTGACGTCCTCAAAATCCTCTCGGAACTTAAAAAGGGCCTTTTTAATCCCAATGGTGTGTTCTTCGATTCCTACGCCATGGATATGGGCTGGTCTGATCCGCACACTGTGTGGCAAATCAACAAGGCTCGTTTTCCACATGGTTTTAACCGGATCAAACAGGCCCTGGGAGAGATGGGATCCCATCCCGGATTATGGGTCTCACCCAGCAGCTTTTACCCTCCCGCTCTGGACAACAAATGGCTGGGGGAGGCCGGTTACGAGACTATTCCCCACGCTGGAATCGGAGCGGTCGCTTGCCTGGCGAAGGGCGGCAAGTACCAGCAGGCTTTCAAAGAAGCGGTTCTTGACCATGCCAAGGCTGGTGAACTCGCGCATGTCAAATTCGATGGCTTTTTCCCCTCTTGCGATGTCGCTTCCCATGGCCACCACACAGGACCTGAGTCCTATCTGCCGATCGCCGAGGGCCTCATGGAGGTCTTCGATGCCCTGCGCGCCCAGAATCCGCGGATCGCACTGGAACCCACCTGTTTCGGATCTTACCCCAGCCCGTGGTGGCTGATGCATGTCCCCTTTGTGATCGGTCCCTTCGGAGATGACAGCCCCTATGGACGCAGCCCCTGCCCGGAGTGGCTGGAATCAATGATTACCGGACGGGAAGTCACAAATTTATCTGGACGCAATGCCTTCCTGATGCCGAGTTCCGCTCTCCAGTGCTTTGACATCATCCTGCAATGCCCCGGAGAAATTCAAAATATGGCGGCCATGGCCATCGGACGCGGGCGCTGGTTCATCTCCTGCTATATCAACCCGAAATATATCGACTCGGAAGAGTGGCGTTTCTTTGCGGAACTGATCCGCTGGGCGCGAGCAAACAAGGACTTCCTGCAGGAACCTTTGCCCTTCGGCGGTGATCCCGCTCAACGTCAAGCCTATGGCTACCGTTTCGCCTCCCCCGAAAGGCAGATTTTCTGCATCCGCAACCCCTGGATCGAGGAAACAGAACTTGAGTTGATGGACTATTGCCCTGTCCCCTCAGCACGTGAAGTACGAACACTCTATCCAAGGCGCGAAATCCTTGCCCATCTCAACAAAGGTGAATCTCTCTCGCCGGTTCATCTGGGTCCTTATGAAACCCAGTTTATCGAGGTGGTTCCCGAGACAAAACAGGATAAAACACCCCAGGCATCACCACCCTCCCCGCCCAGCATCACATGGAAATCCGCTGGTGAACCACAAAGTGTCAAATCCTCAACGGGTGAAACTCGTTCCATTACATTCGCGGGAGATCTGGAGATGGATGGGATCCTCTCCGCGGAACTTTGTGTTCTCCTGGAGGGCGACAGGGAAGAACCCAACGGTCAGTGTCATGTGCTTGTGGATCAAGCTTCCGCTCCTGTACAGATCTCGGCATCCGCAGGTTCCTTTGCTGCCACTGGGCAACCACGCCCCGAACACTGGATCTGGTTCCTTGCCCCGGTTCAACCCGGTCAGCACCAGATTTCGATCGAATTGGAGATGACTTCCACCACAAGAAAAGTGAGTGTTTTCTTGCGTGGTTTTTCACCCGCCCCAGAACCGGCAGAAATTTATGGTCCAGGACAGGGATTCCCCCTGTATCATCCTGAACGGCGCGCTTGGTCGAGGACCCTCCTTCCAGTGAGAAAAGTCAACAACAAAACACAATGATAAGTAGAAGCAATGTCTATAGTAACAGCGCACTGAGAGCTCTTGCTACAGTGAGGTAGATTAGTAGACCCATGGCGTCATTCGACATGCTGATGAAGGGCCCCGAGGAGACCGCAGGGTCGCACCCACACCGTGAGAGTGTGAGTGGCACCAGGGAACCAAAGAAACCGGCGAAGGTCATTGAGATCTGCATCGCCAGCCCAACCACCAGACCGGTCGCCAAAGGTAATCCGCATAACCATGCAAACAATCCACTAAATCCCCCTGCCAAAACCGCACAGATGAAACCGATCATTCCCCCTACACGAACCTCACGGAAAATGGTTCGAATCAGTTTGCGTGGATGAATCTGTCCGGTTGCCAAGCCGCGTACAATCAAGGTCGAAGACTGCGTGGCAATGTTACCTCCCATTGCCATGATGACTGGAAGATAAAAAGCAAGATAGGTGAAGCTGTTGAGCTCTCCTTCAAAAGTTCTGAGTATAAATGAGCAACCAATCCCCCCACACAACGCAATTAGCAGCCAAGGGAGCCGGAGCTGGAGAACATCGAACACCGAACGAGTCACCAACTCGTCATCGCTGGTTCCGGCGAGCTTGAAGATATCCTCGCTGCTTTCCTCCTGCATGACATCCAAGACATCATCGCTGGTGATGCGTCCAATCAGCTTGCCCTCCTCATCCACCACCGGGAGTGACATCAGGTCATGTTTCAGAAACAGGCGAGCGACTTCCTCCTGGTCCATGTCGACAGTGGCACGGATCACCTCGGGATCGGCGATGGCGCTCAAGGTCCAATCGCCTATGGACCAAACCAGTTTCTGAATCGGAAAAATCCCTTGGAGCCGTCCCATCCGGTCGAGGGTGAAGGCATAAGCAAAGTGGATTTCCGGTTGGCATTGGCGTAGGAATTCGACTGTCTGGTGAACTGTCCAGGTCTCAGGAAACGCGAGGTAGTCGGAAGTCATGATACCGCCCGCCGACTCCTCGTCATGCTCGAGCAGCATCTCGACATCCGTGCGTTCTTCCTCGGCCATCAGGCCGAGAACACGCTTGGCACGATCCTCATCTTCGATCTCGCCAACCACATCCGCCGCATCATCCGGCTCCATCTCCTCCAACAGGTCGGAGAGTTCCTGGTCGGGGATCTGTTCGGTGAGTAATGCCACCAGCCCCTCATCGGCCTCGGCCAGGACATCGGCGGCTTGTTCCTCACGCAGGCAGGAGAAGACCTGGATGGCCTCCTCGCGTGAGAGCTGGCTCATCGCCAGCGCAAGATCGGCGGGGTGGATATCCGCAAGCAGGCTTCTCAAAACCGGTTCCGACTCGGTCTCGAGCAGCTCGCGGACTATCTCAAGGGTCTCTTCGCCACTTTCAGGCATAACAGGCCCAGTGTAAGCAGGCGGGGAAAAAGGTCAATGAAAAAGAGGGAGAGAATGGATCCAATTATGCGGAAACCTTAGGCGCAACAGAAAACACCTACCATTAATGGTGGCTATCAATTAATTCTGTTTGACGACCTCGAAGAAAACATCAGCAAGGGCTCTAGTTCCTTGGTGAGAATGCAGATAATGGAGCAATTGATCCTGAAAAAGTTTTACTATTGCCTCCATCACCTTGGTTGCTCTCTTCTGTAAATCGAACAATTCTTTGGAGCATCAGTAGGATCTCCAATCATGAACTCCTGTCGCTTCTTCCGTGGATGTGGGGGTTGGGCCTAAAGGATCTGTGGGCGTTGGTGTCGGAGTAACGATAACACCTGAACTATAGGTATCAAGCGAAAAAAAACTGCTCATCCCAGAAGCCAGATTCCCTGAGATACCCCGCAAAGTGTCGAGATTGAAAGATGCGGAGATTCCGCAACCAATTCCTCCAGGTGGACTTTTAGGTGCTACCCCTCGAAGAGTATCCAACATGAATAAAGGTGATAGGCCTGTCCCCAAGTCTTTTTCTGATACCCCTCTAGCCTCAGGTAAGAAGGGAAAGGTATGAATGGTCATGAACAAGAAAGCGAATGTCCCCAATCTCATAAATTGACTCCTGCTCGAAATATAAGGTAAACGAAAGACTACTGGGGGCGAACCACACGGAACCCGATGCTGGGATTCGTTTCTGGGGGGCTAAGGAAGATGTATCGCGCCGCCGAACGGGCGTAGGCCAAATTGTAGAACCAACTACCGCCCCGTGTCGCGCGAAAGGTACCTGATAAGGGCCCCAATGTGTTATTCCATCCCCCCGTGGGAGTTTGCGAGTAATATGCGATGTCATACCAATCCCTGCACCACTCCAATACATTTCCAGCCATATCGAAAACTCCGTAGGGGCTGGCTCCAAGCCCGTAAGCCCCCACCGGGGAGGTGTATTCATGACCATCTTCAGTCCCAGTGATATTGGCCCG
Organism: uncultured bacterium; assembly: GCA_964481775.1. Classification (GTDB taxonomy): domain Bacteria; phylum Hinthialibacterota; class Hinthialibacteria; order OLB16; family OLB16; genus OLB16. The sequence continues at coordinate 2,875 of CAYZUX010000275.1, read as the reverse complement.
GTAGATGTTGTCAGCCCAGGGATCCTCATTACCCCAGGGATAGGTCCTCTCATCTGTCCCGCGCGCGGCCTTCTCCCATTGTGCTTCCGTCGGTAAAGCAACCCCCGCCCAATCGGCAAAGGCCTGACATTCAGTCCAAGACACATTCACAACCGGGTAATTGTCATACTGCGGGTCACTGGTGTAATTTGAGTAGACACCACTTGAAGAGGGCATCGAAAGGCCATTGGCAGCTGCAAAGACACGCCATTGAGCCACCGTGATCTCATATTTGCTGATCCAATATTCGTCCAGATAAACCGTGTGTATTGGGTGTGTATCAGCCCCGAAGGTAGCTCCCATTGAGAATTCACCGGACGGGATGTGAACAAAAGTAAGGGGAACTGATGAACCGGGAAGGTTGTATTGGATCTCTTCGCCGAGGTGACCATCATTGGCGAGTACACGGGCTCTCCAGGTGGTGCCATAACGGCCAGGCTGATCTCTCATTGCATCCCAGACGATATGCTTCCCTGTCCCTGGAGTCACTCCAGTACCAGCATGACCGCTGAGGAGCTGCGGACGGATGATGGCCCCCTCCGGTGTGATGATCTCCACGGTGATGGTACAGGCATCTCCATCGGTGTCGGTGAGGTCATAGGTGATATCCACCTCCCCTCCCATTGTGGTCCGTTGTACAGCCACCACATTCGAGACAACAGGAGCACCTCCGAATGTGGCCCTCGGTAGCACTGGAATCAATGGGATCATCACAATCCACAAGAATGATCTGGAATCTGACATCGAAATGCCCTTTCTTTTATCCATCAAGATTTACTGGTAACCAATAATATGCATATCAAATGCATTATTAACGGCCCAAAATCATTTGTCAAATTTAGATTTTGATTCGAATGTATCCCTGTTACTGCGGGAATATGGGAAGAAGGGGAACGATTCCATCAAGAACTACAACCGAAAACAGATACCAATTCACACGGTAATAGGATTCCATATAAGGGGATTTATCGATACAAGGACAGAAAACTCGCCTAGCCCCCCACGACCCAACCCTCAAGATTTTCCCATTGACCCTCTCTCCTAATTCTAGTAGGATAAAGTCGAGATTTAGGTTGCTCAGGCAAACCGATGACGCGAGACATCGTGAAATCCCTTTCCACGAAGCCATTTTCCCGTTGGGGAGTCTGGCTGGTGCGTTCCTTCTGGGCCTTCATGCTGGTCGGGCATCTCCCCGCCCTGTTGGTCTCGCAGGCTCGTCTTTATGAAGCCCCGCCCGAACCCTCCAGCATCCTCAAATTCACCTTCCTGATCCTCTCGGTGGTCTATTTCTCCCTGAAACTACTCGGTTTCCGCTTCTGGAAGATCGACCCCTCCTGGGACCGTATGGTGGTCTATTGCCTGGTGGTGCTCCTGCTCCACTCAGGCGTGGTGGTCGATCTGGATGTCCCTCTCGGTCAATCCGGCCTGGGCTGGGTTCACCTGATCAGCCCCTTTGTGGTGGTGCTTGGCGGCGCGGCCTTGGTGGTGGCGATTCGTCACCATGCCCAGCGTATCGCAGCCTTGGTCCCCATCCCGATCAACCCCCCACACCTTTCATCTGACAGGCACCAACCCTCCCCCGCCCTTGCGCGCAGGGAGCTCTTCATTTCAAGCCTCCTGCGGCGCGGTCCCCCCACCTCTCTCTTCCGTTAAAGAGGCCTCGCTGGGTTTCTTGTGAGAGAGACAGACTGCCTTATCGACTCCCGTAACCAGTAGGATTCATGGAAAAGGAGTTCTCTCATTCTGGAATAACACCCAGTCAGGATCCTCTTCCGCAGTTCCTTGCAAGCCCCACAAGGTCGAGGAAGAGAGAAACATGGAGACATCGCCCAAGCGGGAATTTGGCGCCCCGCAATCGGAACCGCTCAATCAGCCAGTCACGGCTCACACCGCGGTCATTCTGCTCAATCTGGGAACCCCCGGATCACCAGATCCGAAGGTGGTCCGTGCCTATTTGGCCGAATTCCTGGGCGATCCCGAGGTCATCAAGTTACCCCGAGGCTGGAAATGGGCGACCCCCTTGCTGGCCCACCTGATCGCCTTCTTCCGTGCCAAAAAGTCCGCCGCCAACTATGCCCAGATCTGGACCGATCGCGGTTCTCCCCTGCTGGCCATCAGCCAGGATCAGGTGGCCGCCCTGCAAACCGAACTCGGCCCCGCTTATCGTGTCGAGCTGGCCATGCGCTATGGGCAACCCAGCCTTGATTCGGTCCTCAATCAGATTGGTTCCGGTGAAATCAGACGCCTCCTGCTGCTTCCCATGTATCCCCATTTCTCACGTCCTACCACCGGGACTGCACTGACACAGGCCTACACTCTTCTGGCACGGCGGGGCCTCCAGTACCAGGTCCATGTGGTTTCTTCCTGGCATGATTTCCGTCCTTATTGGGAAGCACAAGCCTGGCAGATCCAGGATTATCTCGACCGCAACAAGCTGACCCCGGAAACCACCATGCTTCTCTTTTCTGCGCATGGCTTGCCCCTTTCCTACATCGCGGCGGGAGATCCCTACCAGAAGGAAACGACCGCCTGCATTCAGGGAGTGTCTCAACTACTCAACTGGCCAGCCGACCGTATCGTAACTTCCTATCAAAGCCGTTTGGGACCGGTCGAATGGCTGGGGCCATCCACCAAGCAGGTTCTCCATGGGCTGGCTTCCCATGGGACCAAAAACGTAGCCGTCTGTCCAATCAGTTTCACCGCCGATTGTGTCGAAACCTTCCACGAGATCGGCATCGAATACCGCCATAAGTTCGAACAGGAATCTGGCGGCAAGCTCTGGCTTATCCCAGCGCTGAATACTTCGCCTGTCTTTATTCAGGCTTTGAAGTCCCTC
>CAYZUX010000274.1:0-7313 GCA_964481775.1 uncultured bacterium | reverse complement strand
TGGCATCTTCCTGCCAGGGCTTCGAGGCATAGGAGATGAAGGTGGATTCCTTGGCTCCATTGTTGACGGTGACTCCCGCCGAACGGTCGGGCTCATAACCAGAGGCATAATGAACCCACTCCTCCGGGTGTGATTCCACCCACCAGCGGGGAGCCTGAACATAGAGCTTGATGAAGATGAAGGCCTTGGGGTGGAATTGTTGAATCGCACGGAGCTTGGCATCGACCAGCTCATAATTGTATTGCCCGGGGCCAGTCCACATCTTCTCAAAATCACGCAAGGTCAGCTCATCACAGGTACTGTGGAGCTCATATCCCGCTTCAGCTTCCGCGCGCAGCTTGACCTGTCCCTGTTCGGTGGATTCATGAAGGTGCCAGGGAGCCATGATCATCGTCGTGAAGAGTGGTTTGCCATCAACATACAAAGCGGGCGCTCCATTCAGGTCACGGACCTCGGGCTGATGGGCGTTTATTTCGCCCTGGGGGATAAACAAAGACATGCAGATCACCTCCAGGAGGGTTATCAAAGACCTTCCCAACTTCATGGTTACCGCCTCCTTAAAAGAAGTTGTATCCTACCCCCATTACCCTGGAGAAACACCTCCAGGGAGATGTTGCCAGGTTGAGAGGAAGGCCTCATGCACAAAGCGAATGCGTTTTTTTCTCTGGTGTGCGCGGTATGTACTGGGTACGCTGGTTCCTCCAATGTAAGTGAGCCGCCAGGATTCCTTGCCTTGGTGCCGGATTTTGATCCCGCTCAATTCAAAAATCCTCCCTCCCAGTTCTGGCCAGGCTACTTCTGGCTCTGGAATGAAAAACTCGATGAAAGAGTCCTTTGTGAGCAGCTCCAGGATATGTCGGAGCATGGAGCCCGCAGCGTGACCATGCTCCCCATGCCGCATGGCTTCCGTCCCCAGTCCACTAACAACCACATGGACCCGGATTACCTGACACCGGATTTTTTCGAGCGGGTCCATCTGGCAGTCAAAGAGGCGGAACGGCTGGGCATGAACTGGTGGCTGTATGATGAGGGGGGCTGGCCATCGGGACGCGCGCTGGGCAAGGTGGTGGAGGGACATCCCGAGCTGCAGTTGCAACGCCTGGAAGCGCAGGAGGTGAATTCAGTCTCTGGATCTTACCAGGTGCCTGCTGATGCATTCGCGTTGATTGTGGAACCGGGCCGTAAAGTTTTCAGGCCGGGCGAAACCTGGACACCCGGTGAGGGTGAAAAAGGGAGTCTGTTTCAAATCACGCAAGCGGGTGTTCCGGATTTGTTGAATCCATCCGCGGTGCAACGGTTTATCTCGCTGACCCATGAGGGATACAAGTCAGTCATCGGTTCCTCCTTCGGTGAAACAGTCCAGTTTGTCTTCACCGATGAACCTGCTGTACCCCCACCTGATCCGGGGAAAAGCCTGACCTGGACTCCGGGAATGGAATCACTCTGGGAGCAGGTTTATGGCGAACCCATCTACTCCGCTCTGCCCGCGCTGCTAGACAAGCCTGGCATGGACATGACTCTTGAGGACCAACTCCAGCGTGTACGTTTCTTCGACCTGTGGACCGCACGATTCCGAGACAGTTATTTCAAGACGCTGCGCAACCGGTGCCGTGAGAATGGCCTCGCCTCAGCGGGCCATCTGGGAGGAGAAGATCAAACCATCAACGCAGTTGTACATGGCTTCGGGCATGTCCTGCGCGGGTTGCGCTATCTGGATGTGCCCGGAGTCGACCTGATCTGGCGTCAACTTTTTCCAGGACGAGAAAATCAGCATCATTTCCCACTCTTCGCGGCCAGTGTAGCTCATCAGAATGGAACCCGTTATGCCTTCACCGAGTCCTTTGCCGTATATGGGAATGGAATCACCCCGGAACAGATGCGCTGGCTGACGGACTATCAGTATGTACGCGGTCTGAATCTGATGGTGATTGGATGTTATCCCCTCAGTACCCTGGATCATCACATGACCGGGGAACGTCCCCATTTTGGCAGGTGTAATCCTCTCTGGGATCATCTGAATGGATATCATGCTTATGTGGCTCGGTTGGGTTATGCACTTTCAGTTGGCAACCCCAGGATCGATACGGCGGTCTATTATCCTGTCCGGGATATGTGGGCCTTGGGTCCTGAAGATGGAAAGAAAGCGGCTGAGTCCCATGACCGGATTGTGGCGGAACTCCTGGCGCACCAGTGTGGTGTGGACATCATCGATGATGACCTTCTCTCCGATCCCTCGACAAAGGTCGAGAGGGGTGAACTATCCGTTGGCCCCATGCGCTACCACACGATCCTGGTGGGGGAAGTTTCCTGGATGGCTCCGGAGTCCTGGAAGAAACTCCAGGCTTTTGCCGCCTCAGGAGGAGAAGTCTTGTGTGAGACACATCACCCGGGAACTACTGGAAAACCAGGACATGGAGATCTTGACTCAATGAAGATCGGGACAGTTGAGGAAATCGTTTCTGATGCGACTCCTCTGGTGAAGATCTCTCCCCCGGATCGCGGGATTCGTGTTCTGGTCCGTGCCTGCGGGAATGGCGAAGTTCTGTTCCTCTTTAATGAGGGGAATACCATATATTCCGGGGAGTTCCCTCTTCCCGGGAAAGCCATTCAGAGAATGGATCCACTCACTGGAGATGTCTTCAGTGCAGACCTGAATGGAAATGCTGTCAGACTTGAACTCCTGCCTGGTGAATCAGCTCTCTTTCTGATCACCAATGACTCGCTGCAAGACAAGAATGAATCGGAGCCATCCGGAGAGAAAATCCCTTTGGACTCAATCCTCACTGCCCTTCCAATAAGGCGCTTTGCAGTGGGAGACCACGATTTCATGATTGAGAAATTGAAGGAACCTGGTATACCCTTTGAGAAGGCAGCGAAGTGGAAAGACTGGCTGGGGGAGGATTTTTCCGGTGAAGTCGATTATGCCGCGGATTTTGTGCTTCCAGCGGGTTGGGATAAGTCACCACTGAGGCTGTCCACAGGACCCGTTGAATATGCTGCGACTGTTTTTGTGGATGAGAAACCGATAGGCTCCCTTCTATGGCAGCCATGGCAACTTGAACTCCCTCCCCTTTCGTCTGGTTCCCACCAGATTGTCATCCGGGTGGCCAACACCCTGGCCAACGAGCTGACCTCACAGCGTGTGGAGGAGCTTTGGTCGCAGAAGAAAGGTGATGGGTGGCCGAGTCCCTACCATGTCCGGGCACTTGCATTTGAACGTGAATCGCGTGGTGGGGGGCTGGCGGGACCCATTGTCATCCAGCAGATCAGCGGGGGAGATCGTAGACCCTAACTACACAACCCTCATCTTTTTCCTCTTTTTTTGATTGACCCTCCAATTCTGGAGTGGTATACAAGATAGAGGATAATTTTTATTTCCCCAGCGCTGAACTCGCACCCAATGCGATCAGATTCTTTATCTCTATTTCTATTGGTTGATTCAGACTCCAACAAGTAATCGTCGAACCAGGCCCTTGGCCTGTCTAAAATAAACTGGTTCCTGGAGGCTGCCATGAAGAAGTCAGTCAAGGTGAACTGCTGTCCTGAGCTGGGAACTCGAAAAATTCACAGTTTTTGTCTGACCTGCCTCGCCGTTCTGGTACTTGCATCTGTTCCCGCTCCTGCCCGGGTACCTCAAGATGCGGTGATCAACTTCGATGTGGGTCCTTCAGGCAAGGAGATTGCTGACGATACCCCAGTGGATGAAATCTATGCATCATACGGGGTTCGTTTCTCATCGAGGGGGCCCAATGAAGACAAATCCGTTTATGCGCGGAAGTATCTCCCCCCGAATTACTCTCCAGATACGCCTCCCAACATACAGACCATCTTCAAGGCCCCCCTCGCGACTGACTTCAATGACAAGTTTGGAAAAATCATTGCAGAGTTCTCTCCACCCGTATCCGAGATGAGTGTGGCTGTCATTCCGCTTGACAGCAAGGGAATGCCCTACCTTAGAGCGTATAATTCACGCGGAAAGCTGATCGACAGCGATGAGCGTGAATCCACCCCTCCCACACGCGAAACTCTTTTGAAGGTCTCGGCTGATTCAAACAGCATTGCCTGGGTGGAGTATTCGGCCCTGGAAAAAGGGAGCATGGTCATGTTTGACACCCTCTCCCTGCACCGTAGTGTCACTCCAGTCACCTATGCCGATCCGATCTGGGTGGATGATGATAACGTGGGAGGATTCGAGAATGGCACATCCACCTATCCCTTCAGCACCATTGCGGCTGCGATGAATGTGGCAGTCACGCATACCATCCGTGTCCGGGCTGGGACCTACCACGAGGATGTCTTCATGAAAGACGGGGTCAAGTTAATTGGAGCCGGCGCGGTCAACACAATCATCGAGGGGATCTCCACCACGATCCGGTGTATCAGCGTGGGACCCCAATCCCTCATCGCGGGCTTCAAGCTCACCAAAGGGGAGGTGGGGATTCACTGCAGCTCTTCCTCACCGGTCATCCACGACAACATCATCACTCACATGGAGAATGACCCCCTCATTCTGGCAGATGGGATCCGTTTGGATGATTCCTCACCACTCATTCAGAACAACGTCATTTCCCATGTCGGTGGAATGGGAATCCGTGGACAGGGAAACAGTGCTCCACGGATCATCAACAACACGATCTTTGACTACGGATATTACGCAGCGATCTCATTCGCCGCGTTAAATATCGGAGCAGTCACACCCACAATTATGAACAACATCGTCGTACGCGGAAATGAGGAGCCTGTGGGAGGCATCCTCTGGAGACTGCCTTGTTCACCCGTCATTGCATATAATGATGTGGTTGATCCGGCGAATGTGACTGGCGTAGGTTCGTATTATGCTTATCATGATGGTGCCGGTTGGCATGAGGCCCCAGGCGGCCCAGGAGCAATCTCGGAGGATCCCTCCTTTGTGGATGTGGCCAATGACAGCTTTTATCTGAAACCCGATTCGCCCTGCATTAACACTGGCAACCCGGCTCCCGAGTACAACGATTCAGATGGATCGCGAAATGACATGGGGGCTTATGGCGGACATCCCTTTAACCTGGGGGGTAGCGGCCATCCAGGGAGTGGATTCATCTTCACCTCGATCGGGAAGGTTCCAGTAACCGAAATCGATCAGAATATGGCCTCACTGACTTACGGTCTCGTGAATGTTTCCGCTACTGCCGCGGCGGATTATCACATTCCCCGGTTTGTTGATTCGCCTTTCGGTGGTGAGCTGTGGATCCGGGGTCTGTTCGGAGCGAGTGATCCGGTTGATTTTTACCAGATACTGATCACCCCAGAGGGCGCCCCCGCCCCCACTCCGCTCGACAGTGGGCTATTCAAACTGCATTTCACCATCAATCCGGACGGCACAGTGAACACGACCACGGTCCAGATGGGTCCCCAGACCATCGGAGGGGTGTCTCACCTCTACGAACTCAATAAAGAAGGGTACTGGAGCGAGGAAGACCTGCGGATTGTGTGGAACACCGCTGGACTGAATGGCCGGTACCGGCTGGACTATGCGGCTTTTCGTCGAACTGGTCCCAATACGGTCATTCCAGTGAGTTTACCTCCCAATGAACTCGACCACCTGGTGATTCACCTGGACAATACCCCGATGCAGCTGCGCATCAACAATATCATGTATTCCGATCACACCAACATCATTGAATGCGAAGAGATCCTTTTCCCACATGGAGGGGATTCCAATCTCATCTTTAACATCACGGCATTTCATCCAACCGGATTTATGAACTACTATTCACTGACCTGTGCATGGGGACACAGCCACTATGGGGGAAGCTTCACCTATGACCAGTATGTTGGCGCCCATGATTCTCCCCCACCCACTTGGCCCGGTGTCCTCAATTTCGAGCTCTCTGCACGCCAACCGGTTGATGCGGAAGGTGATCCTGTCCCCTGGGAGAACTGCGCCTATGCCTTCCATCTCTCTGGCGGAACACGCGCCACCAACGGCAACTGGTATCTCCAGGCCTGGACAGTCACGGATCTTCATGCGGTGGAGACAATGCCATTCAAAACCGAGAACGCGAAGATCAATCTTCCCTGCGCCACCTGTCCCGATCCTGTCCCAGCGACATCGGAAGGCCAGATCGGTCCGTTGGATCCGTTGCCACCCCCTGATATCCCGTCAGTTTCGCTGAAATCCAGCGGGAAGGTGGTCCCGGGGGACACGGTGTGGGTCGATGATGACGCGGGAGCATTTCAAGACGGAACTGAGCAGCACCCGTTCAGCTCCATCAACACCGCGATTAACACAGCAGTGGCCGGTTCGCAGTCTGTACGAGTGCTTCCTGGATCGTACCCGCAGAATGTGGTGATGCGTGATGGGGTCAACCTGATCGGCTCCGGTGCGGACACCACAGTGATTGATCCAATTACCGATGGAACCGGGATCTCCTGCATCAATATCGGAGCGAATACAGTCCTGATGGGTTTCACTATACGGGGCTGCGACCTGGGCATCTACTGTTCCGGATCCAATCTGACGGTACGTGAGAATTTCATCTCTTTTACGGACATTTTCTCTCTCGCAGCTGATGGAATCCGGATGGATAACTCTTCCCCAGTTATCCGGAATAACGTCATTTCGAATGTGGGGGGCATGGGAATTCGTGCTCAGGGGAACTGTGTACCAACCATCGAGAATAACACGATCTATAACTACAACTACTATGCCGCGATCTCTTTTGCGGCATTGAATATCGGCGCGGGATCACCGGTGATTAAAAACAACATCATCGTTCGAGGGAACACCAATCCGGTTGGAGGGATTTTGTGGCGCCTGCCATGTACACCCATTGTCAGCTACAATAATGTGCTGGATCCGGCGAATGTGACCGGCGGGGGCTCCTACTATGCCGAACACAATACTGTTTCCTGGAGTGAGGTCTCCGGTGGAATCGGCGCCATTTCCCTCGATCCGAGGTTTGTGGATATAAATCACTGGGACTTCCATCTGACTCAATTCTCTCCGTGTATCGATGCCGGTGATCCGGCGGCCCAGTACAATGACCTCGATGGTTCCAGGAATGATATGGGAGCGTATGGTGGCCAGCTGCTTGAACCGGGCGAGTCTTCCCACCCGGGTTCTGGATTCATCTTCACGGGCATTGGAAATGTCCCCATCAACCAGATCGTTAACGATCCCGGCGATCCATCTTTTGGATTGTTGAGGGTTGATGCCATAGCGGCGGATCAGTTCCATATCCCCGCTTACTGGGATTCGCCGTTCGGCGGTTACCTCTGGCTGAAAGGTCTCTTCGGGGCTTCAGACAATGTGGATTATTATCAAATTGTAG
>CAYZUX010000273.1:0-7415 GCA_964481775.1 uncultured bacterium | reverse complement strand
CCTCCAGGTGGATGTTGTTGACCTGGAGGTAATGATAGGGAAGCTGGTCAGGTGCGGGAGAATAGGCCCGTGTCAGCCCCACGCTGAGGATCACACCGGTGCCGTTCGTGAGCCTGGCCGCTACCTCCCGGACTCTCACTTCATCGGGAGTCACATGATCCGGCCTGAAAAGGCGGATATCAGTTACCGCCAGATCGACCGGATAAGTTCCATCACTGGTTTCAAGACGTATGCGAGGATTTTTCCCTTCTTTCACATCGACATACAACCGGGGTTTGCCATAAGGAACGATACAACCTAATGAAGCGGCCCCTGTTCCCGGCGGAGTGGCCAGGCACTTGGGACCTTTGCGTATCAGGCTGGGACCAAAAAGTGCCTGGAAGCTTGGCTGGGCCACCCGGCACAGGGCCTTCCAGAAAAGAGAGGGTCTGATGGTTTCTTTGGCCTTTGCCCGGCGCGGATCAAACTGGTGATCCTCGGTTTCGGGTGGATGGGGCTTCGGTACTGCTGGACCAAGGTCAGTCAACACCCCCATTTCAAAAAATCCGCCATGACACGCAAGATAACGGTTCTCTAGGCGCTGGGGGGCGGGGAGGGTGGGACGAATGTGGTGGCCTGTCTGCCAGTCGATACCAGCTGTGCAGAAGAATCCGGGCTGCATCCGGGTCAGGTGGTTGACCAGAATAAGCACCTTCAGCTCCTCAAAGATGGATGATTTGTATCTCTCCTCCCCACTTTTGCCTCAAATACTCGGCCGCCAACCTCCGATGGCAGTTGTCTGGTCTCAGCTCACTGCACAATAATGCAGTGGGTACCTCAAACAGACAAGGGGGGATTACCTTCTCGACTTCTCGTTCCTGCAGGAGTTCCAGAAAACTGCGTTCATAGTCCTCCCACCCCCCTTTCTCTTTTTTGAAAGCATCCAGGATTTCCTGTGTGGGAGCCAACTGGGGCTCATGCAAATACTCGGCTCCGCAGATCTCGGACAGGAAAAAAGGAAGGTCTTCCCGTTTCGTGAAGCGCGCCAGTTGGGAGGTGTTGTTAAGACGGACATCCAGGACACGCTTGATTCCAGCGGACTTCAGTTGCCCGAAGAACTCTCCGGCGGTTTTCTGGGTAAAACCGATCGTATAGATTTCCACTCAGGTTCCTCCTCAAACTCAAAAAGAGACATCTGGCCTTGGGTCCGTTCTTTTTTCATTTCGGCTTCCGCGAGGCGGAGCTCCTCTTCTGTCTGGAGGGTTCCATCGCCACGGATATGCACAATCCTCGCCCCCTGCTCGCTCAACACCTTCCCCACCAGCAGACGACGGTGACAACCGGAGGGATCCTCCTCCCCGCAGACCAGAACCACACGTTCCGTACGAGCTTCTTCGAGAACCCTTGCAATACCCGCCTGGAAGACTTTCGTCCTGGCAAGACGCTCATAAAGCACATAGCCCGCTTCATCATAAAAGGCATTGTTTGCTGGTCTGCCACCCAATTCATTGCCCAGGAAGAGGTAACGAATTCCGAGTCTTTTCAATGAAATCTCAAGGTTCTCCCTGGAGAAATGAGGAGTGTATTTCGAGTAAGGACTGCTACGGACATCCACCAGTAATCCGATCCCATGGGCGGAGAGGAGTTCAAGAAATACCTCTTCTTCATAATTGGAGTGCCCGATGGTGAAAACTTCAGGATCGCTCCCTGTCGATCCATCCCTTACAGACGTGGATTCCTGCATGAAGTCACTCAGTCGGGGTAATTGAACCGGATGGGTATCTCCACATCCGGGTGCAGGCTCCGATGGACCGGACAGGCGTGAGCTGTGTGTTCCAGCTTGCTGCGAGCTTCAGTAGAAAGTCCTCCCGGCATATCCAGCTGAACCACCAGCCTGGCAATCCGCCGCGGGGGAGAGGTGGTCATTTCCTTGACCACGTGTACCTTGGCTTCCTCAAAAGGGTATCCATTGCGCTGGGCAACAATCCCCATGGTTGTGAGGATACAGGTTCCCAGCGCTGTCCCGACCAGGTCGGTGGGGGAAAAAGCCTCCCCCTTGCCCAGGTTGTCCACAGGGGCATCGGTCAACAGGGTGCTTCCCGAAGGCCCATGCTTGGCCTCGCAGCGCAAGGCTCCGGTGTATCTTGCATAGATGTCAACCATGAGTTCTCTCCTTTTTTAGGAACATTCTACACGCTTGCAGGGACTGTGTTAGAGCAGGATCCTGGTCCATGATTCCCAGCCGCGTGCGCTTGTCTATAATGCGCCCGGGAGAACCGGATGCGAATTGATATCGACTTTCAATCTCCCCGTTGGGACGGGGGGATCTACCGTGCTTACCTGGTGGTTCTGCCAATCCTATTGGTGTTCCTTGCTTTTTGGTTCTGGTCTGGGCCCATCCTGGAAACCCTGTCGCCTTTTGCCCTGGCCTTCATCCTTGCATACCTGTTCAATCCAGTGATTGACTGGATCGCGGGAGAAAGGCGCGAACGCTTCCGGATTCATCGTGGACTGGCCATTGTCCTGCTCTACCTGTCTGTTATGTGGATCCTTTTCGTTACAGTTTCCACTGTTCTTCCGGCGGTTTTCCGTGAGGGTTCTCAATTCGCCCGGAAGGTTCGCAAGGATTACCTCCCCGCGCTTTCTGAGAGGGTCCAACCGGTGTTTGAGGAATGGTTCTCACCACAGATCCTGGTCAGGAATGGACGATTTACGGAATGGGAAGATGGCCATCCGGCAGATTGGGAACTCTCTCCGGAAGCACTGATCCGCCCTCTTCTCGAGGAAGCGGGTGGTGCGAGGATTCAGAGCAATACAGGTGGACACTGGGCCCTGCGTCAAAGCGTGTCTGACCTGGTTGGAGAGGAGACCTATACCCTGATCGCCCGTGCACGAGCAGTACATGACGCGGGACGGGCCTGGAGCGTGCGTCTGGCGGTCTGGACAGCGACTCCTGAAATCGAAGTGACTACTCCGGTGCTTCAGTGGAGCCAGGCGATTCCCTCCAAGGGATTCCTGAGGATGGATATCTTTGTCCCGGAAGGTCTTTACTGGGGGTATCTGGAGATTTTGCCACCTTCCGGGGTAAGTGAAACAAGCCTCCATCTCCAGAGTGCACGCCTGCAAAAACCACCGCCATTGCCGTTCCTTGATCCCCACTACTGGGTGAGTCTTTACCATTCAAATCGTGATCGGTTGACCTGGTCCAACTTTGCCACAGTTCTGAGCTATGGATTACGCGGTGCGGGGATGGTGGCGGGAGGCGCGGGAGGTTTGTGGGCCTGGGTTTACCGCCGTGTGGGGGGATTGGTCTCGGTGGTCATTTACCTCACTTTTCTGTTGGTGATTGTGTTTTACATGTTGTTGGATTTTGCTGCCTTCAAACGTTCTTGTGTGGAACTGGTCCCCGCCAAATGGCGGGGACGTTTCCTGGAGGTCGCCGGCCAGCTGGATCATCAGCTGGGAGGTTTCATCCGCGGGCAGCTGATTGTGTGCCTGTGTGTCGGAGGATTGGTGAGCTTCTTCCTTATCCTTCTGCGAGTTCCTTTCGCTCCTTTGATCGGCATGTTGGCGGGTATGTTTAATTTTGTTCCCTACCTTGGTCCCGCGATTGGACTCGGTCCGGCGGTCTTTCTGACATTGCTGGAATTCTTCGATCCCGATTCCACCGCCAACTGGGTGTTGACCAAGTTGTTTCTGGTCATTGGGAGTTTCGGTTTGGTTCAGACTCTGGATGGATTTTTCATCAGTCCCAGGATCATGTCCCGAACCGTCGATGTGGAACCCCTGGTGGTGATCGGTGCGCTGATGCTGGGAGGGGGAATCGGCGGAGTCACCGGCATGGTGCTGGCGATTCCCGGTTACTGTGTGATAAGGGTTTTTGTGGGGCAATACAGGGCAGAACTGGCAAAAACACGGCCTGCACCCTCAAATCCATCTCCTCCTTCAAAAACCTGAACTCTGTGAGATGGTTCATACACCAGCGAGTTATCCGATTCGGCGGAGTGGTCCTTGTGAGGGGGGTGCAGGGTGGGTCTGGACCTGTTAACCGGTCACTGGAAGGTATTTCACAAGCGTGAGCACATTGCGTGAGTCTTCGGTGCGGACATACTCCACACTGTCCATCACGGTCTTGATGATGTGGAGGCCGAGTCCATTCTCACGCATCTCCTTGAGGTGATCATCGAGGGCCACAGGCTGCAGAAAGCGTTCGAAATACTCCTGGCCATCATCCAGGATACTGATTTCGAGCGAGTCCTGGCCGACACGGATTTTGATCTCGAGCTGCCCAAGGCCACGGCGGGCATGACGGACCGAATTGGCGAGCGCCTCATCCGCCGCGAGAGCGATCATGTCAGCGTCACCATCGGGAAAACCCAGTTGACGTGCAAGGTCTCCGATGAACTGCCGGAGAGGACAGAGGAACTCCGGTTTGGCGGGGATCCTGAACTCAAAAAGGTCTGGACAGGGTTCTGTCAAAGTCAAAGTGCCTCCACACTGCCTAAAACCGATCCTCTGGTGCCACCTCCGGAGGGGCTGGTTCCGGATTGATGAATGAATCCAGTGCCTCAGCTTCCGAGGGATATACCTTCATGAGCCTTGAGAATCCCAGAAGATCGAAAACCCTCGCGATTTTCTCGGACATGTTGATGATTTTCAGATCACCCTCCTTCTCACGCACCTCCCGCAGGATTCCCATCAGGACCCCCAGTCCCGCGCTGCTGATGTAATCGAGGTTCTCCAGGTCCAGGAGATAGTAATGACTGCCCTGCTTGAGGAGATTGTCGAGGTGCTCCTGGAGCTGGGGAAAGGTACTGGAATCCAGATACCCGCTGATGCGTACCTTTTGTATGGAGAGTGCCTCCATCCGGATGGGAATCGTCTCCAGCTCGAATTTCCTCCACATAGGATCTGTCCTCCCTATTCCTTTTCCATAACGGCATCATTGGCGGGCGCTGACTGAGCGCGGAGTACAACCAAGGTTACATCATCATGGGGCGGCTGGTCGCCATTGAACAGGTCAACCTCTTCGCGGACCCTGCCGAGGAGATCTTCAAGGTTCGCGCCACGGCACTCTTGAATGACCCCCAGGAAGCGCTCGAGGGTAAACTCCATGCCCTCTTCGTTCATGGCCTCGGTCAGCCCATCGGTGTAAAAAATGACCAGGTCCCCGGTTTCCAGTTTGATAACAGATTCTTCCCGAGATTCCTTGAATAGGGAACCTCGGTCGAGTCCCAGGGCCATTCCCGAGGCAATGACCAGGTTCGGCTGGGTATCCTTGTGGCGGAACAGAATGGTGGGTTCATGACCGGCCCGGATAATCGAAAGGGTCCGGGCTGTCACATCGAGAATGGCCAGGGATAACGAGATGAACACATCCCGCTTGAGGTCTCCGAAAATGAAATCATTGAGTCGTATGGTCAGCTCACGCGCCGTGATGTCCTCCTGGACCAGGGCACGCAGAGCACTCCGCATGGCAGCCATGGTCAGCGCACCGGGGATGCCCTTGCCGGCCACATCGGCGATGACAATCGCCAGGTGGTCTTCATCCACCCAGACAAAGTCATAGTAATCCCCCCCAATCTGCCGGGCTGCCTGGCTGAAGGCACGAATCTCGAAACCGGGAACAGCCGGATGGGAGTTGGGCAACAGGGATTCCTGCACCTTGCGGGCAATCTCGATCTCACGTTCCAGGCGTTCCTGTTCATCCACGATCTCGTGCATCCGTGCATTCGAAATGGCGATAGCCGCCTGGTCCGCGACCGCGTTGAGCAGCGAGGCATCCTGGGGGGTAAAGGGGGCCCATCCCTGGTCTCCCTCGGCGAACTTGTTGACCACGATCAGCACTCCCAGCACCCGCTTGTTCATTGCCAGGGGTACCGCCACCAGGGTCTGGATCTTGAGAAAGTCTGTGGGCTGCTGGGGGAGATCCACCTGCCCGGTGGCATCAGGCAGGTACAGGAGCTTCCCGTTTTCAATCAACCGTTTGAAGAAGGGATACTCCTCCAGGTCAATGCGCTCCGTCAGAAAGAGTTCATTGATGTATTTGATGCGTGTGGCCAGGTAATCAATGGGCAGTTTCTGTAAGGGGGGATAAGGTCCCTCCACCACACGGGGAAGGAGATAGCGTCCAACCTCCGAGTTGGTCCCGGTGGCCAGGGCCGAATCAAGGAGGTAGACCGCGCCGGCCTTGGCATTGCTCTGACGAAGCGCGAAGGTCAGTGTCAGGTGGAGAATGTAATCCAGGTCCTGGCGCATCCGGCGCTGGAAATTAGGGGTGTCGAAACGCAGGTTGGGGTCATCCGCCATGCGTACCAGAAAATCGAGCATGACCCGCTTTTCATCGGCGATAATTTGGGCGGCGCGGTGAGTGGCCGAGAGCAGGACCATGTTGTCACGGAAAAGCAGTAACACCAGGCTCAGGTAGCAGATCGTGAAGCAGATGTGGTAATTCATGGAGAGCATCCAATTCTGGGGGTTCGCTCCGAAAGAAAAGGCCGCCAGCCAGCAGCCCACCACACCACTCATCGCCAGGGCACAGCCGATGATTTTCATCAGTGTCCCGATCTCTCCCCGTAACCGCAGCACCCAGTTGAGCAGATAGACAAAGGAGATCATGACCCAGACCTTCAGCACCAGGATGGGCTTCTGGTAAGGCACCAGGTGATCCGGGTCATTGGGGAACTCCCAGGAGGGGAGATAAAACGCCATCCACATCAGGCAACCCATGACCACCAACAAGGAAAGCGTCCGGAAAAGAAGGAAATCATGGGTTTGGTCATAAGCACGGTGCCAGTCGGCTCGTTCACGTTCCACCATGTGACGCGAATAACGCAGAAGGGAATGGATGAAAACCAGCACCCCCATGGTCTCGAAACTGACCCACCACTGCGGGTAGACCTCGGCCAGGCTCTTCACATCGGTTTGCACCAGTGCGATGAAATTCGAAATCAACAGGATGATGAGGGAAAGGAAAAGCAGCTCAATATCACGTCCCGTGGGAATCGACCGAATCTGTTCAAAATCCAGCAGGGGGTGAAGAATCGCCTCCTCATGGGAGGTGGAATACTGGTCAGCCTTGCGTACGAATCCACGGATCTGGAAAACCAGCATCGCCAGGACTGTCAAAAGAACCAGGTTGATCGTCCCGACAGCGAAGAACAATGTGTCACCTCACCTGGCACCCTGCCCACAGGCCAGCCTTGAAAACCGGCAAGGCGTACGAGCCCGGGTGCGGGATGGGAAAAAACAGATGATACGCCATGGAATGCGAAATGGAGGTTTTGAGGGAGAACAGCTCCTGTTCCCGCAAATCCATCCAAACCAAGGGAGTTTAGGTCCCGAAGGTGATGGCTGTCAATCAAAGGTTTTTCATTCAGGTGGAGTAATCATGTCGCTTCACGACACCCACAAAGCATGAAAATGAGCACAATCAG
>CAYZUX010000272.1:0-7548 GCA_964481775.1 uncultured bacterium | reverse complement strand
CTTCCCGGAGCTACTGACACAAGTCACGCAAGCCTGTCGCGAGAGGCGCCGGGTTATCACACTCATTCATGCGGACAACCGACGTGTGTTTGGTGGGAATGAGCTTCCAAGCGGGCTTCCCTATGAAAGGGTAGGCCTCCTGGAAATCACGACTGGCCCCTCTCGTGAAGTTGCCTCTGAGGTCCTGCAAAGTTGCGGAGAGCATCTGGCCCAGGTGTCCGACGCTTTTGCGGAGACAAGCGCCAGGCTGCGAAAAGGGGATGTTCCGGAAGGCATGTCCCACCTGGTTGAAGCCATCAACCTCTGGCTGGAATTGGCCTCGGGGACAGAAAGCGCCATGCGTGTGGTCGGCCTTGAATGGAATGCCGTCCAGATTCATGGGGTTCCTCCCACAGAAGGAGAGATGGTTTCCGCGGAAAAGATTGTGGGACGGCTCAACGACATTCTCGAGGAAGTTCAGCGCGCTATTGAGGATCAGGATACTCTCGACCTGGTGGACATCCTCGAAATTGATTTTCCCCCGCTTTTGGCAGGCTACCAGGAAGCCCTGTTTAAAATGGCGGAGATCGCCGCCAAACCAGTGAACTAGATCAACCTGTCATCGATCGGCTGTCTTGCCGATAAGAATCATACGTTCACTGTCGGGCTGGAATGGCCCGCCCCTGAAATCCCCTCGCACATCTGTCAGACAGAGTCCTGCTTCCGCAAGCATCCGGTTGGTTTCTCCAAAGGAATAGACCCGGACCGACTCCAGGAACGTGTGCTGGCCATCTGGCCCGGAGATTTCGATCTCCTTTTCAACCCGTCGGCGGACGGGATCGAAACGCCGCTTTTCCACGATATGGAGACCACCCGATTCCTTTTCACTCCTGGCTACCAGGCGGTCCACCGCTGCCAGTGGAACCAGGTCCAACAGGAAGCAACCGCCCGGGAGTAGCACCCGCCGGACTTCATGAAGGGTTCGTTGGTTTTCCTCTTCTTCATAGAAATAACCAAAGCTGGTGAACAGTGAGAGGACAACCTGGAAACTCGGGCCGAAGGGAAGGGCGCGCATGTCGCCTCTTACCAGGTTCACCTTGCCTGAACCCCCGGTTGTTTGCCGGGCCGCTTCCAGAAGGTGTGGAGATAGATCCATCCCCACCGAATTCGTAAAGCCAAGGTGGTGGAGTCTCGAAAGGTGACGTCCAGCACCACAGCAGAGATCCAGAATACGGTCAGTCCTGGCAGGAGCAAAGGTAGCGATCAGAAAATCGACTTCCAATTCGGCGAGTCTGGCATCCCGGTGCGAATATACGCGAAGGTACGCCTCATTGAACCACTCTTCATACCAGCGGGGACGGTCAGGGGTCATGCTTCCTGTTGCGGCGGGTGGGGAACGGTGTGTTTAGTGGCGCCATTGGGCGCATTCGGATCGGGTGCTCCCGTCACTTTGAGGGCTGGTTGCCAGTGCTGGCATCCCACCGCCGAGATGGTGATCCCCTGCAGGGAAACACCATCCACCAGGCAAACCAGGTCATCGGATTTCAGGCTCTTACAGTTCCGGCAGGTCTTGGTTCCATCGGCTTTGAAAGTACGGTCTCCCAGACGTTTGTAGTTGGCCATATCAAGCAGCACTTCCGAGGGATCCTTGGGAGTCTTTTTCTGTTTCATCGGGAGATCTGGTTCAGACTCAGGCACGCTTGATTCGAGGAAGATTTGAAGACGGCGCAAGCTTGCAGCGATATCCGAGATCACCCACAGGAAGAGCGTTCCGGTAATCAAGCCACAATGAGGGAGAATTGTCCAACGGTATGGGGACAACATCAGGGTCACCCACGCCGGAATAGTGGTAATCAGAACAAACACACGGAACCAGAAGATCAGGTCGTACCGTTTCACACCCATAAGTTAGCCCGAAATCATCCCGATCGGAACCCTGTCCCCTATCAGTGAGCATGGGATAATGGTATGTCTTTTCGACCATCAGGAGGAGAGGACTGACATGACCCCGATGACCAAGAGAGAACGGGTTCTGCGAACAGCACGCTTCGAGGAAACCGACCGGGTTCCGCTCTATGACATCTTCCAAAATGATCAAGTCATCGAGTACTACGCGGGTCGGAAGCTGGTGGTGGAGGATGGGGATTGGACAACCGGATTGGCGATTGGACGCGCATTGGATATGACCCGCATGGTCAGCGGACCACAACAACCGGGGTTTTTAACCCGCGATGATGGAATTGTGCTCCAGATCGAACGCTGGACGAGTTGGGTGGTGCATCGACCCTTCCAGGATGCGGGTAGTGCAAAGATCTGGATACAAAAGAGGATCAGGGAGACCAATGACTGGATCTTCGAAAACAGTCATGTCGAAGCTTACCGGAAGATGGTGGAACGAAAACTGGCCTCATTCGCGGAGGGAGATCCCACTGGACGGCAAGACCCTGCGGTGTTTGTCGTGGAGAGTGGAGTGGGACTGACCGAGATTTACTGGGCTCTGGGTATGGAGTTGTTTGTTGAGCTCCTTGGTGATGCTCCAGAGATGATTGAGGAATGGCTTGAGGCCCGTTTACAAGCCGAGCTGCGCCGTGTGGCAGCCATCGCAGATCCCGAGCTGGTTCCGATTGTGTTGACCTATGATGATATTGCCCATAAAACGGGGCCGCTTTTCTCACCGGCCTGGTTACGGCGGTTATGGGTGCCGCGTCTGAAGCGACTGGTGGAAGCCTGGCACTCCCGTGATGTGATCTGCCTTTTTCATTCAGACGGCAATCTTTGGATGATTCTGGATGACCTGGTCTCTGCCGGGATCGATGGTCTCAATCCAATCGAGACTCAAGCGGGGATGACCGTAAAGGAAGTCCGTCAGAGATACCCCCGGCTTTTTCTGGCGGGAGGTATCGATGTCAGCCAGCTGCTTGCTCTGGGAACACCGGAACAGGTCCGTGAAGCCTGTCAGGAAGCCATGCGCGATACCGGCCGAAGGGGTTACTACATGGGAACCACAACGGAGTTGTTGTGGGAAATTCCCCTGGAAAATGCCCTGGCGATGTATGCATCAGCACTTTCCTGATGATTCCCCGGCCCTGACATGATAGATTAACAATCATCTTAACCGAGGTGGAGCGAGCCGATGGAACTGGCCAAATGTGTTCGTTGCGGAAAGCTCTTTAACCGCGTAAAGTTGTCAGTTTGCCACCCATGCGAACTTGAGGAAGAGAAAGAAATCCTCATGGTTCAAATCTATATGCGCGACCATCCCGGGGAATCATTGGAGGATGTCTCCAATACCCTTAACATCTATCTCGATGACATTGAGAGATGGATCAGCGAAAAACGTTTGACCATAGTCAATATCGAGGGGGGTGGGGTGAAGTGCCTGATATGCGGGGTTACGATTGTTACCGGACGTGTTTGTGTCCGCTGTAGTGAGCGTTTGGGCATGCCTCCCCCGGAGGCAGAGAAACCGAAGTCCCCGCCAAAGGAATCCACATCGAATATCTGGGATCGAGATAGCGGTCCTTCGGGAGCTGCACAAAAATACCGCCGTGAATGATTTCCCGGCTCCGGTAACCCTAGACAGAGGCGCCCCCCTCAGATAGGTTTACCCTCATTCTGGCGGGATAGCTCAGCTGGTAGAGCAGAGGACTGAAAATCCTTGTGTCCCCGGTTCGATCCCGGGTCCCGCCACCACCTCTCTTCGTTTCTTACCTTCGGACAACACGGGATACATCCTCAACCCTTTTTGTCAGTTTTCGCTAATGGAACATCAGGTAGCCCAGGGATCGATCACACAATCGATCATTGAAGACATGAAGGTATTCACCCCCCGTTAAATGGGATTGAATCAGACCATCATTCTTGATTTTATTTTTATACTTGACTTTTTCACGATATCACTGTAGATTGTTAGTGTCCATTTGAGGGGATGGCGAAACACATCCTAGGGAATTGTTGAGCAGCCGAGATGAATGCCCTTGCCTCGCCTCAGGGCAAAGTCCACCTCTTGACGGTTCATCTGGAGGATTATTTCCAGGTGGGCACCTTGCGCAGTGTGATCCCGCCTCAGAACTGGTACCGGTTTGAAACCCGAGTCGAGAGGAACACGCAAAAGACTCTGGATTTACTGGATGAATATGGTGTAAAGGCAACCTTCTTTGCCCTGGGTTGGGTTGCGGATCAACTCCCCGAGGTCATCCGTCAAGTCGCGGAGCGGGGGCACGAGGTCGCTTCGAAGGGGTACTACCATCGCAGTATCCGAGAGATGACTCCCTCCGAGTTCCGTGATGACCTTAAGAGATCCCGGGAAGCCATTGAGAGGGCGTCTGGAAGGAAGGTCTATGGTTACCGGACAGCACGAGGCTGGTTCCGTCCAGAGGACTTGTGGGCTTTGGATATCCTTTCAGAGGAAGGATTCGCCTATGATTCGAGCATCTGTCCGCAATTCCGCACTTATGCCCATGAACCCTGGCGCCGGTTTGCACACCAACACCACAAAAATGAAATAACGATCTGGGAGTTCCCGCTTCCGAGCATCAGCCTGGGAGGATGGTGTCTACCGATCGCCGGTGGCAATTACCACCGTCAGATCCCCAACTGGATGATGGAGCGTTGGGTGGCGCGCTGGGAGCGAGCCTATGAAGCTCCTTTTGTCATGTATTTCCATGTCTGGGAACTGGATCCCCATCAGCCTCGCATCAATGCAGCTCCCCTGTGGCAGAGGATTCGTCAATACCGGAATCTGGGCAAGATGTCATGGCTGATTCCGGCGTATCTGCACCGCTACCGTTTCATGGGAATTGCCAACTACTTACAGCTCCCAGTGCATTTGACAAAAAGCAATCCAGTTCATGCCACAGATCAATGGCGTGAACCAAGACTTTATGCAATCCACAGCGGCACTGACATTCGGCTTTCCAGGCAGACCGCCACCAGGTTGAACCAGCCAGTGACCCTTGTCGTACCCTGTTATAACGAGGAGTTGTCACTTTCTTACCTGGCAAACACTCTCAGGAGCGTCGAAGAGTCCCTGGCTCCTGAGTATGAGCTTTTCTACATCTTTGTGGATGACAATAGCCGTGATGCCACCTGGGAGACACTGCAAAGGATATTTGGAAAGAATCCGAAGTGCCGCCTGCTGCGTCATCCCAAAAATCTTGGAGTAGCAGCGGCTATTTTGACTGGATTACGCCACGCCGAGACGGAGCTGGTGGCCTCGATTGATTGCGACTGTACGTATGATCCCCACCAACTCAAGGCGATGCTTCCTTTATTGACGGAAGGGGTCGATCTGGTAACCGCCTCGCCCTATCACCCGCTTGGAAGGGTGCTTAATGTTCCGGGCTGGCGTCTGGGGCTTTCGAGGGGTCTCTCCATGATCTACGGGTGGATTGTCCCTCAGAAATTGTCGACCTACACCAGTTGCTTTCGGGTCTACCGGCGCAGCACCGTGACCGAAATCACTCTCAGTGAAGGCGGATTCCTGGGAGTGGCTGAGATGCTGGTGCTCCTGAACCTGCTGGGCCACCGGATAGTGGAATTTCCCGCTGTCCTGGAGGTCCGTCTATTGGGACAATCCAAGATGAAGGTCGTGAAGACAATCCTCGGGCATCTTCGCTTAATCACCCGGATCCTTTTTGAGCGCAGAGATCTAAGAAAATACCGGTATCGGGAGGCTATCCCGAAGCCGATAAATGGTCCAGCGGAACAAAATGAAGAACCCTCTCCGCTGGTACTACCCAATCAAGGAGGCGGTCATCACGTCTAGCTCAACCAACCATCCAGAACAGCGTATTCTACGACTCCCATCCGACCAGGACGCAAGTGGAAGGACTCTCGGCGAAGAGGAGGTTGCAGCGGTCAGTCAAGCCATTGCCAGCGGAGTTCTGACATGCACCAAGGGAAAATTCACCAAGGACTTCGAAAAAAGATTCGCTCAACTCATGGGCTGCCAATTTGGATATGCCTGCGCGTCGGGATCGGCGGCTATCCATACCGCCATTGCTGCCATCGATCCGGAACCCGGTGATGAAATTGTCACCACTCCCATCACCGACATGGGGGCACTGGCTCCCATCCTCTACCAGGGAGCTATCCCGGTCTTTGCCGATGTGGATCCACGCACTTACAATGTCACCGCCAAGACCATCGCGCCATGCCTCAGCGAACGCACACGCGCGATCATCGTGACTCACCTTTTCGGCAATCCCTGCCAGATGCCCGCAATCATGGAACTGGCCAACAAGCACAACCTGCCCGTGATTGAGGATTGTGCCCAGGCCTATGAGTCCACCTGCCAGGGGAAGAAGGTGGGGACCTTCGGGGCCATCGGGTGCTTCAGCCTGCAGCAGAGCAAGCACATCACCACCGGCGAAGGGGGAATTGTCATCTCGGATGATGAGACTCTATCGAAACGGATGCTGCATTTCATTAACAAGGCCTGGCCCTATGGGGAACCGAATCCAGACCATTACTTCCTGGCGCTCAATTACCGGATGAGCGAGCTGGTCGGTGCGGTTGCTTCCGCCCAACTCAACAAACTTGTTGCGGGAGTAAGCCAACGAGTCACCATGGCCAGGCGGATGGATGAGAAGATGACAGGGATACCAGGCGTTGAAATCCCCTTTGTCCATCCGGGCGATGGGCACACCTACTGGAAGTACTGCCTGCGGGTCGATGGAAATGTGATTCCAGGCGGATCACCAGCACTGGGAGCAGCTCTCAAGGGCTGGGAGATTCCCACCGCACCACGTTATATCCAGAAGCCGGCCTTCCAGTGTTCGATCTTCCGCGAACAGCGAACCTTCGGCAAAAGCCGTTTCCCCTTCACCCTGGCTCGTCCCGAGGCAGTGGATTACACACCCGCAAAGTTCCCGGGAACCTTCGAGGGACTTGAGAAGGTCCTGGTTCTACCCTGGAACGAACGCTTTACCGAGGAGCATGTGGACTACATTGCCGCATCGGTTCGTGAAGCGGTCGGACGATTGATTGGAGGAAAGTGATGACCTCTCAACAACCACTGAATTTCGCCATCATCGGAGCGGGGGGAATTGCCCAGTCCTATGCTCAAGCCTTCGGATTAACGGCGCTGGGGAAAGTCGTGGCCGTGGCAGACACCCGCCCCGAAGCCGGGCAGGCAATGGCTGAGGGAATCGGTTGTCCGAGCTACAAATCTCACAAAGCCCTGTCTGAGAAGGTCCAATGCGACGCGGTTATTGTCTGCACCCCGCCCTCAACTCACCCGGAGATCTGCACCCACTTCCTGGAAAAAGGGGTTCATGTCCTGTGCGAAAAACCCCTTTGCCCCGGTACAGAGGAAGCCCGGCAGATTGTCAACACGGCTGAGAAAGCCGGTGTGATCCTGACCATGGCCTCCAAGTTCCGCTATGTCGAAGATGTCATCAAGGCCAAGAGCATCGTGACCTCAGGGATCCTGGGTGAGATTATCCTCTTTGAGAATGCCTTCACCGCGCGAGTCGATATGAGCAACCGCTGGAACTCCAAGCCCGCCATCAGCGGGGGCGGGGTGTTGATCGACAACGGCACTCACTCGGTGGATATCATGCGCTA
>CAYZUX010000271.1:0-7661 GCA_964481775.1 uncultured bacterium | reverse complement strand
TCCAGGCGTTTTTTGACACGCTCGCGTGCCTCCAGGCTTTTGGTGAGGATCACCGCCGGGTTGATCTGGTTATCTGCTTCAACCAGGTTCCCGCTGTGGACAAACAGGTTGCCATAGATCGACCAGATGGCCGCCTCCCCGAAGCCGTTGACCAGCCCGATGAATGCGGTGTTGCTGATGTCCTCGAAGAAACAGTGCCGCAGGACCACGTTGCACTCATTGGAGCCGGACCAGGCTTCGCGGTGGGAAGTCAAGCCGCCGCCCCCGTTGCGCGAGAACTTCGAGAACTCGATCAGGTAGTCATGCCCGCTGTGGGTGAGCAACTGGCACCCTCTCACGTCATGCAGCCAGCAGTAGGACAGGACCAGGTTGTAGGGTCCGCCGATGGCATAGAAGATCTGGTCCTCGGTATACGTCGAGGCCCGGCCCCCACTCTCCAGGTCACAGTGCCGGAAGGTGATGTCATGGCGCGGGCCCTCCAGGTGAACCAGGTGCCAGCCGGTGAAGTCGAAGGCACACCCGAAGCCCTGTTCCCAGGAGCCGGGTCCGCCGCCGGTGACCCCGTCAATGACGTAGTAGTCCGTCGTGAAGTACAGCGAGCCGTTCCATTGGGCCAGCCCGTCACCGAAACTGTTGTTCCACCCGGTATCCGTCCCGTGAGCCGCTGGGGTCGCCTTGCGGACCGTGATGACCTTGCTCCCGTCTTTGGGGGTGTTTCACTCGCTCCAATGTATTCTTGTCCCGCTTTTTCTGGCGAGTGTCTTCCTCATATTTTCTTTAATAGAGACACCACCCATCTATGTTTGTTGCTCCAACTAATTCAGCCCCACCAGTGAGGTCGGATCCATTATGTGCCTGTCCCGCGAAGTCGGTGACATTCCCCACGTCATAATATGTATTGGTCATGGAATTCCACGCTCTAATTCCCGCGAGCGAGGAATCGAAGGTGGTAAGACTGAACTGGGGATCCGCTGTGAGAGGACCTGTTCCTCCAAAATCAGCGGCAAAGGCATCCTGGACTGATTGAGCCTGATCTATTGAATAAGGGGGATTGGCCGCAACATGCTCAACCACGAGAAGACCTGGTTCAAAGCCACCACTAATACGGAAAAGAGGTGAGCCAGCGACTGCGATGACATCTCTGAAAACAAAATTTCCATCGCCCGAATACTGATCCCCTAACACCACGAGGTCATCCCCACGGTTAAAGGTCACCTGCTCGAATGACATGGACCCCCAAAAAGGAACTTCACTGTTGATCGCGGGTGCTCCACCGACTTGGTCTATGATCGAGTGGAAAACAGAGAGCTCTGGACTAGCTTCGGTACCACGGAAGATCACTGCTCGCTCCTTGCAAAGCGCGAAAACGGAATCCTTGATGAAAACCGTTGATTCATTTCCAATGTTGTCAAAACGCAGACCACTCCCACGGGTATGGTTTACGATGGCTGTATTAAGGATCGCCAGTTTCCGGACCGATTCAGGATCCTGGGCGGGCTCTCTCATGAGAATCGCTGCATCATTTCCACTTGTATAGGCAAGGACACAATGCTCAACCGTGATGGAGAGGACTCTTCCCGCGAATGCCGATCTGCCCTGGTGAATCAAACGGCCAATGCATCCAAGCCTATCGTTTGGGTTGGGAGCTCCAAAATCAAGAAGGGGAGCATCATTACCGTCGTTCGCGGTCATGACACAATTTCGGATTGTGGCGTGAACCTCTTCCAGGTTGTCGTTCGACTCGATCCGGAATAAATCCCGGTTTCCCGCAGTATCCGCATCCACTCCTTTCGGTCCAATAAAGGTGATCCCTTCTATAGTATGATGTCCGGACCTGTGGACCACGAGACCATAGGTAGGAATGCTTGATGGGTCCAATGCGACAACAGGTTCCGTTCCGGGTGCGTTTCGAAGAGTAACGCTTCCATTATTAATTAATGTCACATCAACTTCCGCACCCAAAAGATGAATACTTGTATCAACCAGCTCGACCACATCATTGCCATCTCCCCAACCATCAGACTCCGGTCCGGCTGGAAGATTCTTGAAGGCCGCCAGAATCGTGGTGTAGACACTTCCAGGCGCGGGAACTCCTTGTGGATCAACGGTTACTGTGGCTCCAAAAACATTGGTTTCAACCAGAATGAACAAGATCAGGAATTGGGTTAGGTGCTTCCATGAAAGCGACATTTCATGATCCTCCTGTCATGCGGGTCTAGTTTCCCTGAAAAGTTTTAAGACAAAGCTCTGTATCCTCTATATGTCATATAAAATAGATGGCTCCCATTGAGGTGTCAATATGAGAAATAAATTTATCTTTTACCCAACTTTATGATTGACAAAGTACGCGATGTGGCTATATTGTATGATGAGTTTATACTTTAAAATCAACCCACCTGGTGGTTGGTTAGTGATTCCTGGCTGGAAAACGGCATCTGGATGGAGGGAAAGATGACTGGTCCCAATAAGATGAATCGAGTAGACCAACGGCAGCAGGGTTTTACGTTGATCGAGCTCCTCATTGTCATCGCGATCATCCTGATTCTTATTTCGATTGCCATGCCGAATTTTCTGGAAGCTCAGATCCGTGCCAGGGTGACACGCTCGATGGGGCAAATGAAAGGGATTGGGACAGCCCTCGACACCTACCGGAACGACTGGCCGACCTATCCACCATATAGTCTCTGGGGCGCCGCTGACCAGAGTTATCAATACCTTAATGCCCTGACCACTCCCATCGCGCTTCTCAAGAATGCAGACACATTCAGCGACCCCTTTTACAGCGAGAGCTTAACACGTGCCGGAATTTCCGCCTTTCCACGCTATCGTTATGGTCTTATGGAGAGGATTGAGGTACGCAAGAATCCCGCTATCACAACACGCTGGCCTGAATGGAATCTCCAAGGCTTCGGTCCGAATATCCCGCGGACAAACTCCGAGCACAATCGTAATGCCAATATCCCTTACTCCCCAACTAATGGAACCATGAGCATTGGGGTGTTCGCCTTGTGGGGGCCCCATGGTCCATTCGGTTATCCGCGCGGGCATCCTTGATCCCTAATCTCCGAGGATGAAAGAAATGTCTCTATTCCGTCCGGTCTTACCAACTCTGTGCGTGGTTTTGTTTGCTGCATATACTTCTCTGGCAACTGACTTTTCGGCGGACAACCTGACAACTGCTCTTTGGTTGTTCGATGAACAGGAATATCCCAACCCCCTCCAGCCCCCTCGCATCGATGAGTGGTATTTCAACCGCACTCTGACCGATGCTGGTCCGAATCGTTATGATCTTTCCTTCTTCGAGGGAGCAAACATTGTCAAAGGCCGTTTCGGGAATGCTCTGGATATCTCACCCTCCCGTGTCTCTTCAGGAAGAGGACTTCCGACCCAGTTTTCAAGCACAGCGAGGATACCTGGGGTCTTTCACCCAGGTAATCCGGATACCGAGCAGGGAACCTGGATCAACCTCTTCTCATACACAAGCTACCCGGAATACTTAAGAGAGACACTCCATGCTGACGAGTGGACCATCGAGTTCTGGATCAAGTTGAGGTCTCTTCCCACCTCTCAGGTGATTCTTCTCGACTCAGGACAAGGATCCGACACGTTGATCCGCATGAGTCTGATTCCGGATCACTCATCCTTCGTTTTCGCCACAGACAGATGGAGGTCAAGTTGCGGAACCATTCTCTCCACACTCGCGAAAGGAGATTGGGTTCATGTCTCCTTTATCAAACAGGAAGGAAATGAATTAGTTCATCATTACCTTGATGGTAAACCCGTCTCCACAGGGGTTATCGAGACCGTGAGCAAAGAAGATCAAGCCCCACCTGTCATTCCTGGTCTTGCCACCTGTTTCTTCAGCGATGGCGGTTTCGCGAAGATGGCGAAGGTTGAGATCCTTACCAGCCTTGGCTCCGATTGGTACCAGGGCAGAGGCAAGGAATGGTCGGCAAGATTGGTTGGATTGCTGCAGTCTCCTCACACCGGTGATGTGGAGTTTGCCACGCAGGCGGAGACAGGGATCCACTTGGAGGTGGACAACCAGCCGGTCCTGTATGGCTGGTTCGGACATGCAGGGAAGTACCGCCGATCACCCCGTGCGTTTAAGGTACACCTGCAGGAAGGCGAATGGGTCCCATTCCGCCTTGATCTGCATGTGGACCAGGATGATCCTTTCCCATCTCCCCTTCGATTGTTTTGGTCCTGGGAGGGGCAACCTTCAATTCCCATACCGGATGAGGCGTTCGGGCACACCACCCTCGACCTTGAAAAGGCTCAAAGTGAAAACGGTATCCAGACTCTCGCCGACCTTACACGGTTCCGATTCAACCTTGTCCTGGGAAGTACTATTGATGGATTGGACGCGATGGATGGGTGTTTGGACGAGTTCCGGATTTCCAGGGCCGCCCGTTACTCAGGTCCCTTCGACCCAGAATCCCATTCGCGTAACTATGGGGGAGTATCTCCCGTATCTTCAGTTGCCACTGGACCTCCACTTCTTTTCTCAGGAGAGCCCCCCCCTCCTTCATACCCGATGGGTGACAATCCCCACCTTTTTATTGACGATGCATTGATTGATCAAATGGAGGGCCTGGATTTTTACGTTAACACCCCTAAGAATCCCGAAATGGTGGATGTCAACTGTAAAGGAGACATTTGCGTCTTTGAAAATGATGGCCGGATTCACATGTTTGCTCCTTCCGGCTACGAGAATCAGACGGGGGAAATCCGTCTTTACACTTCAGATGATGGACTGCATTTCCATGCGCCCGAGCTCGGACTTGTCGAATGGGAGGGGAAAACCAGGAACAACATCATTCTATCTGATGTATGCTCATGGGGACGTGCAGCTCCCGATCCCAATCCGAATACACCTCCTGATGCACGTTTCAAATTCAGTGCTTTTGTCCCAGGAAGAGGAACCCATTTCTTCTACTCACCAGACGGAATTCATTGGCGAAGGAACGAGACCATCCTCACCCAGGTAGTGAGTGGAGGGGGATCGGAGTGGTACTACGATGACCAGGTGGGAGTCTATCGATACCTCTTGAAATGGGATCACAGCCCCACTGGCCGGGCTGCGGTCGAGATCGAGACAAGCGATCCTCTCAAGCCCTGGCCCCACGCCAGGGTGGAATCCACAACTGCAACAGGTCTCCTCACTCCCTATGGTGAAATGCCGGTCCGCTTCGCACCCAATGAAAATGGGCAGGTATACCGGACCAGAGCCATGAAGTATCCCTGGGCTCCTGACACCTATCTCGCCTTTGTGTGGCGTTTTGAAAGATCCATAAACTTCCGGCAGACTGAGCTCGCCACTAGCAGAGATGGCAGGAATTGGAAGTGTTATGGTCAGCAATGGTATCTTCCCGCAGGGGGCTCCTATGACAACCTCGAAATTGTCGAAGCGCTCAGTATGGATGGACTGATTCGGAGGAACGATGAGATCTGGCAGTATGCCGACTACCAAAGCTCCAAGCATGGTGAACCAGGGGAATCTCGTAAAGTCCGTTTACGCCAACGGCTGCATGGCTTTGTTTCTCTTCATCCGATTCGGGAACGTGGATTCTTCATTACATATCCCATAACCTTTGAGGGAAACACTCTTACATTGAACGTTCGTGCAAGAGGGGCAGTCCGTGTGGCGATTCTGGACTGTGATGGTAATCCCATCGAGGGGTATGAATGGAGTGATTGTGATCCAATCAGAATGGATGCACTCGCGGTGCCAGTCACCTGGAGGCAGGTGAGCGATCTATCCGCTTTTAAGGGAAAGACCGTCCGGCTCAACATCGAGTTATTGGATTCGGACCTTTATTCCCTCTGTTTCACCAAGAGGTAAGCAAACCGTTTCAGGGAGGCGATCGGAAATGAGGGTCTCGGTCGGGGTGGGCGGGCCGGGCCACTGCAGGAACACGGTGTCCGTCTCGCTCAGGATCGTCCCGCCGTGGCCGACGTGCATGGCCCGGAAGTCGATCCGGTTCTCGCCCGGATTGAGTTGGTAGAAATCCCCCAACGGAAGCAGGAACTCCCCGTTCGTGCCTGACAGCGGAACCGCCGGGACGTTGAACGAGGTTTCCCCGTCCACCTTCACGGACCACCAGTTCTGGGGAATGCCGGGCGGCCCGCAGGGGACCACCCGCAGGGTGACCCTTGACTTGTCCACGATGAACGGCTCATTCGGGTTGCAGCCCGCCCGGACCACCTCCTCACAGATGATCAGCGCCAGCACCACCAGCGCCCCTATCAGGTATTGCTTTCTCATCTCCCTCATCCTCCTTGTCTTTATTCGACCGGTTCGATGGCCAGACGGTACTGCTGTCCATCGACCTTGATCGTAATCGTCTTCGTGGCACTGAAGGTGCCGATCTCCTCCGGGGTTTGCCCGAAGTCGATCCCGGCTTCCAGCGCGTTGACCGCCGCGTGGAGGTCCTCCAGGTGCTGGGCCATGAGCATCAACCGGACATGCGTCCCGGCGGACCACTCAGCCGCATCGGTCCCCTCCTGCCCGCGGGTCAGGCTCTGGAGGACGTTTCCTGTCCGGCTGCCCACCAAGACCACCTCGCAGCCCTCGCCCGGGTCGCTGGTGTAGAGCGTCACCCAGAACGGCCCCGAGGCCGGAAAGGTGGCCCCCTGGGGGTTCTCGACGGAGAGGGATGTGTCGTCCGAGTCGATCCCCGCCGCCAGCAGCCCCACCGCGTAATCGCTAACTTGTTTGAATGCCGTGCTCATTTGTCACAGGTACCTGTCATAGTATTCGTACCTCTCGAATCCCCCGGTCCAGTCACTCACCCCGACCCGCGTGATGCTGTTGGTCACCCCTGGTTTGAGTTGCGGGAAACCGGCCCGCACCCCCAGCCCGTCGGACAGGACCAGGTACTGCATGACCGGGACCCAGGTCACCTCATCCATGCTCACTTCGACAATCTCCCTCATGCTGTCGAAGCGGATGTACTGCCCGGCACTCAGCCGGTAGGGATTGACCTCGCACGACCCCACCGCCGTCGAATACATGGCTCCATTCCGCACCGAACAGGAGTTATAGGCGGACAGCCCGCCTGTCCCCTGCCGGTAGGTCATTATCAGGGGCGTGTACTCACTGCCCGCGTAGGCGATGTTCATCGAGGTGGCCGGTGTGGTGACCTCGCCCCTGCGCAGCATCGTCCCGTACCAGGTGGGATCTCCGCAGATGAACTTGAGTTCGGTTTCAATGGCCCGGCAGCCGACCGGGACCGCTCCCAGCCCGGACTCCAGCCGCCCCTTGATGGTGCGGTCGTCCTGGTAGTCGAGGATGATCTGTTTTTCCCCCTCCCGCGGGTGAAACACCCCGCGCAAGGCCTGGCACTTGGCCAGCAGGTCGGCATGGTTGCTGCCCTCGATCACGACCGGGATGACCAGGTGCTTCTCCTGGAGGAACTCACCCCGCAAGATCGCCCCGTGCGCGTTGGGCCGGGCCAGCGTCGAGATCCTGGGGTTGGGGAGAAACTCCTGCGGCCCGTCCACCACGGTCACCCCATAAGTGGAGCCGGACAGGTCGATGCCGTTGAAGGAAAAAGAGTCCGCCATCTCACACCCCGTTGAGGTTCAGTCCCGCCGCCGAAAGCCGCGACATCTTCAACGCCCCCTCACGCCCAGAAGCCGAACGTCGTCTCCAACTC
>CAYZUX010000270.1:0-7665 GCA_964481775.1 uncultured bacterium | reverse complement strand
TGGAGAACCTTGGAATAAAGCAAATTGGTCAGTCCGGATAGTTTGGAACTAGGATGACGCGCACCCTGCCAGAAAAAAATTTCCTTGCCATACGCAAACACTAACACCGAGGCAACCACTTGGCCTTCCTGTTCCGCGAGGTAGAGCTTGCTTGCCGGTGAACGAGCCGCATCCCGCACGAACTCATAGGTGGGTTCCGGATCCGGTTTCCATTCACAGAAATGGGAACTCACGATCTCCCAGTGAGCCTGGATATCCGTTTCTCCCTCTCCCCGCCGGATGGTCACCCCCAGGAGTGCGGCCTTGCGCGCGGCGGTACGTGCCTTACGGTCGTAACATGCCCAAACCGCCTCCCAGCCGCCCGATAGGTCGATAACGTGTGCACTGTGTGTCTCCTGTGTGAAGCCTGCGTGGAAAGGAACTGTGACTTCAGGCGTCAAAACAACGGCCAGGGTTCCCACATGGCGATTGGAGAGTGCCTTAAACACCTGATCCCATTCCCGTCCATCTAATTCATGATCGCGGAGGATTCCACCGGGTGTCATGAAAGGCATTCCATAGAGCGAGTCGCTCAGCCACCCCCAGCGTCGTCGACGCATCATCGGGATGAACCAGCCATCTCCACTTATGGGCGCGGGGGTAAGAAAGGGAAAATGACGAGCCAGGAGGGAAGCCCAGTCATAGGTTTGAAAGAAGGTGGTTGCTGCTCGATCCTGCCACTGCCTCCAGAGCTGTTCCATGACCGCTTCATCCAAGGGACGTATCTTGGGGAACAGGGACTGGAGTTTTTGAGATATCCACAAGAGCGGGAGGAAACACCACCCCGCCGCTGATGACCGCCTTCATTCCTTCCTCCACGGTCATCGGGCAGTGGATACAATCTTCCTCCGGAACAAACAGAAGGAAACCCGAGGTGGGATTGGGTGTTGTTGGAATGAAGACCGTATAAACCTTCCGTTCATCCGGATGCAGGGGATCTGGGAGATCCCGGTTAGTCACAAATCCAATCCCATAGATCCCACGCCGGGGGTATTCGATGTAGACCACCGACTCAAAGATATTCTTTTTCCGGTCCAGGAAGGCATGGCTGACTTGAGTGGCCGCGTTATAAATCCAGTTCACTCCGGGAACTCTGGCGATGATCGCATCCAGAATCTTTAACAGCTTACGTCCAAGAAAATTCCCTGCCACCATCCCGGTGAAACAGATGCCCACAATGACGATCAGAAGGCCGAATCCAAAGGGGACCACCGAGTACTGGTGACCGAAGAGAGTAAAACCATAATCCAGTTCAAAACGCCTTAGTATTGTGGAGAGAAAATTACGGGCCTTACCATCCACCAGATTCACCAGCCAGGCCACAATCCAGAGAGTCAGTCCGAGCGGTGTGACAACAAGAAGTCCCGCAAAAAAATGGCGGCGCAAACGGGCCCAGTAGCCACGTTCGACATGCAGGGCACCCACCAGGTTCTCGGCAAGATGTTCGGGACGACTTGGGTGATCGTGTTCAGACATGGACTGTACCCTGAAAAAGAAACTCTCTAGAGACCATCGGGTTCCTCGTGCCGGGCCTCAAACCATCTCCGGCGAATCATGCGTAGAAAGATTTCATTTCCCTCCAGTCTGGGATCACGTAACAACCGTTCGAAAATGGCTACAGCATAGGCATCCTTTCCCAAACGGAATGAAAGATCTCCCAGAAGATAAAAGACCTCTATCTCAGTTGGGTGGCTATCACTCAAATCCTCAAAATGAAATGCTGTCAGGTAGAAATCCAGTGCTTCCTGCAAATAAAGGGATTCCTGACTCTTTTCCTCCCCGATGCGATGGAGCCAGGCAATGCGGTGAGCCAACTTGGCACGCCTTACAGGAGAACCTCCCGCCACCCGGTAGGTCTCCCGGGCAAGCATATGACGTGCAAGTGCCATTTCACGCGAGATGTGAAACGACTCCGCGGGACGTGCTCGATTGGCCAACTCATCCCGGTTTTCAAACTTGTCTGTTATTCGATATGGAAAACCGGATGGTCTTTCACGCTCCAGCCAGGCTTCCAAAGGAGGAGAGAGCCATTGGGATAATTCCTCAGGTACAACAGTCTGGGTTGGTCTCGTGATGGGGGCATGCAGGTTTCTGGACTGATAATGCCAGCCAAAAGTGGGGGCTTCGAGATATCGAAGCGAAGGAAGCTCCTGCTCAAAAGCTGCGATGCCACAATTCGTACAAGCCACCACACCGTAGAACAACGGATCGTGATCCTCAAAGACCATACGGAGATCGCTCTCACGAGTCACCGGTCTGAGCTTCCTGGAGGAAATTTTTGGATAGGAAAAATGATGGCCACAACTGACGCACCGGATATTTTTGGAATACACCGGCTCATCTGTATCCTGTTGGAGAACTCGTGGTGGAGGCTGGTCGGAAAGGGACGCTTCAGCTGCCGTAAACAAAGTTAAGCGATCTCTTCCATCGAAAGGATAACAGGCTCCACCAATCAACAGGACCCAATTTTCAGGCCTTGGCAGAACGGGAAGATCAAATTTGCCTGGGAATAACGAATAGATTTTCCGGATCACCGCATTCATCGATTCTTTATCGGTAGAAGGTAAAATGGCTGCAAACTCACCAATCCCAAAGGGCACAATGACATCATAATCACGTAAGGTTTGTCTGCTGGTCTGTGTGAGCTTTTCCACCGCGATCCTTTCAACAGTCCCCTCCCCCGGTGTTTGTGTCCACAAGGTATCCACCTCATCCGCAGACAAGCCAGTCGTGTGCTGGCGAGAACGTCGAAGCCCGCCGATCAGAATGGCCAAGTGGTCTTCCTGACGTTCCGCGCGTTTGATTTCCCGGATCAGGTATTCCTGAAAACTCCATTTCAAGTCCACCGAGGCGGTCCGGCTCAAAAGGTCACTGGGATCTGAAAGAATCCGGTCGATCCGCCGCATGACCTCAGGGAAGTCGAGTGGTTTGACAAAATAGTCGGCAGCCCCGGAACGGATACACTGCAGAACTGTCTCTGCCGTTCTTTGTGCTGTTAACATGGCCACAGGGATGTTTCGAAGACGAGGTGTTTCCTTGATTAACTGAAGG
The DNA here is from genome assembly GCA_964481775.1 of uncultured bacterium. Classification (GTDB taxonomy): domain Bacteria; phylum Hinthialibacterota; class Hinthialibacteria; order OLB16; family OLB16; genus OLB16. The sequence continues at coordinate 4,575 of CAYZUX010000270.1, read as the reverse complement.
GTTTCAATTCCTGAAAGGCCCGGCAAGTTGATATCAAGCAGGATCAAGCCGGCTGCTGCCAACGGTGGGTGACCATGCCCAGTTCCGGACTCCCAGCCCAGAGCTGCTTCCGAGGAAGGAAATTCGAGGACCTGGTAGCCACGCAGTTCCAAAGCGTGACGGAGCAGAATCCGTTGGTCCTCATCATCATCGATGAGTGCGATACAGGTACGGCGGGGTGGAGGGGGCGTCTGACTCCTCAAGGTGTCTCCGCAAGCAGCCTGGAGGCACGCGTGGCGGCATCCGTCTTCGGGTAGCTCTCAACCACACGGCGCCATTGCTCGCGCGCTCCCTCCATGTTACCTCTCTTCTGGTCAATCATACCCAGCTTCAGAATGGCATCGGCACGGAATTCAGGCCGTGGCGATCCTCTCAACTTGTCAAACTCCTTCTCTGCCTCACCCCAGCGATTTCCCAAAAAAAGGGACTGCGCCAGACGCCATTCGATTTCCTGGTCCTCATCGGGATAGGCCGAAAGGTATCGCCGGAAAGACTGGATGGCCTGATCATATTTTTTTTCACGGTATTGCTGGATACCTTGTTGTTTCAATGTCTGAGCATCCGGCAAGGGTCCTGATGGAGCTGCAGCAGTGTCGATTGGAGAGGGAGGGGAGGAGTCCATACTTGTCTTTCCATCGCCCGCCATAGCCAGAAGGTTCCTTTCTGGCTCATTCGGGGACGGCCTGGCTGGGACCGGGATTTCAGTCGCAGAAGGACCTATGTCTCGCTGAGGAGAATTTGTGGATGGCCCTGTATTGGTGGTTGAATCGAGCCGTTGAAAGCCGGTTGCCGGAGGCATGGCTGGACTGGACGAATTGGTTAAAGAGTTCTCACTTAGTGACGATGGCTTGATCGCACGGGCCAGATTCGCGGCCTGTTTGTCTGTTTCACGGCTCAGGGCTTCAAGATCCGGGGTATCAGGAGGTTGACTCCGGATAGAAAGCGGAGACTGGCTGGCATCTTCAGAAATTGTTTTGAATCCCGGGGTGGTCTGGGAATCATTCAAGGATGGAAGGTCAATCGGTGGTCCCACGATTCCGGATGGGGAAGGACTGGTGGAACGGAGAGACAACGAACCGACCTCATCATGTGATCCGATCTCAGGAGTGGATACCAAAGGGCTGGTCTGGGTAATAGGTTTGGTCGAGGTTTCGGGCTTTGAACCTATAGAATCCATCTTTTGATCAAATGTTTGATTGAGGGGCTTTCCAACCGGGGAGGGCTCGATCGCAGAGCCTTCCGGTGGAGCTGAAGACAGGGCATCCGCGATCTGCTCGGATATGTTCCTGGTAGATGGAGAAGAAGGGGGTGTAGACCAGATATCCCCTGTTCCGGGCTTGAGTGTGTTTCCCGGGGCAGACTCCGCATCGGGATCTCGGGGAGGAAGGGGCGAATCCTGGGCCGTCGCTGACTTGGTCGAGAGACCACCACCCTGTTGATTCCAGTCAAAGGAGTCAGCAGGAGCTTTTTCCAATCCCACGACCCCTTCAGAGGGACCTGAATCGATGGATGAATCTCTCTGTGCGATGAGAGCTCCTCCCGCATCCGCGGATGCATCACTGCTCTTGAGATCACGTTTGAAAAAGCTGCATCCCCCCATGAGGAGACTGAACACAACCACTACCACGAGGGGCAGGAAAGGTCTCATTGAGCAGTCACCTTTGTTGTCGAGAGGAGGCCGAGGGCTTCCATCTCCCGTTTAAGACGTGCATGGGTTTCAGGACGCATCTCGCACATCGGCAAGCGGAGTTCTCCCGCCGAGGGCCAGGTGTGTCCGCCTGGGGCAGGAGTTCCAGCCATCAGATTAACAGCTGTTTTCACAGGGATCGGATTTGTTTCACAGAACAATGCCTCAGTCAGGCTGAAGACCTTCTGATGATACCTGCGAGCCTCATTGAACCTGTCCTCCAGGCACAAGTCGATCATCTTCTTGATATCCATGGGGACCAGGTTGGCGGAAACCGAGATGACTCCCCTGGCACCTAACGCCATCATCGGGAAGGTCAGGTTATCCTCACCGCTGAGCACCGCGAAGTTCGAAGGAGCACGCCGTACGATTTCACTAATCAGGATCAAGTCACCCGAGGCTTCTTTAATCCCGGTGATATTCTCGACTTCGGCTAACTCAAGGATCGTCTCGAGCGTCATCTTCAATCCAGTTCGGCTGGGAACATTATAGGGGATGACCTGCGCGCTTCCTGCCGCCCGGGCGATTTCCCTGTAATGAATCAGCTGGCCACGCGGGGTGGGTTTGTTGTAATAAGGGGTGATAACCAGAACCGCGCCAACGCCCTGCTCCACCGCAAACTCGGTGAGCGCTACAGCCTCATGGGTTGAGTTACTTCCGGTTCCGGCAATGAGAGCGATCGGGTGGTTGGAGAGCTCCGACCGGAAAAAATCCATGGCATGGGCGATCATCTCACGGTGTTCGGCATGGGTCATGGTGGCCGATTCGCCCGTGGTGCCGCAGATAACCACGGCATCTGTCCCCGCTGCCGCATGGATCTTGTAAAGGACTTCGAGGGACTTATAGTCAATCTTCCCCCCTTGCATGGGGGTGATGATGGCCACCATCGAGCCACTCAACTTCGTATTCACAAACCACCTCCGCTATGGACAGTTCCTCACGTAAACATTCTAGCCTAGGGTGTTTTCTGGAACATGCAAGAGGGAATGGTCTTTGTTTTCTTTGCCAAGCGGCGTTGACTACCGGTTTACTGGATTGCTATCTTCTTTGTTCTTCTTTAAGGAGGCTGCACCCATCTTGAAACCCTGGCAGAAGTATCTGGTCATCGCCCTCTTCGCATTCGGCTTCTTCAGCCGTTTCTGGGGACTCGGAGATAAAGCGTTCCATCATGATGAATCGATCCACTGTTTTTATTCCTATGAACTCGCCACCGAGGGACGATTCCGGGGACCGCAAAACAACGATGTAACCTTCGGGTATGACCCGGTCTACCATGGCCCCTTTCTCTATCATTTCTCAGCCCTGATCTACTTCCTCCTGGGCGACAATGATTTCACCGCGCGGGTTCCCTTTGCCATCATGGGGATGATTTTGCTCTTCCTGGTCTGGGAGTGCCGCAAACTGGTGGGTGTCCCCATGGCAATCGGGATGTTGGCCGCCACGGTTCTTTCTCCCATTGTGACCTATTACTCCCGTTTCGCCCGTGAAGATGTCAATGTCGGTACAGCCTTCTTTGCTGTGGCAGTATATGGCGCGCTTTACCTGAAGGAAAAAAAATCCAGGGATCTCCTGCTGTGTGTCCTCGCCCTGATTATTGGCTACAGTATGAAGGAGTCCTCCTACATTTATGGATTCGCACTGGGGGCCTTCGCGGTAGCCTGGGGGATCATCCGCCTGATCCGTTTTGGTACACCTGAGTTCAAGAGCTGGTTCGGCGCGCCCTACCCCTTCATCGTCCTGTTGCTCCTCTATGGTTGTTTCAGCTTCTTTGTCTTCACCTTCGTGGCGGTCGATTACCGTGTCGATCCCAAACAGCATGGTTTCGTGGGCGGGCTGGTGGACATTGCCAGGAATGCCTTTGTCATGGAGAAACTTCCGCTTTCCGGCCCCGAACTGGCAGCCAAGATCAAGGCCCAGCAACGCTTCTTTACGGATGCTGACCGGTCTTCCGCGAAATGGGTTTATATCTTCACCGCATTTTTGGTGTCCTTTGGAGTTCTCGCGCTGCTGGAATGCCTGCGTTTCCTCATGTCTCGTGAGAAACAGCCTCAGCAGCCCGTCAAGGTGACCAAAAAGAAAGAGGGGGAGGAACCTCCAACACCTTCATCGGTTTCTTCCCTGGGGGCTGTTCCATTGATTGTTTGTGGAGTTCTCTGGTTATTGATGTTGGTTTTTCTGCTCCAACAGAGCATTGTCACTTTCATTATCGCCCTGATCCTCTGGATCTCTTTCGAAATGGTGCGTTATTCCCACCTGCGTGGAGGCGAGGAGAACCCGAATGCCTCTCCGCTGGTACGGATCGTTTCTCCATGGGTGACAATCTTCAGTTCGATCGGGATTGTTCTGCTGGTCTATTACTTCCTCTTCACCCAGATGTTCGCCAATCCACCGGGCCTCAAAAAAGGCATTTATGATTACATCGAGTACTGGTTTGGACATCAGCTCGGTGAATACCGATTATTTGGACCTTTCTGGTTCTATATTGCACGGTTGATCATCTATGAGTTTGCTTTCCTGTTGATCGCCACCTTTGGTGTGGTGGCCGCCATCGTGGCGGTGATCGTGAAGAAGCTTCAAGTGGCCGAACCCGTTCCCAGGAAAATGGAAGCCGCTGGACCCTTCACCCCCTTCTTCCTGTTGATGATCTGGATGGCCATTTTTAATACGATCATCTATGGGTACCTCCATGAAAAAGCTCCCTGGCTTGCTTTCCACCAGGCTGTTCCCTGGTGTGTGGTAGCTGGTGGTGTTTTGGGTTGGGGGCTGTCGGTCTGGTCCAGCCGCTTGTTCCGTCTGGCCATGGCGGTGGCACTGACACCACTTCTCCTGCTGACACTCAAGGTTCAGCT
>CAYZUX010000269.1:0-7676 GCA_964481775.1 uncultured bacterium | reverse complement strand
GATGTGAGGAATTGCATTACCCTGGTTCCCTACGGGAAAGGTTTCCAGAATGCTCGGGTTTCATACACTTATCAGAAAGCCAATGGCTTCCACCTCAAATCCAATCAATCTCTCACGAACCTTGCCGTGCGTGTCGGTCCTTTCACCAGTGATCAGGCGTTGCTGGTCCGTGACAAAGCACAGGCACCTGAGGGTTCCAAGAAGAGAATGGTATCCTCGGGAACATACCGGAAGGATGCCGCCTGGTGGGTTTGGTTTGAAGATCTGCACAATCTGGATCAACTGGATATCCACTGGTCGTTATGACCATAACCACATGAAACGGGGGATGATCTCATGAAATGGTTTCTTGCCGCGCTTCTTTCAGGTCTCATCAATGGCTCTTTTCCGGTCCCGATGAAAAAAGTCAGGAACTGGAAGTGGGAACACATCTGGGCCGCCTGGTCTGTCTGGGCGTTGGTGATTCTGCCCTGGCTGGCTGCCTGGGTGACAGTTCCCGACTTGCTTGGAGTCTTGAGCACAAGTCCGGAAGGATCGGTCCTGAAAACCTTTCTCGTGGGTTGTGCCTGGGGAGTCGGCGCGATCACCTTCGGAATGGGTGTGGACTATCTCGGCGTGGGTTTAGGTCTTGCGACCATCATGGGCCTGAATACCACGCTGGGTGTCCTTATTCCCTTGTGCATGAAAGGGATGGGAGCCTTTTTTACAGCGGCAGGTGGACTCATTGTGGTTGGTGTGGCCATAATGCTCGCTGGAACAGTGGTTTGTGGAAGAGCCGGTAAGGCCAAAGAGGTCGCCTTGCATGGATCAACTCAGGATCAGAAGGGCAGGGAAAAGCCTTTTATGACCGGGTTGATCATCTGCATCATCGCGGGTGTTTGCGGTGCGCTGATCAACATCGGCTTTGTTATTGGAAAACCGATCCAGGATCATGCCGTCACACAAGGCGTAGATGCTCTCTGGTCCTCTAATGCTGTCTGGTGTGTCATGCTTTCAGGGGCCTTCTTTGTGAATACCGGTTTCTGCCTTTATAAGGTCCATCAGGGTGGAACATGGTCTCTCTTTTCCAATCAGACGGTTTGGAATGAGCTCATGAGCCTGATCATGGGAATTCTGTGGTTTGGCGGAATCCTGCTTTTCGGTGTCTCCTCGACTATGTTGGGGAAACTGGGAGCCTCGGTTGGTTTTGCGGCATTCATCGGCATGGGAATCACTGCCGGGAATCTGTGGGGGATTCTCACGGGAGAGTGGTCCGGCCTGGCCAGACCACATCTCAAAACGATGATGTCAGGTGTCGGATTATTGTTATTGGGACTGGTGGTGATTGGTTTCGCCAACTCCCTGGCATCGTAGTCTCCAGATGGTGAGTGAATTCCATAGGGAATGCACTCCGTGGAAAGGGAAAAATGACAGGATGAGCCAATTCGGTCTCTATAGAGTCACGCCTCTCATTCTGAGTGTATTAACCTGTACTTCTGTATTTGCCGGGAAGGTGACCATCAGCAATACAGAGCCACGCCGGGATTACCTGAGTGGGAGTATCCTGGATGTCCATGATGGCTGCCTGGAATATTTCGAGGGGAGGTACTATCTCTACGGAACAGCCTATGCTGACACCGATGGTTTTGTGAACACAAACCGTTATGTAGTTTATCGTTCCAATGATTTAGCATCATGGTCTTATCAAGGTGAGCTCCTTCTCGATCCTCCAGCAGGGGTCTACTACCGGCCTTATGTGAAGTTCAATCCGCGTACCCGGAAATATGTCCTCTGGTATAACTGGTATGCGACCCTGTGGGAAGGTCAATATGGAGTGGCCACGGCCGACAAACCAGAAGGACCATTCACCATTCAAAATAGCAATGTGAAGGTGAGGAATGCGAAACCGGGTGATCATGGACTGTTTGTCGATGAGGATGGCACCGGCTACATCATCTCTACCTCCATCGCCTTGAATCATGGGATCTCCATCGAAAAACTTTCCGAGGATTTCCTGAGTTCCACCCTGGAAGGAACAGGCATTCTGGCCGAAGGATGCGAGGCCTGTTCGCTGTTCAAACGGGAGGGCAGGTACTATGCGTTGTTCGATGATTGCTGCTGTTTCTGCCCTCAAGGCACAGGGGCTCGTGTTTATTCCGCGACTTCACCGTTTGGTCCCTACACCCTGCTTGGCAATATCAACCGGAAGGTGGATGGAACACCCACCATTCCTGCGCAGCAAACCCATGTGGCCCAGATTCCATCCACGGATGGAATGCAGTACCTCTGGATGGGGGACCGTTGGGGCTCAAGACCGGATGGAATCAAAGGGCATGATTTTCAATATTGGAGCAGCCCTCTCAAGTTCCGTCAGGATGGAAGTATCGAGCCACTCCAGTTTGAAAGTGAGTGGTCCATCGAACTGCCTTGTTCCGGAAAGGAGTCCAAGACGGAGAAACCGATCTGTCCGGATGAGGACAAACCTGGACGCCTCCAGTTCAAGGGTTCCTCCGTGGCAGAGCTTTACACGAAGGAGATCGATGAGTCCTTCAAGGGTGTGTTGAGAAAAAATTATGTTTCCAGTCCGGATGGAGAATACCCACCGGGATTCCTCCATGCCTCGCCGATTCCCCAGGGCTGGTCGGGCACCTTCTGGACACGCGATGGGGGTACATTTCTGCGTGAATTGGTGATGTGGGGTTACTACGAACATGCACGTCTGACCGCCTATCACTTGATGACCTTTGTCTCCCGTAATGAGGATGGGTTCTACACATTCCCGGAATATTTTCGTGGCTGGGGACGTGGTTCGGGACATGAGCTCGATGGAACAGGTGCCATCATCCTCGGAATGGTACTCCTCTGGCAGCATTTGCCAGGGGAAGATCCTTTCAAGAACCGAGTTTATCAATTCCTTCATGATGAACGCTCTCCGGTTCGCTATATACTCAAACGCCTGGAGAAGGAACCTCTGATCGCCGGAAGTGGAGAGTTTGGTGGTGGCTGCGGCATTCCCGGGTTTCACTACAATGTGGTTCAAAACGCGCTTTGTTATTATGCCTTGAATGCTGCGGCAGACATGGAAACAGCAGCCGGAGATATAAAGACTTCAGATCACTATAACGAAGCTGCAAATCGGCTCGCCATGAACATGGAGAAGTATCTGGTTGATTCGGATGGTTCCTGGATCTGGTGTATCGATCCCAAAACACAGGCACCCGATCCAGCCATCATCAACCATGACATCAACAAAGGATTCGGTGGGTTGAATGGCGTGGGTTGCATGTTCTCGGATGCTCTCGGTTTGGTCCCATCTGAATCAGGATGGAAGGGAGCGGAGCACAGTCTGAAGACCTTTGAAAAGCTTTATTCGGTGCCACTCCGTAAGGCGCAGTTTGAGAAGTATGGTATCTGGCCCCAGTTTGATGTCTTTCGAGCGGGGCTGTCATCGGGTCCCTCCTATGGCGATGGCTATGCGATGCAGACCATGCTCCTTTATGACAAGCTCGATATGGCCGACAAGGCATTCAATTGGATGGCCGAGTCGACCTATCAACCCATCCCGGATTACAAGGTTAACCGGGAGTCACCCTATTATTTTTATGAACGTTCCTATTCACCGGATGCCGTGGGCAAGGTTCCCCTTGAAGAAGGATGTGGGGCGTTGAATCTGGTCAATGTAACCGAACAGCTCAAGGTGGCCAGATTGACCCTGGGAGTGGATGACAGTTTCATGGATCAGGTCAGGATCGTTCCACGCCTTCCAGCTTCCTGGGAAAGCATCGAGGCCACCAACTGGCCTATTCAGACGAGAACAGGCCTTGTCAGGGCACAAATTGTTTTCAAAAGGGAGGGAAATCTCTATTCTTTTGTGATGATACTCGGTCCCGGGCAGAAGATCCCTACCCTTTCCGTAAGAATGCCTTCAGAGAGGGGATTCAAGTGGTATAATCTGAAGGACACCGGTTCCGTGGAATTGTCTTCACGGACTGATTAGGGAGTTCCAGAGATGTGGAACATACGGCGTGTTCTCTGGCTTTCAGGATGTCTTGCAATCATCTCATGTGGACCACCCATTGTGGCGCAAACGCCCATCGACAGCATTCTTCGTTTTGAGTCTGGCACCTTCGAGGGATGGGAGGTCATCAATCCCAGAACCTGGAAGGTGGAATGGTATCCCGAATATATGACCCAACCCGGCGATCCTCAGTGTTACGTGGCTCACTCGCTGGCAATCGGAGAAGATGCTGTAGGCACCATTCGCTCGACTCATTTCACTATTCAAAAACCGGTCCAGACATTCCGGCTTGCTGGTGCCGATGGGACCGCCACCACGACGAATAGCGGAGACCTGAACTTCTTCTATCTCCGTTCTTACCCCGATGGGGCGATTCTGAGAACCGCCAAACCCCCAGGAATTCATAAGCTGGCTCAGGGACGCTGGCTCACAAATGACCTGATCGGCCGCGAGGTCTTCCTTGAGGTCGTCGACAACAATCCACGTTTGAATCCCGGTGGATATGCCTGGATGGCCTTGGCTGACTACCATCAAGAGGAAGTGGATAGCAGTTTTGATGGCACTTACCTCCCGCTCCTTGTCATTGAGACACTGGGGAATCCGATTCCGAGTACTGGGAAATCAAATGCACACATCACGGTTTTGTATGATCCATCGGGAGGTCTGAACAATCTGAACAGTTCCTTTATCGATGTCCAAGGCCCGATCGGTATTGAACTGCGTGGCAATTATTCAGCAAGCTTCCCCAAGCAGCAATACAGTTTCGAATTCAGGGATGAAACCGGGGAAGATATGGATGTTCACATGCTCGATTTCCCTGAGGAGGCCGATTGGGTTTTGCATGGGCCCTATGTGGATAAGTCTCTGATGCGAAATCACTTGGCCTATACGCTTAGTAACCGTATGGGACGTTATGCGCCAAGAACCCGTTTTTGCGAAGTTTTTGTCGACCTTGACTACAAGGGGGTTTATACCCTCGTCGAGAAAATAAAAAGAGGTAAGGATCGAGTTCAGATTGCGAAGCTTCGAGAAACTGATATTGCTAAACCTGAGATCACCGGTGGTTATATTCTTGAATTTACGCCCCTTGGAAAAGTGAAACCCGAGGATACATATTTCACGACAAATCGGGGACATGTATTGATCCAGAATTATCCCAAGGGAGATGACATTCTGCCAGTGCAGCAGCAATGGATCAAAAACTATATGAATGCCTTTGAAGATTCCCTGTATGGCTCGAATTTCATGGATCCGGTTATTGGTTACAGGAAATATCTTGACGTGGATTCAGCGGTCGATTTCCTGATCCTGACTGAGATGACCAAGAATGTGGACTCTTTTAATTCCAGCACTTTCGTCCATAAAGACCGTGGTGGAAAATTGATATTGGGACCTATATGGGATTATGACCTGGCTTTTGGCAACTGTGAGTGTTGGGGCTATCAGAACACCGCAGGGTATGCCAATGTGGCGGGGCCTGAGGGATGGACTTACTGGGCTCCCCAGCTTCTGAAAGATCCAGAGTTTCGAAAACGTTACAACGATCGATGGCATGAACTCCGTGAGGGTGTTTTTTCCGATGCCAATCTGATGGCATTGATTGATGAATCTGTAGCAGAACTGGATGGAGCCAGCCAACGGAATTTTGTCAGGTGGCCAATCCTTGGTCAATACATCTGGCCGAACATGCCACCGATACCAACGACATACGAGGGAGAAATTGACCGGCTGAAGACCTGGTTTCAAACTCGCTTGAATTGGCTGGATGCAAACCCCTACCCAGTTCCTACCGTCAACCCACCAGTGGATGATCCGGAAAACTGGAGCTTCGAAAAGGGGACCTTTCTGAACTGGACAATTTCCGGATCTGCCTTTGGAACCACTCCTGTGACCAGCACAGCTTACACACCGGCTGCTTGCCACGGACAAAACTTCGCAGATACGAGCCGTTCCGGAGAAGCGGCTGTGGGAACATTGACTTCTCAGACGTTTATACTGAAACACAAGAAGATCCAGTTCGATATGGCTGGATGGACATCGCTGCACCTGTATGTTCGTGTTTATTCCGCTACCGATGATCATATCATTGCAACAGGATACATGCCAAAAACCTCCGATGATTGGGCTACTTGTACGCTCAATGTCTCTTCGGCGGCTGGATCCAGTGTTTACATCAAGGTGGTTGACCAGGATACAAGGGTAAATCCACCCATCGGCGGCTGGATGGCTGTCGACCATTTCCGTTTTTTAGAGCCTGTGGAAATCCCCCCATCAAATGTCAACGACTGGAAGGATTACCAGTAACATTTAATAAAATAATAATTGGGTAATAAATATGATTATCTGGTAGGGTGTCATCAGCCTTTTCTTTACGTGACCGTAATTCCTGTTTGTATATCCTCGGTCTCTTCATGTGAAATCCCGAAGGAGTAAATAATGATTTATCACCGCTTTCTTATTCTCGTGTTGTTTATGGGATGTTTATTCGGATGTGTCCAGGCCCATGGTCAGGCTGAATCCTTGTCTGACAGGGTTGCGGCTTGGCAGCACACAATCGTTTGTATTGATGAGAAAGTTCCCAATGCCTGTCTCTCCACTTATGTCACCGAAAGAGCATCCTGCACAGATACTCACCTCCTGGCAAAGTTGGTGGTCGGAGTGGGTACTGGAGAGAACATACACTGGACCGAGTCACCAAAGGTACTCTCCGTGCAGGATTTTCCAGGCGGCATAGAAGCAGTCTATCATTTGGGGGAATATGAGATTACAACCCGGATCTTGCCGTATTTTGGTGAACCTGAATCAGTTGATCGTCAAGGTTCGGCGCTTTTCGAAGTAAAATGCAATCCTGCTGTCCCAGTCACAGTCAAATGTGGTGAAGGTGATGCAGTCACGATGGGGGGAAGATCCGCGATTCTGCGTGATTCTCAAGTGGGCAAAGAAGGAGATGAAGCCCTGATTCATGAGGATACCGGGATCCTCAAAAGCAGGAATCACTCTGTCATTGTAGCTGTCAAGTCAACCTCCGCAATCAAGACCATTAACGGGGACAAAGGTGGTACAATCCTTTCGATCCAATTTCCAGAGGGAAAAGGATCAATGATGATGGGTTACTCGGATTCATTGGAGAAAGCAATATCTTTGGCAGGCTTCAATCCGGAGGAAGCTGTGAATGAGATTGATAACCATTATGAAAACCTGCTTGGTTCCTCCTGGATTGAAACTCCCGAGAAAGTTCTGGATGAAGCCTTCCGGGGAGCACTGATCACACTCGAATACAATTGGTTGAAGCCTTATGGGTGGATCGAAGCGATCCATCACTGGGTGTGTATGTGGCACATGCAGGTGACTGGTGCTCTTGGGTGGGTTGGCCAGGCTGACAGAGTCAGGGAGAGCCTGTTAGCTCATGCGAATCACCTTTTCCCAACTGGTGCTGTCCCCCAATTCTGTCCGGTTGGTTTCATCAGACGTGATTTTGGCGGCTCCAATCAGTTCTTCTCATGGCAGGTTAACCAGTATTGGAAGTACACTGGTGACCAGGATGCTGCAAAAGTCCTTTATCTGGCACTGAAAAAGGTGATTCAACAGACTTACCTTGAGTGTGATGAAGATGGAGACCTGCTGTTGAGATGGGGAGCTCAAATCGGAAACCAGGAGGATTTCATCCATACCCCTTTCA
>CAYZUX010000268.1:0-7710 GCA_964481775.1 uncultured bacterium | reverse complement strand
CATGAACACAGTGGCGCGGAAGAGGTTCTTATCTCCTGCATACTTTTCAACCTCTCCAAAGAGGGGACCATCGCCAAAAAAGATCACACGTATGAGCAACCGTTCGAACAGCAGAATCCGGACCGCATCGAGAAGACGGAAATGGTTTTTTCCCGGGACAAAGTCCGCGATACAGGCAAGAACCTTTTCTCCCTCCTGGATCTGGCAGGATTGAAGGTATTTTTTAATTTTGGGACGTGACAGGAGGACAGGGCGTTCCGGAACCGCCTCTTCGGGAAATCCATTATGGATCACCCGAACCTGTTCGCGCGGGATTTCCTCAACCTCACAGGCAAACTCCCGGGCGGCTTGAGAGTTGCACACAACAAGGTCGCTCTGGGAGACTGCTGCAAGCCGGTGGCGGTGCTCCCTGGGATGGATCTCCTCCTCGATATCACGCCGGCTGAGGATGATTCTCTGCACCCCCGCGGAACGTGCTCCGCGCACCACCGCTGAATCCATTCCCCGCAGGAAGGTGTGAATCAAATCGACATCATTCTTCCTGCAATAACGCCGGATCTTGAGGCAGGTGCCCCAGGCCAGGGGATCCTCGATTCCCAGAGTGTCGATGGGTATGCCTGCATCACGGGTCGAGGCTGCCAGTTCCCCCTCCTTCTGGAGACAAAGAATCCTCGGCTTCCAGGGAGATTCAGTCAGTTTCCTGGCCAGCAGTGAAAGCTGCATGGCCGGTCCGCAGATATCAAGCGAGGGGATGATGAAAAGAACAGATGCGCCCATAATAGACAGATAGAGTATGCTCCTGTTCTTATCGAACTTCTACCTGTCTCCCGGGATCTGGGGCCATCGGTGGGCATGATTTACGCCGCTGGAACATGATCCACTCATCGTTCCAGCGGCGTTATTGATGGATTTCAGATATACGGTCAACGTACCCCGTAGATGATCTCACAGGTCAACTGATCCAGGCGCTCGTAGGGGAGTGGATGTCCGCAGATGGCCTTGCGGTCGAAGGTCCGGGTTTTCAGGGCTTTGGCCTTCTCGGAGCTGTATCCCCTGCAGAGAGCCTCCAGTTCAGGGTCTGAGCGTTTGACCGCTTTGAGCAGGTCCTGGATTTCCTTGTCCTCATTCCAGCGTTTGGCCTTCTCCTTGAGGATCAGGTAGGTCCTCATGCATCCGGAGGCGAAAGCTTTAACCCCCTCCAGATTTTCCGTGCGATAGGCATGAGCATCGAAATGGCGTGGACCTTCATACCCGCTATCCTCGAGAAGCTTCACGAGGAAGAAGCAGACTTTGAAGTTTTCAGAGCCGAAACGGAAATCCTGGTCATAGCGTCCGGGACGCTGGTCGTTGAGATCAATATGGAACAGCTTGCCCGCTTCGATGGCCTGTCCGACCGCATGGAAGAAATTGAGTCCCGCCATGGTCTCATGGGCTACCTCCGGATTCACTCCGACCATTTCGGGATGTGCAAGAGTCTCGATGAAGCCCAGATAATTGCCGGTGGTGGGGAAATAGATGTCTCCGCGTGGTTCATTGGGTTTGGCTTCGAGCGCGAATTTGAGCCCATACTTCTGCTCGATTGAATACTCGCAGAGAAAGTCGAGCGCATCACGGAAATACCTGATCCCATCGCGTGGATCTTTGGAAGCATCCACCTCGGTTCCCTCACGGCCCCCCCAGAAAACATAGACCTTGGCTCCGAGGCTGGCGCCGAGATCCATGGCGTTCATGGTCTTCTGCAGTGCATAGGCACGGACTTGAGGATCATTGGAGGTGAAGGCCCCATCCCGGAAGACAGGCTCACTGAAGAGGTTGGTGGTGGCCATGGGAACCTTGAGATCATAGTCCGCCAGCACCTTTTGGAACTCCTTGAGGATCTGCTCTCTCTCGCCCGCTGTCGCATCGATGGGGATTAGATCATTATCATGAAAGTTGACCCCATACCCTCCCAATTCACCGACAATCTTGGCAATTTCCCAGGGCTTGAGGGGAGAACGCACTGCTTCCCCGAAGGGATCACGTCCCGTGTTTCCAATGGTCCACAGGCCAAAGGTAAACTTGTCTGACTTTTGCGGTTGATAACTGCTCATGTGTGAATCTCCTGAGTGTGAATCCAATCTGAAAGGAGAGGGTATTCACTCCGCTCTCCAGTTTCAAGGTCCGGGTTTTTCGGGAACACGGAGTCGATTGGCTGTCTGTTCGGCTTTCTCAGCCTCCTCGGGTTGTCCAAGGATGCGTAGCAGGCGCGCTTCTTCGTCATGGTAACCAGCCCAACAGGGATTGTAGAGGAGTAACCCTCGCACCGCGCCGAGAGAGATCTTGGGGTCCCCCTTCTGCTTGCCATACTCCATCCAGGCTTCATAGAGGGCCAGTGTGTGACGGTACTTCCCCGCCTTCATCAAAGCTTGTTCCGCGGTTGGGAGATCCTTAACCTGTAAAGCCACCTGTGCCCGGTAGAGCCATCGGTCATGGGTTTCAGGAAGCGGGTAAAGGATTGAATCAAGCTGATATCCCGCTAACTGGAGAAAATCTTCTCGAATCTCCGTGTTGGGTGTTGCAATTCCCCGTAGGAATCCTTCATACCCCTGTTTCAGCAATCGCTGGTCACGCAGGCCAACGGCGGAGACAAGAACAAGGGAAAGACCCAAAACGGCGGAGGGGACTGAAATCGACCACTTTCCTCTTCCTGATCTTTGATGAGCGTCATTCCGGTGGAGAGGGCTTGATGCCAGAATCGCCAGGTATACCGCCGCTAGCAGAACCGGTTGCGGTTGACGGAAAGGAAAGTCCACCAGCGAGTGGAAAAAAATCAACAACAGTCCCGCACCGCAGGCCCATTTGTCCACGATTACTCGATACGTCTGGGAGCTCGCCCACGAGTTGTACTCGTGGGCGGAACCCTTCTGGTGGAGTTGGACTCCACCAGACGCCATTGTGGGAGTGCAACTCCCACAGAAGGCTCCGGACCCGGAGTTCAACTCCGGGTCCAGCTGAACTGATTGTTTACGCGATATGCCTATTCGCCTTACCCACAGCAGGATCACTGCTCCCACCAGCCAGAAGAAGGCAATCCCGCCCAGAACTCCCGTCTCCGCAACCACCTGGAGAGGATCGCTGTGTGCTTGGGGAACCAGCCCTACCGAGGGACGGTCATGAGGGAAACCACGCTGACGGTAGATTTCGCCTTGGTAGAGATTGTGAAGGGTGAAGTAGTGTCCCCAACCAATCCCGGAGAAGGGATGGTCCTTGATCATCAGAGCGGTGGTGGTCCAGATAAAACGCCGTGCGCCGAAACCACCCTTCCAGCGTGGTGAAGCGAGAGCTTCAGAGATCAGCCCATCGGGATGATTTGGGATTCCCCATGGCGGAAGCAGGAGCCCCCACACGATCAGTAAACCCGCCACTGCCAGGGTAGTACGCCCTTTTTTTTCGGGAAGAAGCCATCGGGTGATCAGGTAGGCCATCAGGATGAGGAGAACGATAACACTCAGGAAAAGCATGGTTCTCGAAGCCAGGCGGAACGATTCTGATAGTGATAACTGCAGGAGTCCAAACAACAGGGTGGAAAGACTGGCCGCGAGTCCCAAACCCTTCCAGCGTTTCCCACCCATTCCTGGGATCACTGCCACCGCCAATGGAAGCACGACAAACAGCCCCAGCCAGGCTCCCACTGTGAAGACTGTCGTCAGCCCATACAGAAGGAATAGTCCTGTCAGACCCCACCAGAGCAGGGAGGCGTATTTATGTGGCGGTAGCGAAAACCACCGTGCCAGGACCACTGGCATCAAATAACAGATATATCCGCCCACCTCATTTGGATTCCCCAGGGTCGAGTTGAGATGGAAACGCCAGTCGGAAACACGCCCGGTTCCCCAACCGAAAAGCTTCCAATCCTGAAGGATGGCGAAAAGAGCTACCGAGCAACCTCCTCCCACCGCTATCGACAGGAGGCTTCTGATGGCCCCTTTGCTCTCCTCGTTCGGCTTTGAGCGAATCCACGAGACCAGAAGGTGAATCAATAGGAAGACCAATGGCAGCCGGACCCACAAGGCAAATGCGACCCAACGGTCACCCGCCATCCACCGCAACGAAAAGAATGAAATTCCCAGACATGCTAACAAGGGGAGAGTGAGTGGTGTGAGGCTCGAAAAGAGGGCTTCCCCATTGCGGACTCTCAGAAGGACAATCAATCCCACATAGGCGGTCAGGAATAACCACTTGGGTTCATGGAAACTGTCATATCCCGGAATCCAGAAGATGAGTGGAAACAGGAACACGAGGAACGGCCAGAGGAAATCCTCCGCATTCTTGCTGCCTGGAAAAGGGTTCCGTGTTAAAGTGGACAGCATGTGGAAAGACTACTGGTTTTGGCGGTTAGCATCCATCCGGGGAGCTCTTCTGGCCTGTTTGCTGAGCATGGTTCCATCCGTGAGTTTTCCGGAATCCATGGAGCCATCCAGGGTGATTCCAGATCAGGGAATCGTGTCTTCTCTGCAGACCCTTCTGGAGGTGGCCACCCCCCTCCGATTGATGTGTGTAGCCGCGCACCCCGATGATGAGGACAGTGAGACTCTCGCTTACTACAACCGCCGGTTTGGAGTTCAGACCTCCATATTGTTGGCCAACTGGGGCGAAGGGGGACAGAATGAAACTGGACCGGAGCTCTATGAAGAACTCGGGGTGATCCGTTCGCATGAGACTCTCGAAGCAGCCCGGCTGGTGGGAACACAGCATGTTTATTGCCTTAACCAGAAAGATTTCGGTTTCTCCAAGACTGCTGAAGAGACCTGGTCCTTTTGGGATCATACCAAGGCACTTGAGGACACAATCCAGATCCTTCGCCAGGAACGTCCTCATGTGATCATCACCAACCACCGGGTTGGCTCTGGCCATGGGAATCACCAGGCTCTGGCCGAATTGATTGCCGAAGCCATCCCTTTGGCGGCCTCTCCAGAGGTCCACCAGAACCAGATCACTGGGCAGGGGCTTCGTCCCTGGCGGGTACTCCGCCTTTTCCAACAGCGCCGTCACCACGAGGGGGTTCCCATTGAAGAAGTCGATGTCTCTCTTCCCGTAGGGGAGGTTGATATTCTCAGGGGGGTCACTTACCAGGAAATCGCTGCCGAGGCCTTGAATCAGCACCGTTCTCAAGGGATCAAGGGAGTGTGGGCGCGAGTTAACCAATCGCGTGGAAGCTCTCCAGAGAACCACTTCTCACTTGTCCTGGGGGATCGTCCTGCAGGCACCTTCAAGGATCTTTTCAGCGGGATACCATTGGCATGGTGGTTGAACTGCTCCAGTTGCAGATTTTGTGAGAAGAGCGACTCGCCGGAGGTCTCTGATTGGCGAAACCAGGTTTGGTACAACCTTCGTCTCGCTTACGCCTCGCTTGTGATTGAACCAGCTACAGCAGAAAGGGCAATCGCGGCCGCTGTCAACCTCCTGGCCACCACCTCCGCCGGTCAGACCGCCGGCAAGGCACAGGCTAACCGCCTCGAAACAGTTCTTGGGAACCAATGGGGAGCACGGATTGAGATGCAGGTTTCCGAGCAAACCCTGGTCCCCGGCAAGGAGGCGGTGGTCAGCCTGATTCTTGCTAATCGCGGTTCATACACGCTGCAAGTGGAAAGTTTCCACCTGGATCTGCCCACTGGCTGGATGGCCTCGTTACTCCGGGAACAAACCGGTCCACTGGGATCATCCCGGGATGCTGAGGCTCACTTCCTTATCATGGTTCCTACGGGCGAGAAAACCTCCTTGCCGGAAACAAGCTCCCTTTACCTTTCCTCGCAGCCCTGGCAGCCGAATCTCTCTGGTATGGCCATATTCAAAAAAGGGGACATTCAGGGGAAAAGTGAAATCTCCAGGCGGATGGAGATCGCCGCACCCTGGGAGGTATGGATCGAACCCGGGAACATTCTCATACCCAAAAGTGAACCAAGACCTGTCACGTTCACAATTCATGCCCGCCGGAACACAGTGGCAGGAGCCACCGCTGAGTTGGAAGTCACTCTTCCGGATGGGAAAGTTCAGAAAACCCTTTTGGATCCAGGTTCAGCACGCAGGTCTTCCACCAGGGTGACATGGAATCCCGGAAAAAACCCGCCTCCAGGAAGTTCCATGCTGACGGCCAGGTTGATCACGCAGACGGGAATCTTTCAGGCACAAACGAAAACCACCATCGTGGATCTGCGAATCCCCCCCAAACTCAGAGTGGGGATTGTAAAATCCTATGACACAACCTTACCGGATGCCCTTCAAACACTGGGAATCGAGCACAGTCTTCTCGGCGGGAAAGACCTCGAAACGGGAAATCTGGACCAGTTCCAAACCATCCTCATCGATATCCGTGGTTATCTTGAACGTCCCGACCTGCGCTATTCCAATCAGCGCTTGCTCAAGTATGTCTCCGATGGGGGCCACCTGGTCGTCTTCTACCATAAATCTTTCGACTGGAATGATGCCGATCCCCCATACGCCCCCTATCCACTCCATCTCTCCGGGGCACGAGTGACCGAGGAAAACGCCAAAGTTCAACTCCTCAAACCCTCGCATCCTCTCTTCACCACCCCCAACCGCATCCTCTCCTCAGACTGGGAAGGTTGGATCCAGGAAAGAGGTCTCTATTTCCCTGACACCTATGATTCGCGATATGAGGAACTGATCTCGATGGCCGATACAGGGTCTGAACCATTGAAAGGAGGAATCCTTTGGGCGAAATATGGCAAGGGGACCTATGTTTACACTTCCCTCACCTGGTACCGCCAACTCCGTGCTCTGGTTCCAGGAGCCTACCGTCTGTTCGCGAACCTGATCACACCATCCAGGTAACCATCTGGAGTAGCGAATTTATTCGCCTTATGTCGCGGTTTCGTGGAATGAATCGAATAGGTGACAAAATGCGAATGAATTCGCTACTCCGACGTCTGCTTCGAAGTGGTAAGGAAAAGACGCGGAGCGAGTTCTCATTCCTTCGGGTGCATCCTGGGAATTGCCAGCAGATCGCGGAACATGCGGAATGAATCCCGTATTCCGTGAATCTGTGATCCCTCGGAGAAGATCCACTTCACCGGAACCTCCACCACTTTCATCCCGAATTGGCGTGCAAGAAGAAGATGTTCCACATCGAAGGTGTACCCGTCAATTTTTTGTGCGGCAACCAGCTTCTGAGCCGCTTCAGACCGGTAGGCTTTGAAACCGCATTGGGTATCGGAAATTCCTGGTAAAACCACCAACTGTGAAAGACGTGCAAAAAGATGCCCCATGACATGCCGGGAATAGGGAAGCCCAACCACTTCTGATTGGGGTAGACGGCGTGAGGCGATGGCAATATCCGCTCCTGCTTCCAGTCCCTCGATCAATCGCGGCAGTTGGTCGATGGGGGCGGACAGATCAGTATCGGTAAATACCAGGTATTTTCCGCCGCCGTGACGCAATCCCTCGGCAACCGCATATCCCTTCCCCCGGTTACACCCATATTGCAGGTATCGGAAGGAGGCTCCCCCCTCTGGTGACTCGATGAAGCTTTGTACAATCGAAGCGGTTGCATCACGGCTTCCATCGTCGACAATCAGCACTTCCATGGTCCGATCATAGGAGGTCATGAATTGTCTCACCTCAAGGAGGGAAGGGCCAATCCGCTTTTCCTCGTTGTAAGCGGGGATGATGAGTGAGACTTCCGGCAGAGATTCTTGCATGGGAATTGGGAGT
>CAYZUX010000267.1:0-7764 GCA_964481775.1 uncultured bacterium | reverse complement strand
GTCTCATAGTATCGGCACCTGCTCAACCGGTCTTTAGCTTCGAAAAGGTCAATAGAAAGACCTGCACAATTACCAGGATCACTTGGGCTCCACTCAACCAGAGATCAAGAATACGGTTGGGACCTGAGGAAGGGGAGCTCGCATTCCAGTGTCTCCCCCGTAACCAGGCGGTCGAAGTGAAGACCGCCAGGGTGGTCAACATCCCGAGGAAAACCTGGCCCACCACACCATGCACCACCGCCAGTGTCAAACTGGGGGCAACATCCGCCTGAGAAGTGCTCAGAGTGAATCTACCGGTAACACGCAGTCCCCCAAGAATCCCCTGGAAAATCACCGCCGCCAGAATGCAGCCTGTCAGGATCTTGATCCCTTTGCGTGATTCAGTCCGGAACAGATGGACTGTGATGACCAGTGTGGTCAGTCCCACCAAGGAACCGAAGAGACGGTGAGCGTGTTCGTAATAGATCCCCCCGGTCATGCGTGAGAGTGGATAGAGAAACATGTTGTAACCGAATGAATTGGGCCAATCGACCACTGCCAGACCGGCATCATTGCTGGTGACCAGTCCGCCCACGATGATGAGCAGGAAGGTGGCCACCACTCCAATCAACACAAGCAGGCCGGTCCAATTCTCGACCTTGGGAAGATGTGGATGGTGTACTCCGATCTGAGCCCCCAATGCCCCCAGAGCTGCCGCAAGAATGAACCAGCCGGGCAGCCATAGGATCGCTCCCGGATGGATGGAGTTGGGAGTCTCCCCTGACAGGAGACTTCCCAGAATCAGTAGATTCAATGCCGCCGCAAGGAGAGCGCCATAGATCCCTCCTTTTATACCCCGTGATGAACAGGCTCCCGCGACATACCCACCCCCGATCAGACAACCCAACATGAGGACCAGAACCACCGGACTGGGAAGCACAACCGCGGGAAGACGGCAAAGGTACCCGGCCAGCCACATCGCCACTGTGGTGCCGAAGCCGAGGGTGAGGACATCTACCCCACCCCGGTTACGTTCTGATAATTCAGTTCCGTTATTCATGAATGCTTGCGCCTCTCCGTTGTTTCGTAGGGTTGTTTCCTTTGGTGTTCCCATCCGCTGATTCCGTGCTTATGATAAGCCACAACGGCTTGATGGGAATCCGCATCACGGGTTCCTCATTCGGGCCAATCCTATCCCGAGTTTGAGAGACTGCACACACTATGCGGCGTCTTTTTCACATTTATCTTGAACTCTCCAAGTCACGCCTTTCGGCATTGGTCGCGCTGACTACTGTGGCTGGCTATCTCCTCGCATCCAGAGCGGATTCTTTCCTGTGGGGGGGCTTCCTGTGGACTGTTCTAGGGACCGCGCTTGCCAGCGGGGGTGCGAATGGGATCAACCAGTGGTGGGAGGCGGTCCCGGATAGTCTGATGGAACGGACGCGGAACCGTCCAGTTCCCTCGCACCGGATCGGGCTCCTTCATGCACTCCTCTGGTCGGTGGCCACCTCGGTCCTGGGAATCGTGATTCTGGCCTGGCTGGTCAATCCGCTCACGGCAGTCCTGGGCGCTTTGACGGTTCTGCTTTACACATTGGTCTACACCCCGCTCAAACGGAGAACCTCGCTCTGCACCCTGGTAGGCGCAGTCTGTGGCGCGATCCCGCCGATGATGGGATGGAGTGGGGCCACTGGGGAGCTCGGAGCCGGAGCCTGGATCCTGGCCGCCATCCTGTTCATCTGGCAGATCCCGCACTTCCTGGCTCTGGCGTGGCTGTACCGTGTGGACTACGAACGGGGCGGTTTCCGAATGCTGCCGGTCATTGACCGCTCCGGACGGCTGACCTGTACCGCGGTGGTGCTCTACTGCTTCGCGCTCCTGCCGGTGGCGGTTTCCCTGTCACTGGTCGGAGTGACCGGATGGTTCTATGCGGTGGGATCGCTGGCCTTGGGCGGGATGATGCTGTCGCTCGGTGTCTCGCTCAACCGGAAACGTACCGACCTCAATGCCCGTAAGCTATTCCTTGCCAGCCTGGCTTACCTCACCCTCCTGATGGGGCTCATGGCGGCGGATCGCGCGGTGCCTCCACTCGCCAGCCCGGCGGTGGCGAATGTGGTGGAGGGGAGATAGAGGGTGTTACGCTGAGTTAAGATTGCCCGCAACAATCTCAGCGGTTATCAGGTAACATCACCTCATACATCTTTTTCAGTATTTTGGATCTAGGGGGCAGAACATAAACCCCGGTATCAGTCAGGACGATCGGGTTTCCATTGTTCCCGAGCATCAGTCCATAGACCTTCCCTTCGATCCCTGTGATGCTTTCGTTACTCTCAAGGTTGACGAAAGTGTCCGTGCGGGAACAACCCTTGTCATCGTACTTGGAGAGGACAACCCAAGGGTATGCAGAATAGGTGACGCTTAGATCCTGTAAGTCCCTCTTGTCCGTGAGAATGCTTGTTTCCATATCGAACTGGCAGAGTTTGGTTTGGCTTCCCTCTCCTTCCTCAAACGAACAATATGCCAAGAGTGTCAGACTCTTCCCCTGTTGGGTAAGGAAAGTCATCCTATGTGCGGGAGGCCGGAGTCCGTCCAAGGGGATCTCGACAGTGTCTGTGGCGCCACTCTGCATATCCAGTGAGTAGAGTGTCATCGATTCAAGCGAGGGACCGACATATTCACAATCCTGGTCTGGTGAGGATGAGTAAAACCACCAAGCCTTACCAGTCGGAATGTCAACTCTCAATTTATCCATTCCAGCTGGTGCAAGCCTCTTGGGAATACATTCGGGAGGCTGAAAAAGATTCATTTCTCTTAAACAACTATATATAATGAGTCCAACCTTGCTTCCCACCGCGTTCATGTTGAACGGATAGAGGTCAATGAGTTTGCTGATGGCGATGGAATCACTCCCTGTCGAAAGATTCCTCTTGTGGATTCGCCATTTGAGATCATATGGAGTTCCAGTGGCAGATGCGTAGAAAACCATGTCGGCCACATCGGGATGCATACAGGGACAGCACAGGTGACCACCTGGATTCGCGATTGTACTGACTTTCTTTCCTTCCAGGGTATTCACCGTGATTGACTGTGGATCACGCTCCGCCATGAAATAGTATTCAGGTGAAAGGAACCCCATTTCATCCAGAGGGTACGGCGCAAGAACGGCGTCAGCTGGTGAGCAGAGGAAGATGAAGAGAAGAATATCACCGATGATCCGCACAAGGTTCATGTCGTTTGTCCTTACCCTATCATCACCTCGGAGATGCTAACAGGGATCTTATTCTTGGGGCCGTGAAACGTTCAGGATGCTCACGCTCAGCAACCCTTAACCGTTCGCATAATCTGTGAAGGTCATAGCCAGCATCTTTCGCAAGTGTGGCTCCTACTTGACGGAATTCCTCAACAATAGGGTCCACCCATGGTTTAGGGGGAGAGTCATCTGGTTTCATCGAGTATTTCCTTTAGAGATGTCATCGCATCGATATCAGGTGCTACACCAGCCCACTCACTCTCCCGTAGTCTCCTGACCCACTCCACTCCATCCCGCATATCCTCGCGGTCCGCCCACATCCCTAACGCGGGATCGTTCACGAGGTTTCTTGGATCTGGTATCGCTTCTCACCCCACTCCCAACTTCTTTACTTCCTCGATCTGATTGTTGAGGTACCTTTCGTCTTTTCGGTCAGCCATCCTCCGTTTGAGGCTGGGTTTGACTGAATCCATGCCCTCCCTGTCTCCCTCAGATGCTCACAAATGGCATGGATATCGTATCCATACTTGGCCGCGAGACGGTCGCCAGCCCTCCGCATTTCTTCGACAATGGGATCTTTTCTCATCTTCTTACCCTAAAGAGCTCTTCTGGAGTGCATATCGTTGGCATGGCATGACCCTCCCGGAGATGAATTCGCGATATCATCCGGATGATCTCTCCATTGGCGATATGCCTACAATTCCATGTTACAAGATACTCGATCTCATGGACAGCTGCGATCGCGATATGAAGAGCATCTCGGAGTGCCTTTTCGGGCAAGAATCCCCCCCGGATATATGAACCGACCAGGAGTTCTGCCTGGTCTGTCAACTGAAGCATTGTAAAGGGCCGGACCAGTTCTAGCCGCCTTTTCGAGAGTGTCTTATCACCGGCTGATACCTCTTCAATAACAATAGGAGATACGCAAGCTTCAAACCAAGGTAGAGATTTTTTCCACCATTCTTGGGTGACCTGTTGATGTCCCAAAACAACGATATCCCGCGATGGACGTGCTACCATGTAACTGATGACAGAAGATTCTATGTACACTCTCATGTTGTTCTGGTATGCCTTGCTACAAGTGGAATCTAGAAACGTTTATCCCTCACCCCACGCCCACCCGTTTCATCTCTTCGATCTGCTTCAAAATATACTCCTCCGCCCGCTGGTTCTCCGCCTCCGGATCGCAGATTGCGAGCAGGTCCGCCTTCAACTCAGCGAACTTCTCAGGTTTTGTGGAAGCCAGATTGTTGAGCTCATCCGGATCCTCTTTGAGGTTGAAGAGCTGATGCGGCGCTTCGCAGTTGTAGAGCAATTTCCAGTCCCCCTTGCGGATCAGGAAACCGCTCGCATGAGTGCCATGCCCATGGTACTCGGAGAAGACCACCCGGTTGGGATCATTCGCGGGAATATTCTGTAGGGGCTGTCCCGCCCAATCTTCCGGACGCGCGGACTCCTTTCCAGTGCCCTGGAAGAGTGTAGCCTGTAAATCATGGTGATCCACCGGTGTCTCCACAACGGTTCCCGGTGTCAATCCCGGTCCTGACATAATCAGCGGCACACGTACGGAATCCTCATACAGAGAACATTTCCACCACATCCCGAACTTCCCGAGCATCTCCCCATGGTCTGAGGTGTAAGCCACGATTGTCCTGCTACGTTGCCCACTCTCATCCAGTGCCTTGAGGATCCGCCCCACCTGTTCATCGATGAAGCTGATACAACCATAGTAACCACGCCGCAGTCCACGGATCTGTGCTTCGGTGAAGGCGTCAGTCTGGAAGTGCGCACGCAGGTCCATGGCGAAGGGGTGTTTCGCCGAATCCACATCACCGCCGTAGGCTGGCAGATCCTCGTTTGCAGCATATCGATCCCACAGTTCCTGAGTGACAAAGTGAGGAAAGTGCGGTTTGACCAGGTTCACTTCACAGGTCCAGGGCTGACCCAGCTGAGGGGCGGTCTCATGAAGCCAGCGGACTGTCTCCTCCGTCCTTTTCAGGTCATGTTCGAATGGCTCCGGCTTCACTCCGAAACCGGAGGCCCTTGTGGCGCCATCCGCACGGATCGTGAGCGGGTGCCGTGAGATATGGGCATCCGGATTTTTACGGTCCCCCGGTGAGATGATTTCACTGAAACCGAGTTTCACCCCTTCGTTGTAAAAGTCGGTCTTTCCAATGTGGACCGAATGAACCCCCGCCTGTGCCAAGAGTCGTCCATAGGAGGGGAGATCCTGTTTGAAGACGTTGCAATTGCTGTAGGTCTGGATCTGGTGGACACGTCTCCCCGAGCAGAAAGCGGACCTTGAGGGCATACATAATGGCGAGGGGCAATAAGTGTTGCGGAAAACAACGCCATTCTCCGCCAGCTGTGAAAGGTTCGGAGTGTCAACCTGGGGATATCCCGCTCTTTTTGGGCTGGTTGGATCGAAGGAACCAAAGAAGGGATTGTGTTCATCGGATTTGATGATGAGGACATTGAGTGGAGTCTGAGCAGTTGCCCAGCTCCTGCTCCCCATCCAGATCGTGGTGGCAGCGGTCGCTGTCAGAAAAGTGCGTCTTGATAGCTTCTCCATCCGTGTACCTCATTCCCAAACCAATACGTCATTCCCGCGAAAACGGGAATCCATGGCGTTAGCAGAAAATCGGATTGCTGAGCCGATATTACGAATTCGGTGGGCGGACTCCGGTTTCGTTGTCGCCCCCGACAGTGGTAGAGGGAATCTTGCCCTGGAGACCTTTTGGTGTTTTGAGCGTGAGAGAGAAATAGGTCCCTGTACTGCGTTCCCTGGATTCTCTTTCAGACTCCCTGTAACCCACATCGATGATCCAGTCATGGAAGTCACGGCTGACCGCGATACGACGTAACCTGCTCAGGCTGTCATCCAAATCGTAATGCTCCTGGTAGCGCAGTTTGTAGCGTTGTGAGATGGTGATATCCGCAAAAAACGCAAGATCCTGTTCCGCCTCGTCAACATTTTCATCGAACTTGTATTCTGAATAAGCCACACCCAGCGAGACCAGCTCAGTCGGCAACCAGGTCAGTGAGTTACGGAAAGACCTTACGAAGGAACCCTGGGGTTCATACTCAAGGTAAGAGGAGAAGGTCAACCAATCGAATGGCATAACAAACAGCTCAGCATACAGTGTCGAAAGAGGTTCCTCACCCTCCTCGGTTTCGGTGAAGTCGACAGCGGATGAGATGGTGCCAATCACCCAATCCCGTGTTTTCCCTCCCGCACGGCGGGTCTGGTAACGGGATTCCAGGCGGAATTCGAATCCGGCGAATTCATCACGGAGGCTGTCCACCTCATCGATGTAGGGGAAACCCGGACGGTCGACACGCGCGAGCTGATGAGAACGGATAATGGCGGGTGTGAGATTGGGATCGGCGGGATCCTCATCATCCGGGTTCATGTCCTCGAAATCGGAGCTGGGTAGACGTCCCAATGCCTTGATACTCGGCTCGAACAACAACCGTCTTTCCAGTCCCTGAGAAGGATCATCAAACTTGAGAGCACGGCGTGTTACAAACTCAACTCCACCTGAGACAATACTCCTCAAAAGTCCATCATAGTCCTCGATCAACCGTTCATTCACATCCTCTCCACGGCGAGTCCAGATGTGGGTGACACGCGTGGCATCGGAATAGGCGGCGCCCTCAAGTGAGAGGAATGGGATGACTGAAAGCTCCTCAAAGTCAAAGGGACGGTTCAACTCGCCATAGAGGTCGGCCCTCTGGAATTCCTGATGAATGTCCGCATCGTAGGTGCCAGGCGGATTGATCTTGGTGGGGTCGATCCGTTGCACATTCTCGACATCGGTGGTCTGGTTGGAGGCATAGTTCCCCGCCGAGAAACGCCAACGATGATAGATCTGGGTACCCGAGAAGGGACGGCGCTTGGAGTCATAAATAATCTCCGGAGCGCGTTCATCCTCCGGCATATCGAGCATGTTGAAATCCTCGATCCGCCGTTTATATATCGCCCGCCAGTTGCTGTTGGGGGTACGGCGCGCCAGGTTGATGAAGGCATCCCGGTCCGATGTGAGTTCATCCTCATCGAAGCCGCGGATGATTTCCTCGGTACGGTAGTCCTCATCAAAATCAGGATCGGAGAGACGCCGTCCCTTGGCGGTCAAGGTCCACTCGGAACCGAACCTCTGGAAATGCTGGAAAGCAATCTTCCCGCGTGATCCCTCCGTGTCGGTCCGTGCGAGATCACTTTCGTTGAAATCATCCTGCTGGTTGATGTAATAGCCGTGAATGTAGCTGTCAGCCTCGGGTCGTTGCAGGTAATTCCAACGTGCCCCCACTCCCACACCCTGTTTGGTGTAGCCGTCCAGGAAAATGGTTCCCCGTGCCAGGGGATGCAGCACCTTGTCGTAATGGAAATAAAACCGATTCAAAAGGATAAAACCCTTATCGCTGTCTACACCGGGCTGGAAAACATACGCAAAGGGTTCTTTCCTCAGAGAACGTGTCAGGTAAGGAAAATAGAAAATCGGAACCCGCAGGACCTGATAAACGGCACCGTAGAG
>CAYZUX010000266.1:0-7770 GCA_964481775.1 uncultured bacterium | reverse complement strand
GCCCTGAGGGTCAATCCATCGAGCGGAAATCTCCATCCAACGGAAGCTTATCTCGTGTGTGGTTCCCTTGCAGGAAAGAATGAGGGGCCTGGCCATGGACCGATGGTTTGTCATTACTCTCCACTCGACCATGCTCTCGAAGTCCGAACCACCTTTTCTGAAAATGAGTGGAGGAACCTGACGGCTGGACTTCCTTCCGGAGGACTCCTGATCGGATTGTCTTCGATCCATTGGCGTGAGGCCTGGAAATATGGCGAAAGGGCTTTTCGTTACTGTCAGCATGATGTAGGGCATGCCTTGGCGGCGCTCAGCTATTCCTGTGCTCTCCTGGGATGGCGTTTATGGGTTCTGGATGGGGTGTCTGATGACCAGGTGGCCAAGCTTCTGGGATTGGACCGTGAGACTGGGATACACCCCCTGGAAAGGGAACACCCTGACCTGTTGGCAGCCATCTTCACTGAAGGGGATGGTACTCCTCCTTGTCCGGATGGCCTGCCGGACTCACCGATCGAGGAAATCGCCAAAGGAGTCTGGCTGGGGCACCCCAACCGTCTCAGCCAGGAGCATGTGGACTGGGAAATCATCACAGAGGCCGATCAGGCTTGCCATAAACCAGTCACTCCTTCCAATTGGAACAGAATACCAAACCAGATACAGGCCATGCCACTGGAATGTATCTTTGACCTTGGCTCTGTGCTTCCCCTCGCATCCGAGTCCGCACGGGCTCTCATTCTCAAGCGGCGTAGCGCGGTGGCTTATGATGGACGGACCGTGATCTCCAGCAAAACTTTTTATGCCATTCTCGCCCAGACACTCCCTCGCCGGGTGGATCTTTCCGCTATTCCAGCGCCCTGGCATTCGGTTCCCTGGCCAGCCTCCATCCACCTGTGTCTGTTTGTCCATCTGGTGGAGGGTATTTCACCCGGTCTCTATGTTCTTGTGCGGAGAGGAGGAGTTTGGATGGAGCTCAAGAAACAGATGGATCCCGGCTTTCTGTGGGAAAAGCCAACGGGCTGCCCGGAATGGCTGGACCTGTACCTGCTCAAATCTGGTGATGCACGTTCCCTGGCCGCACAGGTCAGTTGTGGTCAGGACATCGCGGGTGATGGGGCTTTCAGCCTGGGGATGGTGGCGGAATTCGAAGAGAACCTGAGAGACCGTGGCCCTTGGTTCTACCGGAACCTATTCTGGGAGACGGGGATGATTGGACAGGTCCTTTACCTTGCCGCCGAAGCCGCCGGGATTCGTGCGACTGGCATCGGGTGTTACTTTGATGATGCGGTCCACCAGATCTTTGGGCTGTCTGGCCTTACTTACCAGAGTCTTTACCACTTCACCATGGGAGGACCGGTTGAAGACAAGCGTTTGACCACACTTCCCCCTTACAGTAGAGAACGGGTGGCTCTCAAGTGAGAGGATGCCCTTTCCGGTTTGAAGAAAACCATTAACATAAGCGTCAGACTTAGCACCTCAGTCCCCCATCCGAAACCCTCTTGGAGGATGCCATGTCCCGTTCTGTCACACTCTTTTCTGGCTCACTA
The DNA here is from genome assembly GCA_964481775.1 of uncultured bacterium. Lineage (GTDB taxonomy): Bacteria > Hinthialibacterota > Hinthialibacteria > OLB16 > OLB16 > OLB16. Next base: position 6,229 of record CAYZUX010000266.1, on the reverse strand, counting down.
CTCGTAATCTTTGCCTTGGTGTCTCTTCAACCATGTGCCTCCCATGCGGCGGAAGCCATAGCCGGTAATGAATTCACCATCACCGCCATCGATGCCACCGCCGAGTCCAGGGTTGTCCTGATTCGTTTTACTCCAGGCACTGGTATCTCCTACAAACTCAAGGACTCTCAGGACCGTCCCCCCATCCGTTTCATACCCCCGGTTTCCATCGATTGGTGGGATGATCGAACCGCTTTGGCAGGGGGCGATGCACTTCGGATCGTGGGGTCTTTCAAACCGGGTACCACTTACCGCATCTCCCTCCCCAAAGATTTCAGGAACACCTCCGCGAGGTCTTACCATGCCACCCTGAACACCTTCCGGATGCCCGATCTCAAACCGGTTGTGGCCTATGGCCTGTTCAAAACCACCATTGAACGTGATAGCCGTCAAATGGTCCACCTTGATCTGACCAATGTGAATGAGGTCCTCTATGAGGGGGTTTGTGTCCCCCCCATCCTCGCAGCTGATGCGAAACTGCTTGCCGCCACCAGCCTGGAGAAAGCTTCACTGGCCACTCTGGCTGCTGAACTGGAAAAACGCCTCAGTTTCTTAAAGCCAGTTTTGGATACAAACCCGGACCTGGCCGTATTCGGAAAAGAAGCGCGAAAAGAATCACACCTCTTTTTTGCCCAAGCCAGGCCGAATGCTCTCACTCCCTTCTCTGTTCCCCTGACTTTTCGGGAGGAAAAGGAGAAGGGGGCCATTCAGGTCATTCAGTTCAAGGATAACAGGAGCGGTTCGGAGGCTATGACGAAGCCATCCCTGTACCGGATCACAGACCTTTCCCTGGCCGCCAAGGTGTCAGGGGCCAACCTCCTGATCTGGGCTACTTCGCTCCATACCGGTAAACCGTTGGAAGATATTTCTCTGCTGGCCTCCAATTTTGATGGGGATGTGTTCAGCATTGGTAAGACGGGGGCTGATGGGATCTTGCTCCTTGCTGAAGGGACAGAGTGTCCTGGCTTCCGTTTTCCCTTGGATAATCAAACACCGGTTGTTACCCATTCCGCCATCCAGCTCGGTTCATTACGGAGAATTGTGGCCGCCTCTCCCCGGGATTGTACTTTGCTGGACCTCTCGGACTCGCGGATGGGAATCAAGCAAGACATGGACAATGACTATTCCGGGATGCCGGCTCCCGATCCTGCGATGAAGGCGAGTCTTTTCACGGAACGCGGAGTCTACCGTCCCGGCGAAACGGTCTACTTCAAGGCGACGCTTCGAGAGTTCCGTGAGGGATCCATTGCCATTCCCGCGATTTCCTCCTGCACCCTGGAAATCCTTGATCCAGAGGGAGAGGTAGTCGATGAACAAGGGGCTGATGTATCGGAATTTGGTACCTCGAATGGTGTGTACGAAATACCCTCGTATGCCTCGGTGGGGACATACACGCTGTGCTTGAAAACCCGGGACCAAAGCCCAGCTGTCTCTCAAACCACTTTCCAGGTTCAGGAGTTCCGTCCTCCCCGCCACTATGCCGGGGTCCGTTTCCGCCGTGAAAAACAGACCTCCAGGAATTATGTCAACCTCCGCCAAGATGAGGATGTCCTTGTGGCCACACTTTCAGGCAGATACTACGCCGGTGGACCACTCAAGCATGGCCAGGTGCGGTGGATGATCTTTTCAACCTCCAGTTCATACTCGCTGGATGAATATCCCCATTTCCGCTTTGGTTATGATGAAGCTGGAAATGATCGGTATATCGAATCGGGTGAATCGATTTTGAATGAATCCGGTGAGGTGGAGGTAAGGTTGCCACTGAGTCAGGAGGTCCTGGCGGGACGTCATGGATTACGGATTTCGGCGACCGTGATCGATTTCGACGGAAGAACAGCCACCGATGATGAAACCTTCAGCATCCGCCCCGATATTGTGGTAGGGATTTCAGAACCTCCCCAGGGGATCCAGGATGGCAATGTGGTTCCTTGCAAGGTGGTGGTTCTCGATAAAGATCGCAGACAGATCCAGGAAGGTTCGATCAACCTCCGGGTGATGAACAGGACTGGTTTTTATGTTCGGAAACGAAGTGAGAATGGTGATGTCTATTGGACCTGGGATGAGATGTGGAAGAGGGAACAGATCCTCAATCTGGATCTTAAGGAGGGGCAGGCCTCCACGGAGCTCAGCTTCAGGGGTTATGGAGATTATCTGGTTGAGTGCATTTTCAAGGCCTCCGATGGGATCGAATACCGTTCTGGAGTGACCTGTGCCGTGTCTGGATATTACCATGACTGGGAGCTGGGGGATGAGGATCGCGGTCCCTTGATGGGAGACATTCAGGTTCAGTGTGATCAACCGGAATATGGAGTGGGAGATACTGCCCGGATTCGCCTTCTGAGTCCCGAACCGTTATCCTCCTGTCTCCTCAGCGTGGAACGCGAAGGAGTCCTGGAGTACCATCTGGTACCTGTCGAGGAGGAGATGGTTCAGCTAACCATCCCTGCTGCTTTCAAACCCAATGTCCATGTCAATGTGCTGGGAGTCATCGGTCGAGGAGAGTTTCCCGTCTACCAGGGGCAGTATGACCGGGAAGCACCGAGATTCTACTTCGGCAAGACTAGCCTCAAGGTCAAGGAAACCCATGAGTCCCTCCAGGTCACGATTGCCCCGGATCAGAAGGATCTCAAGTCATATCCGGGGGGATCGATATCTCTTGCTTTGAAAGTGGCTGACAGTTCAGGTAAGGGTGTCCAGGCAGAGCTCGCGGTGGCGGTGGTGGATGAGCAGGTTCTGGCCCTGACTGCCTTCAAGACTCCCAACCTCACCGATCTCCTCCGGTATGTGTTCCCTGATTCGGTTCGCACATTGGAGGGAAGGCGGGATGTTCTTCTCCAAACCCCCTTTGAGGAAATCCGCAATGAGCCTCTGACTGGAGGAGGCGGTAATGGTGGGGAAGGAGTGGGTATCCAGTTGCGTGAGGATTTCAATCCAACCGCCTACTTCAATCCCACTTTCCTGACCAATTCCGAGGGCAATGCGGTGGTGAACTTCGATCTTCCCGACACCATGACCACATACCGGATTTATGTCATCGCCTGTGACAAGGGAGAGCGATTCGCTTCCTCCGAACGTCCCCTGCTTGTTGTCAAGGACTTTTACCTCGAACCGGGACTCCCGCGCTTTCTGAACCAGGGAGATGAGATCTCCTTCTCCGTGGCTGCCTTCAACAAAACCGACCAGGAGCAGCCCATCTCATTCAGTGTCACCTCCGATCCGGCCCTTTCGATGAGTTCGCCTTCCCAAAACTATGCCGGGAAACCCATGGATCGTGTTCTTATTCCTGTCACCGCGAAGGCTCTCAAAGCAGGTGAATCGAAAATAACTTTCACTGGGATTCTTGGTGAATTGAGTGATGCGGTAGGCCTCACGATGCCCATCCATTCCGGTTTTCCGCGCCAGAATGAGCGGATCATTAAGACTCTCACCCAATCCGGATCGATCGATTTCAAGTTCCCCTTGGATGTCACCACAATTCCTGTCGAGGACCTGTCCGGAAAAGACCTGTCCTTTATCCTGACTCTTTCCGGATCCCCCTTCCTGAAGATCTCGAGCGGCTTAAGGTACCTGCTCCAGTATCCCTATGGATGCGCTGAACAGACCAGCTCGGGTGTTCTCCCCCTGGCCGCGCTTCGTTCCCTGATCGTTGATGGTCAGGTTCCTGGCATCACGCTCGATGAAACGGATGAGTATCTGAAAAAGGGAATCGAGCGGTTGTTGACCATGCAAACAGATGAGGGCGGCTTCGCTTATTGGCCCTCGAATTATCAGGTCTCAAATTGGGCGACTCTGTATGCCACCTTTGCCCTCATCGCGGCTCGCGATGCAGGAATGCCGGTCGATGAGGGGGCCATTGAGGATGCCTGCAATTACATCTCCTCCAACATCATTCCCGCTGATACCTCAAGGGAGTCTCGTGATCACACGGAGGGATTGGCAGCCTACATTGTAAGCAGGAATGACAGTCTCTCCAATCAGAGTCTCCAAAGTCTCTGGAGTGCTTATGATAAATACTCACGGGAGAACCGTTTATTGATCCTGCTTGCGGCTGAGAGCGGGGAAGGGATCCCGCGTGATGAACGGATCAAGAGGCTCCAGGCGGAGCTATCCAGGCCTTCCTCGGGTGAAGACTATAGCCCCTTCAATGCTTCATCACGGGAGCCTGCAGTGGCTCTCATGGCTTGCGCTCAAATCCTGGAGCCGACTATCGAAGCAGGGGGAGATAAGCTTGCGGCGGAGTTATTGGAAAGAGGCAAATCCGAGGGACGGTGGAATTCCACCAGCGACACGGGATGGGCGCTCCTGGCCCTTGGTCAACACTTCAGGCAGGTCCCGTTCACGGAAAAGAAGATGACCGGGCTGGTGACTCAGTCCGGGTTGGCCGCCCAACCCTTCTCAGTTGAGGGAACGAAATCTGTGACTTTGAATCTGGATGCGCGCAAGTTCCTCACGGCTCCCAAAGTGGAGATCACGCTGGAGGGCAAGGGAGCTTTGTTTGCTCAGCTCGATGCGGTTTACCCGCGTGTTGATTTTGCCAAAACTGGCGGGGGAGAAGGCTTTGAAATTCACAAGGCTATCGAGAACACCGCGGGAACCCCTGATATCCATGTCGGCGATGTGGTTAAGGTGAAGATTACACTCACTCCCAAGGACTCAGATCCGCATTACCTGGTGTTGGATGATCCTTTGCCAGGAGGTCTGGTGGCGATCAACTCGGCACTTGCCAATGAAGAACCGGTCGAATTGACCAATGACGACGACCGTTTCAACTATTGGGACAGTGAGGGTTTCTACCGCCTGATTCCCAACCATTTCGAGTTCCGCGATGACCGGGTGCTGGTCTTCCGGGATGACCTCTGGAATCAGCAGTTCCAATACAGTTACTATGCCCGTGCGGTGTGTGCCGGAAAATTCCGGATTCCGCCCACCAAGGTGCAGCTGATGTATCATCCGGAACGGTGTGCATACACTCCGGAGACTCAGATCGAAATCAAGGAACGGTAAGGGAAGCCACCACCTCGAAGGTGAGATGCCACGAATCTTACAAGTTGTCCTGCCGAGCTTTAACGAAGAGGTGGCCCTCAGCCGTCTATTCCCCCAGTTCGAGCAACTCAATGAACGCCTCGTAGAAGAACTCCGTCTGCTGGTAGTGGATGATGGCAGCCGTGACCGGACCTCGGCTGTGGCGCGGGAGTGGCAGGGGAAGGTTCCGGTTTCGCTGATACAATTTCCACAGAACCGTGGCTATGGCGCGGCGCTGGAGGCGGGTGTCTGTGCCAGCGCCGAGGGACTCGGTCCAGAGGACCTGATCGCCACCATGGATGCCGATGACACCCATCCTCCGTCCTATCTCGAATCGATGGTGAAAACCTTAGATTCACGAAACCTCGATGTGGTGATCGCCTCGCGGTATTCTCCCGGAGCGAAGGAGGAGGGGGTTTCCTGGGACCGGCGTCTGCTCTCGCGGGGCGCGAGTTTCGTCTACCGCTGGGCTTTTCATCTGCCTGAGGTACGCGACTATTCCTGCGGTTACCGTTTATTCAGAGCGGGATTGATCCAGCGTGCTCTGCGAGAGCGGGGAGAGCTCGGTCTCGGCTCAGGCTTTTATGCCACTGGTGAACTCTTACTGCGTTTGCGGGAACAAACCAGATCCTTCGGTGAGGTTCCTTTTGAGTTGCATTACGAACGCAAGCCCACGGCCAGCAAGATGCCCAAGGCAGCGACAATCCTGGGGACGCTTCGATTTCTTTGGCGAGTGAGGAAAAGCTTGTAGGGTGGGGCTTGCCCCACCGGGAGGGAAGCGAAATGGCAAAAAAGAAACAAGAACCATCTGGATCAGAGTATGCGTTTGTCTGGCTAGATTTCCAAATGAATGACAATGAGGGCAACCTTGAGATTTTCCCGGAGATACTCGATGGCCGGTATCCCAAGGTAACAATCTTGGGTGATCCCGAGGGGCTCAGGTATCTTGCTGATGTCATCCGTCGGATCGCTGACATAGACCAGAGTACAAACCATCCCTATGATACTCGTTTTCACATCCACCTCCGTCCCGATTCAGAAGCTCTAGGAGACTACTCCTGTGAGGTCGTAATCTGCCGTGCGGATGACAAGGATACGGGAGAGTTCCCTGACTACATGCGCCGCCGGGAGAAGAAGAAGTCACGGAAGAAGAAAGTGTCGAAGGCCT
>CAYZUX010000265.1:0-7821 GCA_964481775.1 uncultured bacterium | reverse complement strand
CGGGGAATGATTCACCTTTGAGTGAGTCTGACTGGAAGACCACGGGCATTCCTGTGGCAAGCTGCACCAGGCTGTCAGCCTGAAAATCCAGACAAACCGTCATCCTGGAAAGATCGGCAAGCGTTGCGAGGTTCATCTCTGGATGAGTCAGTTGACCCACCACCGCTTTCAGTTCCACCAGGGTCCCATCAAAGGGGGCGCGAAGGGGCAATAGCGTGCTCGTGTCTTTGGATTCGAGGGTGCTTTCGATCTCCTGAGAGGTCATGCCAAAGTTCAGGAGAGTTTGGCGAGCAATGGCCAGCTCGACCTCAGCAGTGGCAAGACCTGCCTTGGCCTCGATGGTTTCTTTACGAGACACCGCTCCTGTCACGTTGCCGTTTTCCATCGAATCAGACAACCATCGGCAATGATTCACTGCGGCCTGGGCCCTCAGGAACGCAGCCTTCGCCTGGCCATACTCGGTGGAATCGATAACCGCCAGAACAGTTCCCTGAGAAACTTTGTCTCCCAAACGGACTTCGACTGAGTTCACAATTCCAGGCGCACGTGAGGACAGAACCGCATAACGCGATGGATCGTATTGGATGTCTCCATAACATTTCAGAGATTCATTCACAGGTCTTGTTCCAACCGGTTCGACACGCAGGTCCGCTTCGTGGGCTACATCTGTGTGAGTGAGGCGGATCTTCATGTGATGGAGTGGACAATCCGGATTGATGCCAATCCGTTGATCTTTGCTGTAGCCGGTTTGCGGGTTGCTGAGGACTGCTTCCATCTCCTTTGCCCTGGATTCCGTCTCGATGGCGAGGGTCTCAAACATGGGGTGAATGAGGAGATTATCCGGTTCGGCTTGTCCCACTTTCCTGGGATTACAGAGGGTGCACTGAGACGCTGGTAGCCCATGCTTTTCACACCAGTCTCTCCCGATGCCAAGAGATATAAGCTCCTTGTTACAGACCGTGCAGAGTGACTCAGGCAGGTCATGTCCCATGCACCAGTCCCCCTTGGCTTTGAAAGCTGCAACCAATTCCGGATTGCAGAGGACACACATCGACTCCGGGACCCCATGCCCGGTACACCAGTCCCCCTTGGCTTTGTATTCCTGGACCAGTGTTTCCGTCCATACAATCCGGCCGGAGTCTGCCTTCGGTTGAGAAGGTAAACCAGCGGATGGACAGCAAGCATCACCGCTGGGACAAGTACCCTGTGTGGGTGGGCAGCAGGCATCTCCTTCCTTGGAGGAAAGTAAGGCTTTTCCATCCACCGTTTCTGTCACCATGCAGTTGGGACAACAGGCTTTCGCCTGGGTTTCGTTCGCTTTACTGGCGCAACAGGGGGCTGTGCAAACAGAATCAGCCTCTCCCTTAGGGGTGGCGATCGCAGTGTCCTCGGCGAACAGGTGCGTTACCTTGTCCAGGAATGTTTTTGCCTCTGCCTTCCAATATACAGCCACAAGGGCGATCGTGATGAATGTTATAGAAAGGAAGAGTTGGAACCAGTGCTGAGTCTTCCGATTGTATGTCATGAATGAATCTCCTGATCTGATCTGATCTCCGCAACGCGGAGAGATCCGAAGACATCGTCTGTCTCCGGTTGTTCAGAAAACAGCTCAGGGGATCCTCAAATCAAAAGGGTAGACAATCCGGGCATGAGGGTGCCCGGTGGGTGGATGAATCGAGTGTCCGGAAACCAGCCGGTCAGGGGGGGGACGATTTCAAACAGGGGCTGGTTAACCGGGATGGCAGCGGTATAAACCCAATGTACCGAATCTGCATCATGAATGGATATGCTCTCTGCAGGGAGGAGATAAGGGGCACAACAGCCGGATAGACAATTGCAGTCATGCGGTAGTTCCACAGGTTTTGGAGTGGGGGTCTCCTTCCTGCAGCCCTCGCAACAGGAGTGAGAACCACAGTCGTCCGAACCTGGTTGGGAAACAGCAACGGCGTGAATCCCACTGCATGGACAGGTCATTCCACCTAGCGCCATGAGCACCAGAAGGGAAGCAGCCGCTCTCCTCTGTGATTTCCTGCTCAATCCAATCATGTGAATCTGGACAAAGATGCTTTGCTCCTGGAACGTATCCATTTATGCTAGGCGTCAGATTCCGGTCTGTCAATCAAAATGGCAGGCTGGCCCCAATTCCCTCATGGACACGAGCTCTCAACCTATCAAAATCTCGCTCTATCTCGCCCTGTTCATCGGATTGGCCGCCGCTTTCCTGCAGGGAATCGCCGCGCTTCGATTAAATTCCAGCCTTCAGTCGGGAGATCAGGGTGCCTATCTTCACTTGAGCCTGGCCCAAGCCGAGGGGAGAGCGTTAACCGATGGAAACCGCAATCCCCTCTATCCAGCATTGCTGATTCCCCTTGCACAACGCAGTCCGGATTTCTTTGCGCGGGCACGTTGGATCAGCCTGGCCATCGGCTGTGCCCTCCTGATCCTGGCGGTGCTATGGGAGCTCAAGCATCGCAAAGACCCGGTTTCGGCTGTGTTGATCACATTGTTTCTGGGTTCACATGTTCAAATGGTTCGTGCGCTTTCTGAAATCTGGTGTGAACCCCTGCTCTATCTCCTCTTGTTTTCGCTTTGGATATTTACGGATGCCAGTTTCTCTCCAGTGAAGCGTCAACACGGAATGATTCGATGGTTCTTTCCAGGTCTGCTGTGCGGAATGTTGTACTTGACCAAAGGAACGGGTTTGCAGGTGACGGCTGCCTTTTGGGTCGTTTTCCTGATCATCGGCCGCGATTGGAAAGGAACTGCACTGGGAATGGTAGTGTTCCTGATCGTGGTTTCACCATTGCTTTATTGGAACCTCAAGACCTATGGAAGTCCGCTCTACAGTTTCGCATCAACCCACAACATGTGGTTCGATGAGGCCGATGAGATCTGGTATGACGACCCCGCAACCCTCCCGACTCTGGGGAGTTATCTCCACACCCACACCTTCAGTGAGATTGCTGAGCGCCTTGGCCGGGGAATCATCCTCGAGGCTCAGATGGCCTTTCAGTTGCTCTGGACTGATTGGAAATTGCCTGATGGCTCCTCATTTCCATTGGTCCTGATGCACCTCCTTTTGAAGATGGCAATAGTGGTACTTGTGGTTCTGGGTCTGTGGCGGAAAGCCGGGCAGGGAACACGCACATCCCGCATGGGATGTTTTTTTTTCCTGTGTTTGATCGTCTTCCTCGTCCCTTCCTTCGGGTGGTATGCCCAACTGACCAATGAACCCCGCTTTCTCATGATGCTGGTTCCCATTGCGGCGTTGCTTCTGGCCCGGGCAGGATCAAGCGGTTTGGGGTGGGGTGGGGATTATTCCAGCTGGTGTGTAAGGCTTTTCAGAACAACATTCCCAGGATTGCTCTTACTGGGGGCGATATGCTCCTTCGCGGCCTCGGGAAGTCTCGCCTGGAAAACTCGTCACTTTCCCGCTCCCGAAGTCACCCCTCTCACTCAAAGAATCCTCGCAGAGGTAAACCTGTTGCCGGAGAACACCACGATTGCTTTTGGTCCCAGCCATGGCCTGCCCACCTGGCTCTCCCGTGGAGACCTGAAGTGGCGCGCTATCCCTTGGCGGATTGATTGGGAACGTTTCCTGGCTTTTCTTCAGAGAGAACAGATTCGATATGTCCTGCTCGATCAGGAAACCCTTGCACGCAGGCCCTACCTCTCTCCACTCGTGAATCCATCGGCTCCCCCGGCACCGGATTGGAGGCTCGCTTTCCGTGACCGGGATCAGGAAGGATTTTTTCTGCTGTGGGAGGTGAGGTAATTTCGTTATTTTCTCTCCACCAACACCGGATTACGAGCGGCGGTGACTTCATCCAGTTTCCGGACCGGAGTGGTCCAGGGGGCATCCTCGATGAGCTCGGGAGTGCTCAGACATTCCTCCCGGACCTTCTCCAGAATACGTGCGAATAACCGCAGGGTTTCCGGGGTTTCGGTCTCGGTAGGCTCGATCATGAATGCCTCGGGAACTACCAGCGGGAAATAAACCGTGGGAGCATGGACTCCATAATCAAGCAGCCGCTTGGCCAGGCCCATCGCACGTTGTTTGCCCACATCCGCCTCTTTCATGTTGAGTACAAACTCATGCATGCACACTCCCTCATAGGCCGCGGGGAAGTGGTGTTGGATAAGAGCTTTGAGATAATTGGCGTTGAGAACTGCATAGCGGCTATTGTTGCGGATGCCTTCCAGTCCATGATGGCGGATATAGGTGTAGGCCCTGACCAACACTCCGAAGTTCCCCCAGAAAGAACTCACTGCCCCGACAGAGTCCGGGCAGTTGAAATCCATGAAGTATCTGCAGTCTCCATCTCCGGTCTGAGTAATCCGTGGTGCGGGCAGGAAAGGCTCGAGGTGAGCCTTCACTCCGACTGGTCCCCCACCGGGACCGCCACCGCCATGGGGGGTTGAGAAGGTTTTATGCAGATTGATGTGAACGACATCGAAACCCATGTCACCGGGACGCGCCACCCCGGCGATAGCATTCAGGTTGGCCCCATCGTAATAGAGTTGGCCGCCCGCTTGGTGGACCACTTCGGCGATCTCGAGAATATCCGCCTCGAACAATCCCAATGTGCTTGGGTTGGTCATCATCAGACCCGCCACTCGCTCGTTGAGTGCCTCCTTGAGCTTGGGGATATCCACCCGTCCGTGCTCATTGGAGGGGATCTGGATGGTTCGGAATCCCGCCAGGGTCGCGCTTGCGGGATTGGTGCCATGTGCCGAGTCGGGAACCAGGATCGTATCCCGTTGGGTCTGCCCGGTTTTCCGGAGATAAGCACGGATCAGCAGCAGTCCCACAAACTCACCTTGAGCCCCCGCCAATGGACTGAGCGTAAAAGCATCCATCCCGGCGAACTGACACAACATCTCTTGCAGGGAGTGCATCAACTCCAGGGCTCCCTGGCAATCCTTGTCCTGCTGCAGGGGATGGAGATTCACAAATCCCGGATTCGAGGCAGCCTCATCATTGATCTTCGGATTATATTTCATCGTGCACGAACCCAGCGGGTAAAACTGGCTGTCAATGCAGATGTTGAGCTGCGAGAGACGTGTAAAATGACGAACCACCATGGGTTCAGTCAATTCAGGTAACTGGGGTTGCTCGGTCCGTAGAAGACTCTCTGGTAAGAGGTGCGTGGCCGAAGGGACATCCGAGGGAGGGACTGTGTAACCCCTCCTTCCTTCACGTGAGAGTTCAAACAATGTCGGTTCCAGGCGGCTGGCTTGAGGTCTGGGATCTTGCATGACCATCTCCATCAGTAGAGTTCCTGTCAGTTTTACTGATGGGGCGGCTGGATTCTAGGGGAGCGAAGGGGTTTTTCACCAGGCGGGAAGCGGTTATGTTGCCGTTGGTGAAAGCCACCACTGCCAGTGAGAGGAGAATCCCACATGCCGGTCCCGATAGCAGTCGATGAAATCCGTGCCCAGGTTTCAGATTCCGTGAACCAGGTGCAGGTCCTGGATATCCACACTCATGTTTATGATGTCCCCTTTGGGAACCTCCTCCTGTGGGGTGTGGATGAGCTGTTGACTTACCACTACCTGGTGGCCGAGGTGTTTCGTGCCACACGGATCGAATATGAACGGTTCTGGTCGATGAGTAAGAAGGAACAGGCCGATCTGATCTGGAAAGCTTTGTTTATCGAAAGATCTCCGGTTTCCGAGGCCTGCCGTGGGGTTCTCACCACCCTGCAGGGTCTTGGTCTCGATCCTTCATCCCGTAACCTTGAGGACTACCGGGCTTTCTTCCGTGCCACCAACCCACGTGAACATGTGGACCGGGTTTTCCGTACTGCCAACCTGAGGACCGTGGTGATGACCAATGACCCCTTCGATCCCTTGGAGCGCCCAGTCTGGGAGAAGGGAGTGGACCTCGATCCACGTTTCAAGGCGGTACTCCGGATGGACCCAATCCTGATCTCCTGGGAAACCGCCAGTAAAACCCTCAAGGAGTGGGGGTATGCCACCTCCCCATCGCTGGATGAACAGAGCAGACAGGAGGTCCGCCGTTTCCTGGAGGAGTGGATCAAACGGATGAAGCCGGTTTACATGGCGGTCTCACTCACTCCCGACTTCCGTTATCCTGACTCGTCACCGACCACCCGACTGTTGGAGGACTGCATTCTTCCGGTGGCCCGGGAGAAAGGATTACCCTTCGCCATGATGATCGGTGTCAAGCGTCAGGTGAATCCCGCGCTTCGATTGGCGGGCGACTCGGTGGGACGGGCCGATGTGGGTTCAGTTGAACGCATCTGTGAGAAACACCCCAGGAACAAGTTCCTGGTGACCTTCCTCTCGCGTGAAAATCAACATGAGATCTGTGTGACCGCACGCAAGTTTCCCAACCTGATGCTCTTCGGCTGCTGGTGGTTCATGAACAACCCCAGTATTATCGAGGAAATCACCCGTGAACGTCTGGAGCTCCTCGGCCTCTCCATGATTCCGCAACACTCGGATGCCCGGGTTCTCGACCAACTGGTCTACAAGTGGAAGCATTCCAAGGCCCTGATCGCCAAGGTGCTTGCGGACAAGTATGAAGATATCGTGGCTACAGGTTGGCGGGTGAGTCGTGAGGAGATTGACAGAGATGTCCACCGGCTCTTCGGGGGGAACTTTGAAGAGTTCTTAGAGGCGTGAGATTGTCTCTTTAGAACAGTCCCCACCCTGAAACTCCCGTGCTTGCTTCGGTGGGTGTGGGTGTCGGCGCGGGTTCGGGTGAAGGATCAATCACCAGGATGGCCGCCCGGCCGGGTTGAAGCGTGACCTGGCTCACTTCTGTATAATCGACTCTCCACTCGGAAGGTGGTATCCCGCTTCCCGGAACAGAGCCGCCACCGTTGGGCTGTGCAAGAGAGTAAGTCCCACCAGGTTCAATCATTTTTGGAGTTTCACTGGTATTAACCAACACCAAGCCGTTGCTGTAGGAGCGGGAGAAAACGCCCCACTCGCTGGAATAGAGTCCATCCACCGTTGTTGGCGCTATACCCATTGGAGAGCCGATGGGGATCTCATACTCAGGCCACCACTCCGGCTCGAAACCCTCCTCCAGGTTGATGTAGGTCTTGCTCCCCTTGATCAGCAGATACGAGCCGATCTCAAATATGCGGGTTTCCACTGACTCGGTGCGGTAGGATTGCCCGATCAGGCACTTATCTTTGTTGATCAATCCCAGGCAACGGTTCATCTGAAGCTTCCAGTCTGTTTCGCCATAGGACTCCCACACATCATACCCAAACCCCTCAATCATCACCCCGTCGGTTCCGCTGTAATCGGTCGGATCGCGAGTGGTCACCCAGGAGCCCGCGTTGGGGATCAGGTAGTAACGTCCTCCAAAACGGGTTTGGACATAATCGATGAATTCCTGGATACGATCCGCCCAGCCGCTTTCAAAGGTTGTATCGTAAGCCGGAAGGACAGGATTGTAGGTGTTGGCTCCGAGATAACTGGGGATCGAGAGGCTGTCCGCGAAAAGACCATCGTCATCATTATTTTCCAGTTGCTCAAGGACCTGTCCGGTCCACCATTCCCTCCAGCCGATGTCCTCAAGATTCATCACATACCAGCCATAGGTGCAGTTCAGCACCCGTTGGCCGCCATACAGGTAGAACCAGCTGTTCTGTACAACGTCATCTCCCGGCCATTCCTGGACCCAGTTGGTGTTGATGATATGGAGGAATCCCCCAGTAGGGGTGCATCCCTCTTCGGTGGAGCGGTAACCGAGCCCCAAGCCCAACCGGTAATGCAAGATGATGAAGCCAGGGTTGACGGCGCGCAGACTGTCCGCGCTCGAGCGGGTCATTTTCTGGG
>CAYZUX010000264.1:0-7923 GCA_964481775.1 uncultured bacterium | reverse complement strand
CGATTACTTATGAGACCTATTGGATCAATGATTCCAACCTGAAATACAATAACGGCCTGTATGAAGTCGAGGTGAATCTCAACCCCGCCACCGATTTGAACCAGGAATTCTGTTATCGTGCCCGCGCCGTGGACAAAGCCCTGCGTGGTAGCCCGTGGTCAGAAACGCTTTGTGGTACCTGGGAGAAGGAGCCGGGTGACCATCTCACATGGCCGCCTGTACCCGAGACACCGGTGGGAACCGGAATCCTCGCCTATTTCCTCAATGTCGATCAGTATGCCCAGCCGGTTCTGGTTCTGTCGGATGATCTTACCGACACTTTGAATCTGTCTAACCGCTGCAATGTCGATATGCCGTCCTGCAGGGATACGAAGGAGAAACCGTGTCTCCAGGGGATCCCGTTTAATTGCGTCGGGATCTGCGACCAACTCAAGGCAGCCAACAAGTACGGGAAGTTCATCGTTTACCGGCAGGAACAAAATAAGGATTTCGTTCAGGTCAGTCCCTTGATTGATACCTTCTGGTGCTATCGGAAGGGTATTAAAGTTCCGGGAGCAGCGGGGATCTTCAGTTCGGAATATCTGGATGATCCGTTCATTTACCTCGCCAATCCTTTGGTCAACTTCATCTTCCCAGTTTCGATACGTCCCGATGTAAGTGGTCTGCGGCTCATATTCGCTGATAATTATCCGTGTAAACGCGGAACAAAAGTAAGATACCAAGTCATGGTGGTGGATCCAGGCACCGGTGAAGGAACAGCCATGCACTACAGCAACTGGCTTGATATTCCATAGCCACTTGGCCTGACAGAGAGAAAGATGAACGTAAATAACGGCGCAATCATGGCAAAAGCAATGATCCAGATGCTCTCACTGCTCATCCTGGCTGTGACGCTGCTTCCGGCGGCGGCATTGGACTTTACGAATAATGAGAACGTGCTCGTTTTTGATGCGAACGGTCTCATCACCAAGTCCTACCATGTGGGAGACTATACAACCCAAATCGACGCGGCAAATATTCATTATGAGGATTACAGTCCTGGATCTCCCCCGATTCTTGATGGTGCATCAACCAAACCTTATGTATTCACTCCCGGTGAAAGATGGCTGCCAAACAACATTGGCCAACTCCATCCACCGGTGCTCAGTCCACTCCCACAGGTTTCCCTCTTCAGCTTTGGAGAAGCTCTTCTCCCGGATCCAGCCTCCCCCAATCCAGGCGTCTCCGCCTCACCTCCTGCAGGGACTTATAACCACTCCCTCTCGGTTGAAATCAAGGGATATCCTCCCACCTCGATCGTGGAAATCTACAACGACACCACTGCCGCCTGGGACTCAACGGGCGTCAACTCAATACAGATTCCGATTATCCAAAGCCGGACCCTCAAAGTCCGCAGCCTGAATGCCGGCTTCTACTCCAACGAAAAAACAGTTGTTTACACGATCAACCAGGCGGCGACAGTCGACACGGATGGTGATGGAATACCGGATGTCATTGAGGTATCGCTTTCCGAAAAATTTCCGGATGCCCCCTTTGATCCATTCATCTCAGATGCCAACAAAGACACTGATGGGGATGGATACACCGACCTTGATGAAATCATGCGTGGTTCCGATCCGACAGGCACCGACAGTGACGGAGATGGCTTTAGCGATGAGGATGAAGCAGCTGGGGGAACCAATCCCCTCGATCCAAACAGTCACCCAGGGGGTTCACCCCCCGTGTACAATCCACCCCTGAAGCCCACGGATTCCGATGGAGATGGATGGCCGGATTTTGATGAAGATTTGCGTGGAACGGAAAAAACAAATTCCGGCAGATATCCCACCGCCCGGTGGCTTTATGAAGTTGAGTCAATCATTGGTGGAGAGGTTGCCAATGTACCCCTGCCAATCACCCTGACTCTTGATTTTGCCATTCGCGATCTGGCCGGTAGTTCGATTGCAACTATCACACCTTACTCTCCGGTGTTTGTGGATGTTCGCAGTCCGCGCGGCCGTCCCTCACTGATCCGGTTTGCTCTCAAATCAAATGCTATGGTGGGCAGCGTCAGTGAAGTTCACACGGAATGGAGTGCTCGCCGCTACCTTCCGTATTACAACGATCCAACTCCCAATGAAATCAATCCTGCAGACTGGTATTCCGAGGGAGCACCTGATCTGCTTGGGAATTGGTTGTCTGCATACAAATCCATGCTTGCCAGCCGGCTGGTGCAAACCTCAGCGGGAATGGTTGTCTCTGTATCGGATACCGCGGCCATGGCATTACTGGATCGCGCTCTCGGATATCTGACTGAACTTGCCGATGGTTCAGTTCACGTTGCGGGACGGAGCGGATACGGACTATTGCTCCCGGCTGTCCAAAAAGTGCGTTTCCGTCTGGCCAACCCCGTCCAATACCCTGCGACTCTAACCCCCCAACCACGCGAGGGAATCAACTCCCTGATGGGAGACTACTATTCGCTTCTGGGTCTCCCTGAATACTTCCCGGCTCTGGACCTGATCCAGGACTGCTATGACAATTTCACGCCCGGAACCGACCTGGAGGTTCAGATTGCCCAGAAGGCACTGAATCTCAATATCTCGTATGGGGCGATCCTCTCATTGGATTTATCCTATGAAGAAATGAATGCTTCCGGATATCCTCTTTGCCTGTTGCTCGATCCATTCTCCGATATTGATGAAGATGAGCTCGCCAATTTCGTGGAGGCCATGGGCCTGAACAATGGACGCGAAACGAGCATCTTCCATGCCGATACGGACAGCGATGGTGTCCCGGATAGTGTTGACAACTGCCCCACGACGCCAGGGAATGGAATCGATACAGACAGTAATGGTGTCGGCGATGGTTGCGATCCGGATAGTGATGGTGATGGACTGGATGATGTCCTTGAAGTCGCCCTGGGCTACAGTCCAACTGCTGTTGATACAGATGGGGATGGCTTCCCGGATGGTGAGGAATATGCCTTGGGACTCGATGCCAATGATTCGAGTGACGCCATTTTCCGCTTTGGTACTCTCAATGCATCCGACACCTTTTCAACCTATGTGTATCCCAATCCCATCACCCATACACCGGCGGTCTTCGCTAATCCTGTCAGTAATGATGGGGCGCTTTCTCCCATAGCCAACCTGCAAAACGTGACCCCAATGTCTTTTCAATACCGCGTGGACAAAGATGCAGGTTTGCCCGGGACAATTACTTCTGAGCGAATGTCTTTCCTGGTGCTGTCAGATACACCGAGAGGATGGCAACGTGGCCGCCGGGCCGTGGGGTCCGCATTCGTGGATGTCGTTTTCGAAGTCCCCTTCCCGTTTGGAGTGAAACCGCTGGTGTTCGCGGCCATCCAGACAGAGAATGATCCCGCGAATACTTATTATGTCGTGGTTCGTGATATCAGTCATACCGGTTTCAGGTTGCGTGTCAGAGCCAATGCAGCCCAACTGCCTCCTGCCGGTTACAGTGAAATAGTCCATTGGATTGCCCTGACTCCATCAGCGCTTCCTGTTCCGGGAGAAGCAGGTTCGGTCATCGGCGGTCCAGCTGCGGTAAATGTCCCCTTTGCCTCTCCATTCGCAGCAGTTCCCGCTGTCTTGGTCTGTGTTGAGGGAGGTGGGACTATTCCGGTTGTTACGAATGTGTCCACTAACGGATTTCAGGTTACGCTTGTCACCGATGCAGCTTCAGGCGCTGTCGCTCCGAATCTGCGTATCTCGTGGATGGCTCTGGGGACGAAGCTGTGTGACGATCCCGACCACGATGGAATCTGCTCGGATGTGGATAACTCCCCTACGGTTTACAATCCTGATCAGGTGGATACCGATAATGACGGCATCGGAAATGTGGAGGATCTTGATGCCGACAACGATGGCTTGCCAGACATTTTCGAAGCCGGTGTCATGCTTTGTGGTGTCTCTCCCTACAATGGAGATACGGATGGTGATGGAATCCTGGATGGGCAGGAAGACTCGGATGGCGATTCCTACAACGACAGCACGGAATACAATGCGGGTTCTGATCCCTTCAATGACGACTCTACTCCTCTGAACACGACCCCGACTCCAACCGAAAATCCGGTTCCACCAACAGTTACACCGACCCCGACCGTCAGTTACACACCCACGATCACAAGGACTCCGACCCCTTCGGCATCCGCCACGCCGACAGCTACTCAGACACCGAGTGCAACCGTATCACCCACTGCTACACGTACTCCCACGCTGGGTGGAATCATATGGAATCCCCACAAGCTGATCGAACTCTTGAAGACCAAGCCGTTCGTGGTTCACGATCTGCTTGAGTTGAGTCTGTATTGGTACACGCAAGGACCTACACCAACTCCTACTACGCCCTAACAATGATGGGTGGGGTGATTCCGCCCAACCCCACCCATCTTTTTCTTACTTGCCAATACAGAATCTGCTGAAGATCGTTCCCAATAGATCGACGTGTAAGGTGTTTCCGGAGAGTTCCTCGAGGGCATCACGTGCATCCCCGAGGTCGGCAGCGACAAGTTCCTGATTTGCTCCCTGCTGAATATTGAAGATACCTCTTTCAATCGATTGGATCGCCCGATCCAGTGCCTGTGCCTGGCGTTGGTTGAGCATGGTGCGTTCTTCCAGATCAATTCCGCTGGCTTGTTTGAGTATCTCTGCAATCCTTTCTGTGACTGAGTCCAACCCGGTTTTGTCTTTGGCGGACACGAGGATTGCGGCTTGTTGCTCGAACCAGGGGGAATTGCCTGCGAGGAGATCGGACTTGTTTCCGACAACCAGCATGGATGAAACTCTCTGCCCCTGCTGGTCTGGAAGCCAGCTGGCCAGGCAATGGCTCACCTCCTCTGGCTCCAGGACACTCACATCCATGACCGCCAGGACCAGGTCAGCCTTAACCAGGGCTTCCCTGCTGCGTTCCATCCCCTTGAGATCCAACAGGTCTTGGGACTCTCCGAGACCCGCGGTATCAATCAGGCGAATGGGGATCCCTTCCGCCTCAAAGGTT
Source organism: uncultured bacterium (assembly GCA_964481775.1). Classification (GTDB taxonomy): domain Bacteria; phylum Hinthialibacterota; class Hinthialibacteria; order OLB16; family OLB16; genus OLB16. The sequence goes on along the minus strand of CAYZUX010000264.1, from coordinate 2,922 downwards.
TCCTCCAGTGTGTCTCGAGTGGTTCCAGGAATCTCTGTTACCAAGGCACGGTTAAATCCCAGGAGGGCATTCAAGAGGCTGGATTTGCCTGCATTCGGCGGACCGGCAAGGACGACTCGGTAACCTTCCTGAAGTTTGGAATAGAGAACTGACCTCTTTTGAAAACCAACAAGGTCTTTGTGCAGTGCTTCCAGCCCGGGGAGAAGATCCAGGAGTTGAAGCGAATCCAGGTCATCGGTTGGGAACTCCAGATCAGCCTCGATGCGAACCCAGATGTCGAGGAGACGGTCGAGTGCTTCCCGCACCCATGTGTCTCCTCCTTCGGCGAGGACATGCATTGCGTTGCGTCTGGCCCATTGGCCTCGCGCTTCGATCAGCTCAGCCACCGCCTCCGCCTGAAAAAGCGACAGCTTGCCATTCCGGAAGGCCCGGAAGGTGAATTCACCGGGTTCTGCTGGACGCCCTCCGTGGGAAATAATCAGACGTAGAATGTCACCCAGCAGCAAAGGATTCCCATGGCAATGCAACTCTACCATTTCTTCGCCTGTGTAGCTGTCGGGCGCGGTGAATCGAACCAGGAGTGCCTGGTCCAGGAGCTGGTCATTCGCACCGGCAAGTTCACCGAGTGTGAACCTACGGGGTGGCAATTTTTCAGGAGTTCTTCCACGCCAGATGGGCGAGAGGATTTCCAGAACCTGGGGACCGGACATGCGGATAATGCCTATCGCCCCTCGTCCTGGCGGGGTTGATATGGCCACGATGGTATCTTGGCGGAACAGGAAATCAGACATCAATGATTCCTTTTTATTGGACCGCCGTTCATTGTAATCTGGAGGTACTTCAACTCACTCTAAGGGGATTCTGCCAAAGATCATCCTTCCTGCCGCAGTCTGGAGAATGCTGGTCACCATGACCTCTACCTCCTGCCGCATGTGGTTGAGACCCTCCTCCACCACCACCATGGTTCCATCATCGAGATACCCCACACCCTGCCCTTGTTCTTTCCCCGGTTTGAGAACAGTGACCGTCAGGATCTCTCCAGGTAGAATCACCGGCTTGAGAGCATTAGTCAGATCGTTGATATTCAGAACCTCGATATTGTGGATCTCCGCCACTTTGTTCAGGTTGAAATCATTCGTGACAATCCGTCCCTGGTAATCTTTGGCGCACTGGATCAGTTTTGCATCTACGGATTGGATGTGTGGATAATCTTTCTGAAGGATTTCCAGGTTCATCTGCGTTTCCTTGAGGGCACGGACCACATCCAGCCCACGGCGTCCGCGTTGACGCCGTGAGGAGTCGGGAGAGTCCGCCACATTCTGAAGTTCATCAAGGATAAACTTGGGAATGACATACAGCCCATCCATGAAACCCGTTTTAACCGCATCCAGGATCCGCCCATCAATCAGAACTGAAGTGTCCAGGAATTTGCAGCCTCTTAACCGGGGTTCGTCCGCTGTGAGAAAACGGTTCGAGGAAAGGTCGATCCGTTCCACGTATCGAAGGGCAAAAACAGTTGAAAGATATCCAAGAAACAGATACAGACCCACTACTCCAGTAGCGCGGGGAGCCTCACCAATCAAGGTTGCCGGGGGCAGGATATTGGAGGTTAGAGAGGCAATGATCAGGCCTATGATCAGACCGGAAAAGGCCACCGCGAGAGTCTTCGGATGGAAATCGCGGATGAAGGATTCCACCAGGACAATCACCGCCGCGATCATGAATCCAAATCCTGCCCAGACCAGCGGAACACCTTTCAGTCCGGGATTATAAAAACAAGCCAGTCCACCGAAAACAGCGGAAAGAAGAATAAACAAGAGACGTGCGGTGTAAACAAAGGAGACGGTTTGTGTAGAATGATCTTTTTGCATGTATGTGATTCGGCCCAGGTTGGGTTTCTTTGCCCATCCATACCCCCATATCGGGATTGGATCAGGTCTTACCCGCTTCTTTCTCAGATTTCACTTAACATAAGCCCCTTGAAGGGGTTTGTGAAGGATGAATTCACATTCACAGGAGTTTTCCTTTGCTTGCCAATATCTCCTTCCCCTGATACCTTGCCCACGCAAATTATCCATTGCCGAGGAGCCTTATGTCATCAACATACCTAACGCCTACAATTGAAATTGTGAATCCCAACATCAAAAGAGGCCATATCCAACATGTCCTTTTTGATTTTGATGGAACCATCTCCCTCATTCGTGAGGGTTGGCAGCAAGTGATGATCCCCATGCTGGTTCGTCACCTGGCGGAGCTGAACACGGGAGAAACGCATGAACAACTGACTGCTCTCGTAGAAGATTTCGTCGCTCAAACCACCGGAAAACAGACTATCTACCAGATGATCGGTCTGGCTGATCTGGTTCGTGAACGCGGCGGGACTCCCAAGGATCCTTTTGAGTACAAACAAGAGTATCTCGACCTCTTGTGGGAACGTATCAAGGACCGGATCCATGCCCTCGAAACAGGCCAGGTACAACCCATCGAAATGGTGGTCAAAGGATCTTATGAATTGCTTGACCTGATCAAAGCCCGCAATGTCCGCATGTATGTGGCTAGTGGAACTGATGAGCCTTTTGTAAAAAACGAAGCCTCCCTGGTCAAGGTGATTCACTACTTCGATGGGGTCTATGGCGCCAGTAAAGACTATGTCAATGCTGAGAAAAAAGTGGTGATCCAAAGAATTCTTCAAGAGAACCAGGTTCCAGGCGAAACCCTCCTGACTTTTGGTGATGGATTTGTGGAGATCGAGAATACCAAAGAAGTGGGGGGAATCGCGATTGGAGTGGCCACCAACGAAAAAGCGGGTGAAGGAATCGATGAGTGGAAACGCGACCGGCTGATCAAGGCGGGTGCGGATATCATCATTCCCGAATTCCGTGATGCCAACGTTTTAGTCCCCTATCTTTTTGGAGAGATCGA
>CAYZUX010000263.1:0-7930 GCA_964481775.1 uncultured bacterium | reverse complement strand
TACTACTATTTCCGTATAACAATAAACTGTTGTCTGTGTCGGTATGTTCGCCTTGGAGCGTGTCAAAAGTGGGGGTGTTATGCGGCAAGTTGACAGTTGGCAAGAGAGCCATTCGGCTCCGACCGGGGAATCCACCCAGGCCAGACGCAGGATACCCTCTGCATGTCTTTCCTTTCCATCAAGCGTGACCTCTGATTTTTTCCTTATTGCGTCCCACACGTTGGGACCTTGTTCCGGTTTCAATCGTAAGCACACGACGATCATCCGTTCCTGCTTCGGAAGGATGTTTGGCGCGGCATAGTTATGGTGATCTTGAATGCGTTTTGATGATATTGGAAGAGATTTGAACTGAACTGGATTGAAAATACCCGGTAGTGGATAGAGGAGGTGTCTGATGTGGAATCTGTGGCGATGGGCAGTGTGTGGACTGTTGTGTATGGCGCTCCCGGTATGGGGCCAGCGGGATGCCTCGGTCTTCAAGGGGAAACCTTGGGAACGGATCGAGCAGCAGCGGGATGAGATCGAGAACACAATTCTTTCTGGCGATGTGGGGAGTGGTTATGTGCTCTCAGCCTCCCACCTCTTCGAGTGGAAGAATACTCCCGCATTTCAGGATATCGTCACATCCGTGTATCGAGGTTATGGTGGGATTCCTCTTGCCGAAGAGGAACAGCTTCTCTCCTTTCTAAAAAGCGAGCTTGAGAGCAAGCCACTTGGAGTGGGTTGGCTTGAATGTGGACTCCTGGCGATGGCGGCGATGAAGCCTGAAGAGGCGCTCCCGGCCTTCAAGCAGGCCTCCCAAGATTCTATCTGCTGTCAAGTGCCTCTGACTTATGCGTTGCTCGGACAAGCGCTCACCTATACGGGCAACATCTCCGAGGCCACGCGCGCCTTCCAAGCGGCAGTCAAGGCCGCCTCCACGGAACAGGTGTTGCAATTTCAGATGCGCAGTCTCTTCGCGGATACCATGCATGACCAGGGGAAGGTGGCGGAGTGGCAGAATGCTGTTGAGGAATGCTGCAATTCAACTTATCCCTTGGAGTGCGCCTGGGGGCTGCAGCAGGAGGCTCAGAATGCCTGGTACCACAAGGACCGGCTTGGCTTTGAGACCTTCACCAACCTCGCCCTGGCTCAGATGTCCATCTATGGCGCTTCTCCGTCCTGGCAATGGAGTTGGGAGCAGGGACGTTGGAATCGGACCACCCGTCATTTGGGGTATGCGGAAGCGGCGCTCAAAGGTTCCACGGATGCTGCAATGATCCTGGATTATGAGTCCGCCGTGCTGGATTCCAACCGGGGCGATTTGGAGTCCGCGATGAAATGGATCGAGAAGTGGCCAGCGCGGTACGACCTACGTGAGATCAACCAATGGGATGAGGTCCGCCAACTCTGGGTCCAACGGGTTTATGTGGGTTATTACCTCTTTCTGTCACGCATGGGGAGAGTGGATGAGGGTGTGGCGGGCATCGAGGCGATGATCCCGTTCGCGCGCGATACTAAACACGAGAAATTTACAACCACCCTCTATTGCCAGCTTGGTTATGCGCTGATGCAAGGAGGACGTCTGAAAGAAGCCAAGGAAGCTTTTGAGATCGGTCTCGCGCTTCTGGATGTGCCGGGCGAGATGGTTGACCCGGCGCTGGCCTATCAACCCAAGGGACGGATAGATAAACATGACCGCGTGGCGTTTGTGGCCAACTACCGGGACTTGCTGAACTACTTCAACCAAATGGGAGGGGAACAATGAGACTCCGCGACTTGCTGACCATCCTGGTTGGACTCCTTGTGTTTGTGTGCGTGGTGAGTTTTCTGGTGTGGCTTAGATCGAGTACCGGTCCACAGCCAGAGAGCGGCATGAAATCTCTCCTGGCACCTCAGGAGGCGTATGCCTGTATTCAGCCGCCGACATTCACACGTACGCCGACTCGGACTCTCACTCGGACGATTACTCCGACACCGACATCAATCCCTGCTGGGAACAAGTTCGTGGATGGGCAATTCACCGGGGGGAACCAAGATGGAAACAGTTGGGAGAATGCCTATAGAGATATATCCACGGCAATAACCAATGTGGCCACCAACGGAGTCATTTATGTGGCGGAGGGGACGTATACGGGAAATTATAACGTAAATAAGTCAGTTTCCATCTTTGGGGGATTCCGGGTGAATAGGTCGGCTACGCCAGATACCGCCAAGAGAGATCCGGCGCATTTTATGACACAGATCCGGGCTTCCAACTATGGGCAGTATACGATCACAATCTCAAGTAGCAACATCACGCTTGACGGCTTTTGGATTTCACCAGTTGCGAACCAGACAGGGCCTTCTTTGTACTGTTCGGGGTATACGAGTCTGAAGGTCCGCAAGTGCTGGTTCGCACAGGTTCCCTCGTCGACACTAAGTGGCGGTGGGGCTTACTTGTCTGGGGCTAGTGAGATTCTCTTCGAAGATTGTACTTTCCGTAGGGTACGTGTGAGCCAAGTCGCTGGGGCTGCATATGTTGTCCTTAGTGGCACAGGGAACAAATTCGAGAGGTGTATATTTGACGGTAACTCTTCAACAAGTCAAGGAGGTGGTCTCTATTGCAGTGCCACGGCACTAGAATTCATTAATTGCCTTTTCTCGAATAACTCAGCATCAACACAGGGATCGGCTCTTTATTTGGCTGGAACTGGAACCTACACACTCAACCATTGTACTGTCACAAAGAATGGGACTTCAGGTGGGTCTGCTGTGGCAGTCTATCAAGCGTCAAGTCTGAGTACCCTTGCTCTACGAAACTCCATTATCCATTCAAACTTGATTGGAAACCTTACTTGTTCAAATGGATCCTCCAATTACTGCTGCATCGGAACAACGCAGGTCCTACCAGGTACAGGCAACATGAACACTGATCCCCTCTTCTATCGTCCTGAATTTGATTGGCATCTCAGACCCGATTCACCCTGTCTGAATGCGGCGGATCCGAATTCCTATCAAACCGTGCAACAGGACCTGGCAGGATATTCCCGTGACAATTACTTTGGTGCACGTTTTGATATGGGCTGCTACGAATGGCCTGATCCTAGATTCTTTGGCGTTGTTGAGCAGGTTCTTCCCTCACCATATGGATTCCGGCAGTTGCCTGGATTTGAAGCTGATGTCCCACAACCCTTCTTCATGGTCCCTGAACGGATTGATGAATATGTGAGTGCGCTTGACGACTTAGGTATCAAATCGATTGAAATCTTTATTCCATGGGCAAAGATTGAAGTATTACCTGGGCAAAATACCGGTACTTTGGAGAATCCATTATTTGAAGATCCCGTCTATCTGTGGGATGATAATGGTAATTACAATGAAGCTGATATCGGAGCAGTAACGGAAAATGATTGGACACTTGAAATACAAAATCCGTATGATCAGTGGGATGGAATGGGAGATGCGCCTGATTGGCCAAAATCAAACCTTGAAGAGGATCTCCTAAGTACCACCTATCACAAGACTGCCAACCTGGGGTATATCAAAGTGTATTTGGAGCAGTGGGCTGATTATATGCAAAACTTCATGAATACTCTTCATGAGCATGGCATCGAGATCGCGGCTGCAATTGAGCAAGCACCAGCATGGCGTGTGACCACTGATCCCAGCTTTCCATATGCCAATGCATTGGATATCTTAGGGTGTAATGATACACCCCTTCGAAAACTCAGATGGTTTACAACACTCTTTTTCAATAAATATATGCAGGGAGCTTTGATGAATGATGCAGCTGCTGATTATCCAGGAATTCAGCAATTCGCTGCTTATTTTGAGAAGCAATTTCCATTCGTCGACCTCTATACAGCCTGGCAAGAAGTTGAACTTAATTTCCCCCGTGAGACTCCACAGATAACCGCCACTCCTTCTTCCGTCCCCACGCCAGCTATCGAGGATTATAGACATGAGGAGTGTTGGGAAATTCTTAAGGCTATTAAAACAGGTCTATCCACGAACACTGATAATACGCTTTACATCAATGTTTTTGAAGCTTTTTCGGATAATATGAATAATTATGGTGTTCCTTTGTCTAAGGTTCATCTTGACTACATCCACGGCCTCATCGATCAAGCTGGAAATGATATTCCCGTTGGCGCAGGGACGCCAACACCTTTACCTATTGATAAAGTCAGAAAATTTAGAGATACCGTAAAGATTATTGGGATTAACATCGCACATGGTATTGGAGGTGAGGATAGTGTGGTTGGGATGAGTCCTAATAATACTGCTGAGAGAGGATCAAATCGACTCAATTATTCCTTTTCATATAAATATGGCGATCCTGGATACGAAGTGAATATGCTTGATCAATTTGAAGTGTGGAATCAACAGAATTCTGTTTATCGAGGCTGCAACAAAGAGAGGGGGCCATGGAGATTCGAACCTTTGATTGATCAGATGGACAATCCCGACGATCAGCAATGGGCAGCACAAACAACATATAAGACCTCGGTGAATTATTTGTATCATCCTGGAATTACACGCTCACGCTACACTTATACGATTGATGTCCATCTGAAAAAACCAATAGACTGGTGCGATGAGGGCCTCTTCGATTATCATTTCTCCACGAAGGATCAATCGAATGATATTGCAGGGAACGCGTATGCAACGTCTTGGATACATCCACTAACTGGTATTCATGGGGGAGAGGGTGGTTTTGATTATTATTTTGGAGATATTCTTACTCATTATCCTGCCTATTATGCACTCAAATGCTTTCGACGAAATTTAAACCAGCCTAGTGTTCCCAAAATTACTTCCTTCAGCGTTCCGAATGGATATGGTGGTGATTGCATCGTTTATGGGCAGACCCCAATTTCGGTAGTGGTGAATTTTAGTGAGTACGTCTTTGGAGAAACATCTTTATTGATCGATGGTATTGTCGTTTCATCATATGAAGCAACCTCACTCACAAACCAAATCACCTATCAAAACATTAGTCTTGCTCCATTCGGGGATGATGAACCAACCCTTTCTGTAGAGTCCAAATATCACCGCATGTCAGTGAAACTACAAGACCGATTTGCGGGACCCTCAACCTATCATTCTGGCACGATTGGTGATTTGGAGACTGGCTACCGGTTCATTACTATCATAAATCCACCCAATGATTATGCACCTACAGGAAATGGGAATGGGCACTACCCAATTCAAGAATGGGATTTTACAGAAGTTCCATTCCCAACCGAGACTCCATTGGGAAATCCAACATCAACAAATACAAGGACTCGAACACCAACGCCCACCGGTCCAACTCCAACATTAACAGAAGAGAATCCTCCCTATTTTACCCCAACACGCATGTCGCGATATTGGAATCGACGTTCGTATGTTGGCTATGCGGGGGTTACTACCCCGACAATTGCACCAACTTTATATATTGGCTGGAGTTCGAATGAAGTTGTCATGAAAGGAGGTGGGGCTTGTGGTGTTTGCAATTATGATCGGCCTGCCCACAATGGCCCTTGCTGTAATAATTATAACTCACTGACGCAACTCCCACCATGCTGGCAGGGAACGCCAACACCTCCTATGCCTACTCAAGGAATCTTTATTACTCCCACTCCAACTGGCTCCTGCACCTTTAACAATCATGAGTGCAACCCGATCTGTTCTCTTAATAACTTCGAGGGCGGCGAGATGTGGAAACAGATCTCGACAGTCGGTTACTATGATGTTGTTGTTGAAATGACCATTAAAGCCTCTGGGATGAGTTATATTCCACATGGGATGAAAGAATGGGGGAATAAGATTTATAAAAACATGACGGGAACTGTTTATCAAAATGATGATTATCGTCCATATCAAATCTGTAGATATCCGCTATATTTTGGTGATTGTCCTGATGCCTCACTTATAGAAGAGGTCCTTATGGTAATGTTCACGATGAATTATGATTCACCGTATGGACCTAATAATTCCCCGAGTTTTATTGACAGTCAAGGTGGGCCTGGTGGAATTCAGAACTGGACAGTCGCAAAAATGATTCCACGTTCTGTCCTTATGTCAGACTATGGTGGATTGGGAAAAATACTACATCTTGATTTCAGTACTTGGAATCAAACCGATGATAATGAAAATTTTGGTCTATGGATTCGTTGTCAACTGGATTCACAAGATAATCAAATTACTATAGATGACATAAAAGTGTATGGAAAACGGATAAAGCGATAGATAGTCCATGATATGCTAACGCGGAAGGAAAATTACAATGAATAGGTATCACCAAAAACACCGGATAGTGTTCATTTTTTGTATAATTACTAATATCTCAATTATGCTGCTTTCTTCTGGAGAGGCAAAAGTTTTGTTTGTTTCTCCAACTGGAGACGGGAGTAATGGCGAGTCATGGCAATCGGCATTTGTAAAGATTGGTGATGCGATTGAGTCGTCGAAAAACGGGGATTCTATTTGGATCCGATATGGGACATATGAGGAATCGATACAAGTAGCGACTACAGTAGAGATTCTGGGTGGTTTTTCAGGAGTTGAAACAATAGATGATATAACATCAAGAAATCCAAATATTCATCATACAGAAGTAACATCGCGGAAAAAGAGTTTGGCTGGAATAGGATGCGGATTTGATTGTATAATAGATGGTCTGATTGTTGAAAATTGTGATCGTCCCGGTATCGCAGTTTTTAATGGTGTAACACCAACAATTCATAATTGCACTATTAAGAACAATATTTCTCCAACAGCGGGTGGGGGATTTCTTATCACTGCATCCGATCCAGAAATTTGTAACTGTACGATTACTGGAAATTCAGCCTTTAGTGGTGGAGGTCTCTACATAAGAGATTCCTCGAATGTGGTATTACGAAATTGTAGTATATCTTTCAACTCGGCAACCGCTGAAGGTGCCATGGGGGGTGGAATTGATTTTCTGGGATCAAGCTTGGTGGTAGACAACTGCAAGATTGTGGGAAACAGTGCAAATGGGGGTAGTGAATTTGAGGCTGAAGGTGGTGGCATTTTCTCAAATGGTGGAGATGTTTTTGTCCAGAACACATTTTTTTGGGGTAATATTGCGAGTTTTGGTTCTGGTTGGCAGATCTACGATTTGAATAGTCATTCCTTTTTTGCCCAAAACTGTACGATTATTGGGGGTGAGAGTGCGGTTTCTTGGCAGAATGATCCACCAGAATTCACAAATTCAATTCTCTGGGGAAGCAACCACATGTGTGTCCCAAACTTGGATTCTACCGGCGACCCTGATATCTCCTACAGTTGCGTCCAAGGCGGTTACGCAGGAGAAGGAAACATCAGCGATGACCCCCTGTTCCGTAATGCCGCAGCTGGTGATTACCGTCTCCTCCCTGAATCCCCCTGCATCGACACCGCTGGAACTTCAGGCCCAGATGATGACCTTAACGGTAAACCCCGTCCGGTGGACATCGCAGGCATCGGACGTGAGGTCACCGACACCTACGACATGGGAGCTTACGAGTTCCAACTCAACGAACTCCCCACCCCGACTCCGACTCAAACCCCCTCCCAAGTCGATCCGGGACACACGGGATTGTACCAGTAGGAATGTCCAAGGAATGATCAGAGAAAAAGCCCCGACCATATGGATCAGAGCATAGGTTCTTCCTCCTCAAACACACCCGGCAATCTGGCCTGCTGTGTGTCCGTGAGTGGGACGAGACTGACCTCAAGCCGGTCTCCCACGAGCGCGATCTGGTGCTCGCCGACGATGACACACGGTTCGGACTGCTGGACGAGGTAGATCTTCAGAGTGGTCTCCACCTCGGACAGCCGTTCAGCGGTGCGCCGGGTGAACAGCAGCGAGCGGACGGCGTTATGCAGCTGCCGGGGTGTCATCGGCCTGCCCTCCCTCCGCATCCCCCTCCCGTTCGAGGGACTCGATGATCCGCGCCGTAATTGCCTCTTTCTTTTATAA
>CAYZUX010000262.1:0-7932 GCA_964481775.1 uncultured bacterium | reverse complement strand
TGCCAGACAATAGGATGATCACGGTAGGCGAAGGTGTGCTCGGTGTAGAGTTGGACCTGGTTGTATTTCATCTCGGCGAGTTGGTCCACCAGCGTGTACAGGGTCTCCATTTCCGGGACCTTGTCACGTGAAATGTCCAAAAGGACACCCCGGTTCGGGAAATCCGGCCAGTCCTCAATGCGGAGAAAGGGAAGCTCTCCCGAGAGGGAGTATTGGCGGAGTATCTGGCAGAGGGTCATCATGCCATAAAAAAGACCTGCCTCATCATGGCCGATGATCCGAACCCCCCGTTTACCAATTTCCAGGATATAGCCTTGCGGATGAGGAACCTCACCTGGTTTCAGGGAGAGCTTTGCCGATGGACTGGGTGACTCAGGGGGGAAGACCTCGAACCAATGCTTACCAAGCTGTTCACAGGTTTCCTCGGAGGTTCCCTCCATCGACAGGGTGGGTGCGGGTGGAAGGGAATACACGCCCGGAAGCATTTTGATCTGTCTTGGAACCGGGACGAGAACGGGTGCTGGCAGATCCTTGTTATTTGTCATACTGGTTTTCTCCTGTGCACATTCACCAGGTATCAAGCCCTGTGGGATTCCAATGGGTAACAAAACCAAATTGAGAACAGCCAATCGGATGAATAACCGCCAAGGCAAGTGAGTTTTCCCCATCGTGGGTGCCCTTCTTTCCATACGAATATGTGTGAACTCGGTCAAAAACCAGACAGCCGGGCGGTGCATTGATACGTGATGCATCATCCCACGAAGAAGGGGGGAGTGAGAAGGCTTCTGCTTAAACCACCAGATCTTCAGATCGTAATCCAAGCCTGACAAGTCGTTCCTTGAGGACCTTTTTGAGACGATGATAGCGAATGGCGGCATTTCCCTGACTGATTCCCAGACGATTGGCAATCTGGAGGTTGTTCGCACCATTCAACCGCATTTCCAATATCAGGCGGTCGGGATGTTTCACAATGCGGGAAAGTTCCGGGGAGTCCAGACAATTCCGTAGCAGAAGGGTCAGCTCCTGACGATAAAGGTGTTCCAACGGACCGGGGGCTTGATCGGGGAGTTCGAGCATGAGAAACGACGCGATCGAGGGATCATTTTGTGAAAGAAATTTGTCTCTGGAATTTTTTCTGTTGAGGGAACGAAGATAGCTCCGGCAGGTACTTGATGTCACTACCGCGAGGTATCCGCGCAACATACACCGTCGCGGATCCCAGGAACGCAAGAGACGCAGGTTGTCTTTTATCAAACGAAAGGAAACCTCCTGAAGAACTTCCTCGGAATCTTCCGCGTGAAGATGATAACGCTGGATCATTTGAGAGATGAATCGTCCATGACGATCCCAGAAGGATTTCCACCCTTCTTCCGGATGAGCCAGCAACCGGTTGCGAATCTCCTCGTCGCTCATTGTTTCCGGACCACCTGAATACATAATGCGGAAAATCCACCTTTCCTCTGGTATGAAATAAACCCCTTGTCTCCCTTCCAAAGATCATCCCTTTGTCAGGAAAGGAGCATACCGAAGGCCTGTGACAGATTTGGAAAGTCACGAAGGAGGCGAAAGAAACGGAACACACCTTGAGGAAAAAGAAAGATGAAAAAAGGAGAGAAAACTTATCTGCTGGGCAGGATCGGGATCACTGGCAGTGAGGATGGATTTTCCTCCTGGGGGGGAAGTTCACGGAGGTACTCCACTGTCTCCCTGAGGAACCGTTTGAGTTCCTCCATCTGAGAACGTTCATCCTGAGTAAAAAAAGAGTTTTCCATTAAAAAGAGGCGTTCGTAACGGCGTGGCTGAATCTCTTTCAAATCAGACAGTGGACAATCTGCGGGAAGGATTCTGTCCTGAATCTGGTACAGGAGGTGATGAGGCCGGTCGATGTGATAACCAACCCAGTCCACCGGCGCGGAAGGCGCAGCCTGGATCGAGAACCCACAAAACGTCAGTCCTCCTCCCGAGCGAACGACTGGGAGCTCGCATTCTTTCAGCACGGTCTGCAGGTGAACCAGAAGATTGAGCAGGTCCCGCATCCCCTCGATCAGGGATTGGCGGACCCTGTTATCGGGACTCATCCGCCTTGTACCGGATGCGGGCACCACGGACCTGCGATACCGGCACTACAATCGAGAAAGCCCCACCGGGCGATCCCTCGATATTCAGGAGCCGGTCGACAAAGTCCAGTGCCTGTTCCAGCTTAACATCCTCACGGATCAGGGAGAGCAGAACCTTGCTGTTAGGCTGGTTGCCGGCAAACATCGAACTGAACCCGGCAAAGATGGGGACTTCCCGGTGAAGGACACTTCCCATGCCCACGGAATCAAGGATGGTTGCTCCGGGGATTTCCATTTCGATGAATCCTTCGAGCAACTCTTCCAACTTTTCGATACGGTTCAACACAATGATCAACAAGTGCATGGCGGAGTCATCCTCTAAAAGAGGGCCTCTTCCTCACGAATGCAGTGGAGGACCTCCTCCTGGGTCTGCATCGAAAGGAGACGGTCTCTGAATTCAGTCTGTTTCAGGAGCCGAGCGGTACGCGAGAGCACCTTGAGCTGCTCTTTGTCAGCATTCTCCGGACCGGCAATGACGATAAAAAGAAAGACCGGCTCGCCATCCAGGGCATCGAATTCCACCCCTTTTTTGCTCTTGGCAAGTATGATGAAAAGGCGTTCCGGGCCCTCGTAACGGGTATGAGGGATCGCAATCCCTCCGCCGATCCCGGTACTGATCAGGTTTTCGCGTTCAGCAAGACCTTTGAAAAGAGCCTCTTTATCCGGAACGAGTCCCAGTTTTGCAGCATACTCGGACACTTCCTCCAACACTTCGGTTTTGGTGGAGTTTTTTAAATCGAGGATGATCTGTTCAGCCCTCAGGTAATCAATCAGCTTCATTTCCACATGCCCCCACGCCTCCTTGATCAACCACCCATCTCAGCATGCGTTCACACGACTATCACCCGCCTCCACTTTTCCCGGAGACTTCTCCCCCCGCCACCTGGTAACATCTCGTGCACGCCTAGTGAAAACAAGAATAGTCTGCATTCGATCCCACGAAAAGGGTCCATTTACTCCTTCTGCTCCCTTGTCTGGGAATCAACTCAGGCTAACCTATATCTCAAACGGGAGGAGTCTGATGGTGAATGATGAAAGAAGACAGTTTACACGGGTTCAGATTGAATATCCGATTGTGCTTAAAAGACTCTCTGGAGAAGAGATTCCCGGAACTGTCATCAACCTGTCGCTGAAAGGACTCCTGGTTCATCCCGGGCGACATGTCTCCTCTGGCGAGGAAGTTTCCTTCCACTTCTCCCGATCGGAAGGAACACCCACTCTCCCTATCGAGGGAAAGGCGATCGTTGTCCGGCAGGAAGGGATGGAGGAAATAGGTCTGCGGCTCGTTGAGATTGACATCGAGGGTCTATCCCATTTGAGACGGTTGGTCGAACTCAACATCGGTGATAGTGACAAAGCCTTTGCCGAGACCACCAAGTGGTGGTCAGAACCCTGATCTGAGCGGTTTCCCGTGCCCCCACAACGCAAGACGACCCGGCTGACCGCAGCGGCGATCCAACGTTTCTATCCCGTCACCCCCACGGACCTGGAACATTTCGCAAGGAAGGTGCTCGATGCCCTGGGAGAGCAGGACCGGGTTCTGGAGGTCGGAGCTGGGAGAGGTGAAGTGACTGAACTTGATTGGCGTAACCATGGCCGAAAGATCATCGGTATCGACCTCGATCCGCGAGTGAGTTCACACCCCTACCTGGATGAGGCAGTCCGCGCGGATGTTTTCTCCCTGCCTTTCCCCGATGCCACCTTTGATGCTGCTGTCTCGGTGTTTCTGATGGAACATCTTGCGGATCCACTTTCTGCTTTGAAAGAAATCAGGCGCGTACTAAAACCAGGCGGGCTATATCTGACCAAAACTCCCAACAGGAATCATTACATTGGCTGGATGGCACGGATGACTCCGACTGGTTTCCATAAGTGGTATAATGCCCGCCGGGGAAGGGATCCTGAGGATACCTTCCTGACCTATTACCGGTTCAACCAGTTCGAGGATGTGGCCCGGATCTCAAGGGAAGCGGGATTTGAGGTGCAGGATCTGGAGGGATATGAGGGCGTTCCCGAATATCTATTGTTATCTCTGTTCCTGTTTCTCCCGGGTATGATCTACGAACGTTGGGTGAACCGGAAACCTGAACGGAAGAGATGGAGAGCGAGCCTCGAGGTGGTTTTAAGGAAACCCCTTTCCGCATGACACCATGAAAAAAACGGATACTCTGAAACGGGTGGTCATCAAGGTCGGCACTGCGCTGATTGATTCAGAAAAGGACGCCTACGACAAAACCGTGGTGGGGAACCTGACTCGCGGCATTGCCCGCCAGATGCAATCTGGACGCGAGGTGGTCCTGGTCTCATCGGGGGCAGTTGGTGCGGGACGAAGAAGGATGGAGTGGGACAAGGACCAGGCCAGCCTCATCGACCGGCAGGCACTCGCCGCGATTGGTCAGCCACGCCTGATGGGCATGTACACCGATGTCTTTGGGAAGCTCGGGATTCCGGTGGCGCAGGTCCTGCTCACCCGGCTCGGACTGGAAAACCGTCAACGTTACCTCAATGCACGCAACACCATCGAACGGCTTCTGGCCTGGGGGGTGCTCCCCATCATCAATGAGAATGACACGGTCATCACCGAAGAGCTCCAATTCGGAGATAATGACCGTCTCGCCGCAGTCGTCGCGGGCAAAATCAAATCCGACCTACTGGTGCTGTTCACGGATGTGGAATCGGTCTGGGATGAGCACAGGCAACCTGTCAAACGGGTATGGGGGATCTCCACGGAGCTCCTGGCGGCGGCGGGAGGGCCCGCCTCGGCGCGTTCGCGCGGAGGCATGAAGTCCAAGCTCCGTTCAGTTCAGGAGGCCATGCTCATGGGCGTCTCGGCGGTGATTACCTCAGGACGCATCCCTGATGTGCTCGATCGAATACTCGAGGCCTGGCCGGTGATGTCTGATCCCTCCCAGCAGCCCCCGCAAGAGGTGCCGGGAACCTGGTTTATTGCGCGCAACCATGGGTTGGATGGGCGCAAACGCTGGATCCTGGCCTGCCGTTCATCCGGTGCACGGATTGTGGTGGATGAAGGGGCGCGGACAGCACTCGAGCGTGGAGACCGAAGCCTGCTCCCCTCGGGAGTTGTGGAGGTGAAAGGGACTTTTCATGTGGGCGACCCGGTAACCATCTATACGCTTTCGGATGAGCCTATCGCTCAGGGGCTGGCGAACCTTTCCTCGTCGGAGCTGATGAAGTTCAAGGGGTTGAGCACGCGCGAGGTGCGCGAGGGCATCGGACGGAGTGTCAAGAACTGTGTGGCGGTTCATCACGATGACATGGTTCTGATCGCAAGCCCCAAGTCCGATCTGGCCCTTCACTCCTCGGACTGACAAATGATCACGGTGGATTGGTCTCCCTGGAACACTCGATGCGAGGTGGAGGAAGACCAGACTCTCCTCGAAGCCGCCCTGGATCACGATCTTCCCCTTCCCCATTCCTGTGGAGGGGATGGAGTCTGTTCCACCTGCGCGGTCGAGATCCTGGTTGGTAGTGAGCATGTTTCCACCGAAGAAGAACCTGAAACAGAAACTCTTAATAAACTGCTCCCCCATAGAAGCTCGATCACAAGGCTGGCTTGTCAAGCAAGAATCAAAGGTGAAGCCAGAGGACTCATCCAGATAAAATCACTCCTCCCTTCCCAGCCTGATTCCGTGTAATCTGGGTACACAAGATCAATGAGTGAAATCGTTTCACTCATCCACAAGGAGGCTTCACCTTGAATCGTCTCATGATCCCTGGAAATCTCCTGTTCCACCGCTGGACAATCCCCTTCATACTGATCCTTGCCTGTTCAGTCATGTGTATCTTCTCTTCCACCAAGGAGGCTGCGATGGCCGAAGACCAGAACAAACTCAGCCAGATCCTGGATGTAGCCACTCTCAAGAAGGTTGCTGGTGGATTTCAGTTCACCGAGGGGCCGGTCTGGCATCCGGATGGATTTCTGCTGTTTTCCGATATCCCCGCCAACCGGATCAATCGTTGGGATGAGAAATCCGGTACCTCAATCTTCCGTGAACCAAGCCATAACTCAAATGGTCTGACCTATGACAACGAGGGACATCTGATTGCCTGCGAGCATGGCGCGCGCCGTGTGAGCCGTACACTCGCCGATGGAACCGTAGTGACCGTAGCTGAGCAGTTCGAAGGGAAACGGTTCAACAGTCCGAATGATGTGGTAGTCTCCAAAAAAGGGATCATCTACTTCACCGACCCACCTTTTGGAGTGGCCGAGGGGGACCGTGAACTCGACTTTCAGGGAGTCTTCCGGATTCTCCCGGATGGAAAGGTGGAACTCCTGTATCGAGGCATGGACCGTCCCAATGGCCTGGCTCTCTCCCCGGATGAGACGGTGCTGTATGTGGATGATACCGTGGAAAAACTGGTCAATGCTTTCCCTCTCAAACCCGATGGCTCACTTGCAGGTGATCCCACCGTTCTGGGACGGCTCGAGGGGTGGGGCGCGGATGGGTTGAAGGTCGACACACAGGGGAATGTCTATGTAACCGGCCCCAAAGGACTTTGGATCTGGGACAAACAAGGCGGCTGGCTTGGTTTGCTGGAAACGCCTGAAGAGCCGGCGAATTGTGCTTTTGGTGGAATGGATGGAAAGACTCTGTTTATCACCGCACGGACATCGCTCTATTCGGTCCAAATGAAAGTTCCGGGGATTCACCCGGGTGGCTGGAAATAGGTCTACTAGGATCTACCACAGCCTCGTTGTCACCCCAGGAATCAGGTGGAGCCTGGCTCCAAATGGAATTCTTTCCTCGAAAGGGAGGCCATGATGTCTTTCAGTCGTTCTTTGGTCCTTTTTGTCATCCTGACCGTTCTAATCAGTTTCCCATCTTTCGCGCAGACCGGTGGGGACAACCCACGCTTCGCCGAGGTTGGTAAAAAGCTCGACCAGGGTGGAAGCATGTACCTTTACCTGGATGTAAAGGACAGGGGGCGCCAGCTCTATGAAACCGCCAGGGAATTCATTCTTGCCACGGATGATAGCGAGGAGACCAGAAAAGGGATTGAACTTGCCGGACAGGTACTCGAATCCCTGGGTGTCTTCGCGGTGGAGGACATTGGATTCAGTGCCGCCAAGATAGGGGATCTTCACCGTTCCAAGCTCCAGATCCGGATCCCGGGTGAAAGGAAGGGACTTTTCAAAGTTCTGGGTGGGGCTCCTCATGCGCTCGATATGTTGAACCAGGTTCCAGAGAACACAGTCATGTTAAGGGACTTTGACCTGGATGTGTCTGCTCTCTATGACCTGGTGCGCGAGGTTCTTCTGAAGGTGGGGGGACCTGAGGCACTGGTTGGGATCGATGAAGCCCTCCAGACGGCGGGTGATCCTGTAGGAGCCAATGTCCCCAAGGTGATTCAAAGCCTGTCCGGAAGATGGACCTTGTTCCTGGCCCTGGATGAATCAGCCAAGTTCACAATCCCCGGTTTGGAGCCACCGGTGACTATACCCCAGCCCAAGGTGGGTATTATGGTTGGAACCAAAGATGACACCCTTTACCAGACGCTTTGCGGAATTATGGCCTCGCCTGAGAAAATCGAAAAGCTTGCGGATGGAACTGAGGTGAAGATGCGCGAGATTCCAGCTCCCAGTTCAGATGAAATGCCAATCTCCCCCATGTTCGCCTACGATGGGAAACAGGTGATGGTGGTGTCTCATGCCGACCTGCTCGATTACCCGCTTGGACGCGCCAAGGAAAAATCAACCCTGGCTGACAATGCCAACCTGAAACGATTCATGGGAATCCTCCCCAAAGAGGGCAACGATGTCGCCTATGTCAGTCCACGCTTGTGGACCACGGTG
>CAYZUX010000261.1:0-7935 GCA_964481775.1 uncultured bacterium | reverse complement strand
GTGGATAAAAATCCAATCCCACCCCTTCACGTCTCCACTTGGCCTCCACACGCAGGGCAGCCCACCCCTCGCCAAGCCGGCAAGGCATCAGAAAGGTCCGAGCCTCGCTCAAAGAAATCGGGGGAGGTGTGGTAGGGGGTATCAACCAGCCCTCTCCAACCGGTTTCACATCGAATGAAATATTATCAAGTCTTCCCTGAACAAGCCGGTTACGGACACGCACCACCAATCCATCAGTCTCCCACCATGCGGGCTCCACCAGGAAGGGGAGATCAGGCTCCACCGCTACCGCGAATCCCCAATCCCCAAGCTGAGAACGAGGGATGGGAGGCCTTCCCTGACTGGAATCAGCGGGCTCTTGTAAAGGGGGGCGGTCGGAACGGATCCAGAGAGTTCGCACTCCTTCAGGTCCCGCGAGTCTTGTCTTCCCGGTGAGTGCCTCCATTTCCTCTGGACGCGTTCCCAGAACTGTCCGTCCTCCCCACACAACCTCATCAATTGTTCCCCCCACCAGGCGTAGACTCAGGAAGTCATGCACCTCGGGCGGAATGGGATAGGGCACCCACACCACTTCACCACTGGCTGGATCTGGAATCTTCCCGAGGGGAAGGAACCCGGCATAGTGATTGAGGATGTCCAGCCAGCCCTGTTCCACAATATTGGAAGAGGAGAAGCTGGAGACCTCAATCGTCGCGCTCGGAATGGGAGGCTGATCTCCGCTGCGGACATACCTTCTTTCAAATTCAGCGAGTGCGGTTGATCCTCTGATAAAAGGGCCATACACCGGCTGGGTGCGAACAGTCCGGGTAAAGGCGGGATGGTTTTTAATGATCTCCAGATCCTTCTCCGCGGGCGCAAGCAGGTCATTCCAGGCCTGGATCTGTCCGGCGATACCGGTTGGAAACTTGTAGATCCGCCCGGCACGCTCCACAAAGGCTTTCCATGCGGTCAGACCCTTTTCCATCTCTTTCAGCGCGTTTCCCCGCAGCTCCGAGGAATCTTGACAAAGCGCCAGTGCCAGCAGCCGTGAGGCCAGAATCTTGGAACGGTAATAAGCACCGAGGAGCCTCTGGAGCATCAGATCAGCCGCCATGTGACGTGCCTCGAATTGGCGGACAGAATCATGGGAGAGAACCTCCAGCCGTTGAACGATTTCCTCCAGTCTCGCATTTTGGCGCCGTAATATCTCAGCGGTCTCCAGTGGAATCCAACGGCGGACAGGTTCAAGCGGACGTACAACCCCGGCAAGCTCATATCCCACCGACTCGAGGATCGATAATTCACGCGCATCGGAGGCCAGGCCGAAAACAAACTCAAGGATCGACTCGAAGGGATGTTCCAACTCACCGGTATCCCGGTAGGCGGGGCCTGTCCGCGTTCCAAGGATGCCATAAGGCCCACCTTCTTCGGGGGCCAGGCAGGCCTCCGGGTACCAATCGGCTGATTCATAACGCCAGTGGAAACGGGAGACCCTCCAGAGAATATCTTCTCCGGCGGTTTCCTCCTGGATGAGGGCCGTTCCGACTTCGGGGCCATATCCATCAACAAAAAAAGGCTCGAAATCCTTGAGCTCCATCCGGGGGTCGTAGCCAAGACGTCCCCACAGGGCATGGCGGTACCAGTGCTTTTGAAATCCCCAACTCCAGGGGATACGGTTTTCAACCGATTCGCGGTTCAGCGTCTCTGTTCCGTTCTCTTCACCACGCGGGAAAAAGAGGAAACCGGCAATCGCAGGTGTGTTTCCTCCTTTGCCCATGCGAGTGATGATCTGGCGGGTACGATGGTAAAAGGAGGACCGCAGGCAACGGACATCACGGTCTGTCAAAACCCACAGGATGCCATAATCCTGAGGTTGTTGTTGAAACCATCCCCGGTCAGTGAACTGAGGCTCCAGGCAGACCTCGGGATGGTCTCCACACCATTTCAATGCCACCAATGGCGGTTGTGGCAGGTTCCGGGCGATTTCGGTTTCAAAAACCACAGGATCAAAACCCAGACCCGAAAGAAATGTGAAAGCGCTTTTGGGCGCCAAAGCCTGCCAGGGAACCAGAAAACCATCATACCACTGGTTGGCATCACCCGGGCCCCGTTCACGGCGTTCATCGGATGGCCACAGACCAAGGTGAACCTCCGGATAGGCCAATGCCAGCTCGGCGACATCGGTGGACCAGCGTTTTCTTCTTTCCGATGGGGAATCATTCGCTGGTAATGGGGTGTCCAGTGCGGCATCGGGATTGATCCACAGAGACACCTCGAGTTGCCGCGAGATAGCCTGGGCAACCAAACCCTTCAACCGGCGTGAGGCCAGGGCCGCCTCGGGACTGGTCTTTTCAAGAAGTTCACGCACCTGGCCACGATGCTGGATCACCAGCATGTTGAAGCGGTTTCTCACCAGGTGACGGGTGAATCGGTCGGGAAAGGCATCCGTGTCGAAATCTTTCGCGGACTCCTCATCACGGGGCCATTCAATTCCAAAGGCACGGACCTCGAGGTAGGGCCTGCTGGTTCGCGGGAATACTTCCGGAAATTCGTGGTAGACCGCGATTCGTTCCGCCAGGTCCTGCGCGGCATAGAGCAGTCCACGCTCACCATTGGCAGTGGCAATGACATAACGGCTTCCGGGAACCTTGCGGACCAGGAAGCTCTCCGGGTGGGAGAGGTTCGGTTCGCCGATGTCGGCCAGACGTTTGAGAATAGCGGGGGAACCAATCAGGATCACCGTGCCCGTGCCGGATGGAATCAGGCTGGTGTCCTCGCAAAGTTGAGCGACATGGCCCACACGGTCCAGCGCCTCTGAAATTTCGGACACAATCGAGTCATAAACCGATAGCCTGGGCTGTACCCACAGGGGGATCACTTCGGAGTAAGCGGAAGGAGGTAGTAAACACAGGAGGAGGAATGTCCAATGGACTGTTTGTACTCCTGCGAATAAATTCGCTACTCCATGGCGAGCTGAAATGGAATTCCGATTCAACAGGTTTCTCCGGGGCCGCCGCTACTGCTCAAACATCTGGTAGTAGGCCACCCCCAGACAGATCCAGGCGAACGCGGTGGTCGCGAAGATTCCCACGCAACACACCAGAGCGCCGCTCATTCCGAACATGGCCAACGAAGAGCCGAGAAGGAATGCCTCCAAAACTTGACGGCGTGTCGAGAACAGCTCCAGAAGTGCATCCGTGGCGGAAAGCTTCCTGCGAACCGCCAGCAGCGCCGCCAAGGCCAGTGTGTGCCCCAGGATTGATTCCGCCAGTACCGGGATGAAGAAACGTCCCCAATACAGCATCATCGCCAACCGTCCCGAAAGATCATTGGCGAACAGCTGTGCCACAAAAATCTGGACAAATCCACACACCACGTAAAGCACCACGAAAACTACCGCCGCTGGAGCAAAAACCATCAAAACCCGGGGATACAGATGAATCCAACCCAGAAAGATCCGGTCAGATGGCTCTTCCCGGATTAAATGAATCGTGGCAAAGGGAACACACAGGCTGAAAGGGAGCCAGAAAAAAGAGGGGATACCGAAAATATGCGCGGGCAGCCATAAAACCTGAACGAGGCAGGAAACCCCCAGAAGTGTGAGAGGACGCTTCAGGAAGATCCGCCAGGCCCGCGCCACCATTCCCTCAAGATCCAGTCCAAACTCAGCGACACCCTGTTTTTGCTGGTTCACGTTTTCAACTCCCCATCACGCTTTGATAGACCCTCAATGTCTCCTGGGCGGCTTGCGGCCAACTGAACCTCGCTGTCCGCCTCACCGCCCGTTCACGTAAACGTGCCAACTCCGGATCATTGTCCGCTAACTCAATGATTTTATCCACCCACACCTCCGGTGTATCGAGGGGAAGCAGAACTCCCCCATCGCCGACTACCTCGGGTAATGAGGAGACGTTGGAGGATAGGACAACCGCGCCACAGGCCATGGCTTCCACCGCCTGTAAGCCAAATCCTTCATATCTGGAGGGGACCAAAACCATCTCGGCGCTTCGATACAGCGCCCTGAGTTCATTTCTGTTCAGGTACCCCACCAGTTTTCCCTTGGTTCCCAGGGCCAGAATCCTGTCCTCCACATCCTCCTGCAACCAACCCTTCCCCCCGGCAATTACCAGCTGGGGCGGATCTTTGATTTTTTTTCTCAGGAGTTGGTACACATCCAGCAGAAAAGCCAGATTCTTCCTGGGTTCCAGGGTTCCCACGAAAAGAAAGAAAGGGTCTTCGAGCCCCAGGCGGGACCTCACACTCTTAATCTCCTCCTGCGAGGGTGGAAAATGGTAGAAAGGATCAGCTGCCTCATATACGACAACCACTCGCTCATCAGGCACATCAAACCAATGATGCAAATCTTTCCTGGTTGCCTCCGAGACAGCGATCAGCTTGTCCGCACGCGCACAGGCCCCAGTCACTCGGCGGGTCCAATACTCCCGATAAGCTCTCGGCAGGATATCGGGAAAATGAAGGAAGGCGAGATCGTGAATGGTGGCCACTGTCTTGCACGGTAATCCTTTGGGAACTACTGAAAGTGGAGAATGCCAGAGATCCGCCGGGTGGCGCTTGAGCCCCCACGGAAGAAGGTTATTCTCCCAAAATGACCGCAACCGGACCGTGTTGGGATAGGGCAGAATTCGTCTTGTGACCTCTTCTCCAAACTGGTCAGGGATGGCTTTGTTGAGATAAAGGTCCGCGCTCCAGTCCTCTTCTAGTGTCTGGAAGCCCCGGATGAGATGGTGCGTGTACCATCCAATGCCCGTCCTCGGCCCCACCAGCCCACGCCCATCCCAGGCGATTTTCACAAGGTTTCATCTCCCGGTTTCCAGCGCTGGATTTTGTTGTACAGGGTGCGCCGCGAGATTTGAAGAATTCTGGCCGCTTCTTCGCGGTGTCCCTTGACCGCCTCGAGCACTCGCAGAACATGCCTGCGTTCGACCTCCTCGAGCGGGAGAATGATCTCCTCTCCCCCTTCCTCGCGAGAGATCCAGCTCTCGGATGGATGCATTGGTTTGGCCGGAAACTCGCGCAGCTCCTCGGGAAGGTCGATGATCTCGATGCAATCTCCCTCGCAGAGAATCAATGCCCTCTCAATGGTGTTTTCCAGCTCGCGCACATTGCCGGGCCAGGGATAGGAAAGGAATATTTCCATGACCTCGCGTGAAGGACGGGGAAAGCGTCCCAATACCTCCCCTTTCTTGTGGATGAGATGGTTTACAAGGAGGGGGATATCCTCGCGGCGGTCGCGCAGTGCGGGGAGGGGGATGGAAACCACATTCAGACGGAAATAGAGATCCTCACGGAAGAGACCCTGTTGAACTCTCTCGCGGAGATTGCGGTTGGTGGCCGCGAGGATGCGGACATCAACCGGGATATCGGTGGTTCCTCCTACCCGGCGGATTTCAGACTCCTGAAGAACACGCAGTAGCCTGGCTTGCAGGGAGGGAGGGGTATCGCCAATTTCATCGAGGAACAAAGTTCCGCCGTGGGCGGCCTCAAACAGTCCTTTCCGGGTGGTCACCGCCCCTGTAAAGGCCCCCTTCTCATAACCAAACAGCTCGCTTTCCAGGAGGGACTCAGTCAGGGCGGAACAGTTGATTTTGAGGTACCTGCGATTACAGCGTGGGGAGACTTCATGGATGGCACGCGCCACCAGTTCTTTCCCTGTGCCGCTTTCCCCCAGAAGCAATACCGTGCAGGAGGTCGGTCCTGCTTTCTCGGCCAGGCGTAAAACCCTCTGCATGGCGGGGCTGTTGCCCACCAGGTTGGGGAATTTGTATTTTTCACGTAATTGGCCGCGTAGTTGACAGTTCTCCTGAATCAGCTCCCGTTGGGAGATTCCCTTCTCGATTACCACCAGGAGCTCCTGTACAGGGAAAGGTTTCCGCAAGTAGTCGAAGGCCCCCAGCTTCATGGCCTCAACCGCGGTGTCCACAGTGGCGTGGCCGGTCAACAGGATGACTACCAGGGAGGGATCCGCTTCGCGGGCTGATTTGAGTAGATCGATGCCTGTCCCATCCGGCATTTCCAGATCGGTGAGGAGAAGATCGAAATCCCCTCCACACAGGAGTATCTCAGCCTGTTCCACATTATCCGCTGTCTCGACCTGGTGACCCGCGCCAGTCAGCTGACGTGTGATGAGTCCAAGCAGGTCAGTATCGTCATCGACAACCAGCAGACGTGACACGCGGTCTCCCCTTAGGTTCTCTTGGCAATCGGAACAGAATCCGCCAACCGTTTCCTGATCTCCGCTCCCTCGGCCAGCCAATGACGCAATCCCTCTTCATTGGCCTCGGAGAGAAAATGGTGCAGGCTGGCCAGTGCTCCCTGAAGATCGCCCAATGCATCCAGGACATGATCCGCATTGGACAACAGGATCCGCGCCCAGTTATCCACATCACCGATGGCGGTTCGGCTGGCTCCCAGAAAGCCTGTAGAGACCATCAGGTCCCGTTTCTCGGCATCCATCTCTCGCTCCAGTGCATGACAGAGCGCCGAGGCCACTGACCGGGGCAGATGGCTGGTACGTGCCGCCAGACAATCGTGCTCTTCCGGACTCAAAACCAGAACATTCCCCCCTACCGACTCCCAGAATTCCTTGATTCTCTGCAGACTTGTGACCTTGGTTTTGTCAGTGGGGGTGATCGCTACAGTGGCGTCGTCATACAGGTCGGGGGTTGCGGCTCCATATCCTGTCTGTTCGGAACCGCACATCGGATGGGAACCCACAAAAGAGGCTCCCTCCGAAGGTAAATTAGCCTCGACATGAGTCACAATCTTCGCTTTGGTGCTGCCCACATCGGTGATAATTGTGTTCTCATTACACAACGGCGCCAATTCAAGGACTTCCTCGGCGATCATCCTCACTGGCAGGCACAACACCACCAGGTCTGCATCCGCCGCCGCTTCGCTCCGGTTGATCGTGAAATGGGTCAGGATTCCACGGCGACTGGCCTCTTTCAGCCGTTCATAGTCACGACCCACTCCCCACACGCTCTCCGCCAAACCCCTCTCACGCAAGGCGAGTCCCAAAGAACCGCCCATCAGTCCGACACCATAGATGACCACCTTACCAAACATTGAGTCTCTCCATCTCACTCCAGGGACTGGACATAAAACAGATCCTATCATAAACCATCGCGGAACAGAGAAGGGATGAAGGAAGGCTTTCTTCCTGGAAACTACTAGGATTATTGGATCGATCGCCCATGGCCCTGCAATTTTTCAACACCCTGACCCGCCGCAAGGAGGATTTCCATCCCCTCGAGGAGGGACATGTCCGTCTCTATACCTGCGGCCCAACGGTTTACAACTATGCCCATATTGGGAATTTCAGAACCTATGTCTTCGAAGATCTCCTCCGCCGTTACCTCAAAGTCAAAGGCTTCCGCATCACCCAGGTGATGAATATCACCGACGTGGAGGACAAGATCATCCGTCAGGCCAGGGAGCGCGGAATTGAACTGGACCAGGGAGATCCACGCAATCCCACGGCGCGAATCCCCCTCGATGAAATTGTGGAACCATACATTCAAGCCTTTCATGACGACCGCCGTGCACTCAAAATCGAGGATTGCGAGCATTACCCGCGTGCAACAAGGTACATCCAGCACATGGTGGATCTGATCCAGCGGATCATTGCCACAGGGGTCTCCTATGAAAGCGAGGGATCCATTTACTTCAGCATTCAAAAGTTTCCCCACTATGGCTGTCTCTCCGGTCACCGTATCGATGAGATGAAAGTGGGGGCGCGGGTTGATCAGGATGAGTACGAGAAAGAAGATGCGCGCGACTTCGTACTCTGGAAAGGCCGCCGCGAGGGGGAGGCTTACTGGCGGACAGACCTTGGCGAGGGACGTCCCGGCTGGCACATCGAGTGCTCAGCGATGTCGATGGATCTACTCGGCGAGACCTTTGACATCCACTGCGGTGGTGAAGACAACATCTTCC
>CAYZUX010000260.1:0-7990 GCA_964481775.1 uncultured bacterium | reverse complement strand
TTGGGGAAGGTTCGGATCGTAGGCCAGGTGGAGTTTTCCTGTGTGCTGTGCACTACCGAAGCATCGATGCCCTGTAATGGCGACACCGGTTGGCCCCTCGATATCTGTGGTCTTGGAAACCTGGGCGATGGAGTCAATGGCAACGAAACTCCATTCTCGGAGACCAATTTCGATGGTCTTATCACAGGCTTGGGTGTGATCAGCCTGGATACGGCTTGTCCGTAACCGGTTTTCAGGTAACTTTGATGGCGGGGGTCCTGAAGGACCTCCGCCATTGTTTATCCTGCCATGTCACTTCCCCCTTTTCTGATGCGGCCCTTTCTTACCCCCCGTCCATGGGGTGGGACTCATCTTCCTGTACTTTTTGATGAAACAGTGGATTCGCCAATCGGTGAGGCCTGGTCTCTTTCGGACCGTCCCGAGGGGCCCTCACGGGTCCAGGGAGGCCCCTTGGATGGAATGCTTTTCGGAGATGTGATCCGCCGGTTTCCCCAAGAGGCAATCGGTCTGTCAAAGCCTCCCGCTCATTACCCGCTGCTGGTCAAGTTTATCGATGCCGCTGAGGATCTCTCGATCCAGGTGCACCCGGATGATGCCTACACTCAAAAGAACGGTCTGCCAGACCGTGGAAAAACCGAGTGCTGGTATGTCATGAAATGCCGACCGGGGGCAGAGATCATCTATGGTTTGAAAGAGGGGATGACACGTTCTCTTCTGGAAGATACGATTGCCAATGGGACAGTCGCTGATGCGGTCCGCAGGATTCCCATTTCACCCGGGACTTTTCTGTTCGTACCACCCGGTACAATCCACGCTATCCTGGGGGGAACGCTCTTGTGTGAGATCCAGCAGTCTTCGGATCTCACTTTTCGTCTCTGGGACTGGAACCGGAAACCTCCCCGTCAACTCCATATCCAGGAATCACTGGAGGTTGTCCGTTTTGATACCCATGATCAGCCTGAACCGTTGGTGCTACCACCCTATTCTTCCGGGACAGAGAGTCCTTTACTCACCAGTAATGAGTTCTTCGAGGTTCGTGCGGTAAGGATTTCTCAGGGGAACAGGCATGTCGTCTCTCAAGCCGGGAAAGGTTTGATCCTGAACGGTGTGGAGGGAGAATGTACGATAGATGGCATCACCCTTACCCCTGGCGGAACCCTCTTTGTGCCCGCTTGTATTCCCGGAGTGGTTCTCCAGGCCAATAAAGAGAACGCCACTGTCCTGATCAGCAGGTCACTTGAATAAACCCCATATCCGGTTCGATCGGATTTTCGGTAATTCCATGGATACGCCTCAGGACATCGAATACCACCTCGCGGAGCTGGGGAAGTCCCTGTTTTGTCACCGCCGAGACGAACACGGAGTCTGGAAAGCGGGTTGCCAGGTGATCCAGGACCTCGGGGTCCGCTGCATCGATCTTGTTGAAAACCACCAGCACCCGTTCTTCCGGAACATCCATTTCCCGTAAAGTCGCTTCAACCGCCTCCATCTGTGGACGGAGGGTAGGAGAGGCGGCATCCGCCACATGAAGCAGGAGGCTTGCGGCGAGTGCCTCGGAAAGGGTTGAGTGAAAACTCGCCACCAACTCGTGGGGAAGCCGGCGGATAAAGCCCACTGTGTCGCTGAAGAGGGCCACACGGGTGTCTTTCAGGAAAACACGCCGGGTGGTGGTATCGAGAGTCGCAAAGAGACGGTCATCGGCATAAAGGTTTTCACCAGTCAGAGCATTTAACAAAGTGCTTTTCCCGGCATTGGTATACCCCACCAATGCGACTGTCCACTGATCTGAACGATGTTTCATGCGGTTTTCACTCTGCTTCTGAAGCTTCTCAATTTTCTCACGCAGCAGGTCTGCCCGGGCGCGAGTCGCCAGGATCTTTTTCCCCAGAGCAGATTCGCCGAACCCGCGCAAACCTCCCCGGTAGGCTCGTTTTCGAGTGTTCTGATCCATCCGTGGATGAAAGTAGTCGAGATAAGCCAGCTCGACCTGCATCTTTGCCTCCGCGGTCTTTGCCCGGCGGGCGAAGATCTCAAGAATCACCTCGGTACGATCCATCACGTGGGATCCGGTCTCGTGCTCCAGGTGAGCAATTTGGTTGGGTGAGAGCTGGCCATCAACCACCACGGTGTCGGCCAGCTGTTCATCGCAGAGTGAACCGATATGGTCTGCCTTTCCCGGTCCGACGAAAAATTCGGGATGTGGATGTGGACGGCGTTGGACGACTCGCCCAACCACAGAACCATCGAGAGTTTCCACCAGGCGCGAGAGTTCCTCGTAGTCATCCTCAGTTTCCACAGTGGGTTGTGTGGGTGGTACAACTTGTACCGCGACAATTCGTTTGAAAGGAGTTCCCAGATCCTTGGGTCCTGAACGGTCAGGGAATTGGTAAGTGGGAAATGGAGCTTGCGGCATGTGATCTCTCCTCATGGGAACATATCCAACCCCCGCGTGATCAACGGGGGCCATGGCCGTAGCCATGAATACAGGGATAGGGATGGAGAGATTACATGCGCATTTCGAATCATTGCTCCTGAAGACAGAAGTATCCTACGGGATTGCCTTGCAGACTTCAACCTGAAATGTTTTTCTCGCATGAACTCAGATGAGTTCTTTGACCTCGGACCGCACCTCGATACTCAACGATTTTGTCCCAAGCCAGCGATGGGTAGCCAGGAGTTGGATGGTACCCGTGCCCACCTTGGAGCGGACCCAGATGGCTCCACAACCACCGATCAGTGCGAAGGGATTATCTCCCACGATTTCTCCCGGCCCCGAGATCTCGAAACGAATCGCCCCATACGCCAGGTGACGGTGGTTACCATATTCATCCACCACCCGGAACCAGACCCGGGTGGCATCAGACCCATCGCCTACCAGCTCGGTATCATCGGCATGGATCTCGAAGTCCGCGTCGATTCCCTGATCAGAAAGGATTCGTTCAATCACTTTCCGGCCCTGGATGTACCCCTCAATCCGGAGTGGTTTCCAGTTGCTGTTCCAGAGATCCTCCAGATCTTTCCCGGCCACAAACGGGGGGTGTTCCAGTCCAGGGAAAAGGTCTCTGCACGGAAGCAGCTCTCCAGCCGGGGAGTCTCCCAGGAAAAACCTGATCTGATCGCAGTTGGAGTTGATAATGGCCTGCCTGGGTACGCCGCCGCGGGGAACATCCCCGCGGCTCCAATGGAAAGCGGGATCGAGAACTATCTCTTCGGAGGGTGGGCACTGAGCCCTGTAAACCGAGGCGGCGAACTTGGGCAGACGGAACATATCCGCCACTCCATGGTAACAGATACGATCTCCCGAACCGAAGTCGTAATGGGTGTTGTAATCAAACGCACACCATCCGATTGCCCCCGCGATTCCGGGTGTGGAGGCCGCCTGGCTCTGAACATGGGCATGACGCCGGGTGTGCTCAGTCAAACGTTCGGTGTTGTCGAAATGCTTGGTGGAGTACATGTGACCACAGTACTCGGTAACCAGGTGAAGAGGGTGGATGGGAGTCTGTAAAACCTCCGGATCGAAATCGTTAAAGGTGAAAACATCTTCCAGGCGGTGTGAATCGAAGTTGTACCGGACACCTCCGGTCTGACGGGTATCATCCAGTGAGTGAGCGATGTGGTTAGTTCGTGTATAAAACTCGTCGTTGTCAGCTGATTCATTGATCCGGACTCCCCACAGGATGATCGATGGGTGATTCCAGTCTCGCCGGATCATGTCTTCCACATTCCTGCAGGCCAGATCCTGCCAGGACTGATCCCCGATGTGCTGCCATCCGGGAATCTCCTCAAAAACAAGCAAACCCAGTTCATCGCAACGGTCGAGGAAGTGTGGAGATTGGGGATAGTGCGAAGTGCGGACGATGTTGACCTTGAACTCCTTACGCAGGATATCCGCATCACGGCGCTGGACTCTGCCCGGCATGGCTCCGCCCACCCAGGGATAAGTCTGGTGTCGGTTCAGACCCCGCAGCTGGATACGGTTCCCATTCAGTTTGAAACCCTCGGGAGTGAACTTGCATTCCCGGAAACCGAATCGGGTTCTGTATGTGTCAGCTGTCAGATTGTTGATGACCAGCGATACCTCCGCTTCATATAGATTCGGGGTTTCCGGACTCCACAGCTCCAGAATTGAACAACCAGAGATTGAGACAAGAGCCGTTGTGGCATCAGCGGCCGGAATCGGGAGATCCAGTTGCGCGGATAGGACCTCTGTGCCTTGCTCGAGGATGGACACCTGTAACGATGCATCACATTTTTTCCCAGTACTGTTGGAGATAAAGCACTCCACCTCAAGAGAAGCATCCTTTGACAGCACATTCCTTGGTTTGACAAAGACATTCTCAATGAAAACCGGATTCACAGCACGGAGGCGGACTTCCCGGTAGATTCCCCCGAAGGTCAGGTAATCAATCTGCCCACCGAAGGGTGGGATATCAGGTCTTTCGGTGGAATCGAGTTCCACTGAAAGGACATTGTCACCGATCCAGTCGATGTGATCTGTCAACTCCACGCTGAAGGGTGTGTACCCCCCCTTGTGTTCACTCAGGAAGGTCCCATTCAGATACACCTTGGCAGCGGCCATGGCCCCATCGAAATCGACAAAGATCCGTTGTCCTTTGAGGGTTTGTGGGATGTTTAGGTGACGCCGGTAGGAAGAGACGAACTGGAAGTCCTTGTCATCGAAAGCATTGATGGGAAGCAGCCGATTGGTGTGTGGGAGTGTAACCGGAAGGAAGGAATCTTCCAGACAATGTTTTTCCATGTGGGATGGATGGAAAGATGGACTGAAAAGCCAGTTCTGGCAAAGGGGATAGACGTGCCGTGACATATGGGAATGACTCCTCTGAATGGTTGGATGCAGTGTTGTTTCTTACTTCTTCAAAACTCTGGCCATGGTTTCGCCAATTTTCGCGGGGCTATCACAGACATGAATGCCTGCCTCGCGCATGGCTTCCATCTTGGCGGTGGCGGTTCCTTTGCCACCGGAGATGATAGCTCCCGCATGGCCCATACGCCGTCCGGGAGGTGCGGTCCTTCCCGCGATGAATCCCACCACCGGCTTGTCAAAACCACTCGATTTGATCCATGCGGCGGCATTCTCTTCATCCTCTCCACCGATCTCACCGATCATTACCACGGCATGGGTATCGGGATCCTGAGCGAAGAGTTGGAGAGCATCCAGGAACCGGGTTCCGATGACCGGGTCACCCCCAATGCCGATACAGGTCGATTGTCCCAGATCCAGATCGGTGAGTTGTTTGACCGCCTCATAAGTGAGCGTCCCGCTGCGTGAGATCACTCCCACATGACCAGGCTTGTGGATGAAGCCGGGCATGATCCCCGCCTTGGCTTTGCCAGGTGAGATGACTCCGGGGCAGTTGGGGCCGACCCAACGGCAATTACCACCTTGGAAAGCGGCATGGACACGTGCCATATCGAGTGTCGGAATGCCTTCAGTGATGACGATGGCCAAGTCCACACCGGCATCACTGGCTTCCAGGATTGCATCAGCGGCCACGGAAGCAGGTACAAAGATCAGGGAGACATCCGCTCCCTGCCTGACCACCGCTTCCTGGACAGTGTCATAAACCGGACGGTCCAGGTGAGTGGTCCCCCCTTTCCCAGGCGTCACACCGGCCACCACCCGTGTGCCGTAGGCTATGCACTGCTCAGCATGGAAGGAACCCTCCTTGCCAGTCAGGCCTTGAACCACCACACGGGACTTTTCATCAAGTAGGATGCTCATTTATTCCCTCCTGGGGATACTTGTTTGTTTGGGGATACCTTTCAGAAAGTCTTCTACGATCGTTTCAACGCCGCTGTGACCATCTGCGCCGCTTCCTCCAGTGAACCCGCCACGCCGAACTGGATGGGGGCTTCCTCCAGGAGCTTGCGGGCTTCCTGGGCGTTGGTGCCTTCCAGGCGGACCACGACGGGCAAGTCCACCTTGACCTGTTCCAGAGCCTGGATAACTCCTCCCGCGACACGGTCGCAGCGGACAATCCCGCCGAAAATGTTGATCAAGACAGCCTTCACATGGGGATCGCTCATCAGAATCCTGAAAGCCGCAGCGACCCTTTCAACACTTGCGCCGCCACCGACATCGAGAAAATTGGCTGGTTCGCCACCCGCCAGCTTGATGATGTCCATGGTGGCCATTGCCAGTCCCGCGCCATTGACCATGCAACCCACATTGCCATCCAGCTTGATGTAGTTCAGGTCATGCTCGGAAGCGGCGATCTCCAGTTCTTCTTCTTCATTCAAATCGCGGTAAGCAATGATGTTGGGATGACGGTAAAGCGCATTATCATCAAAGTTCATTTTTCCATCCAACGCCAACACATCTCCATTACCGGTGACAATCAGGGGATTGACTTCCACCAGAGAGGCATCTGTTTTCACAAAAACATCATAGAGAGATAATAAAAGTGAGGCCGCCTTGAGAGCGGTCTTCCCGGATAGGCCCAAACCGAAAGCGGTTTTACGGGCTGCATAGGCGGGAAGTCCAAAGCGGATGTCGATGGGAACACGGAGAATCTTTTCGGGAGATTCAGCCGCGACCTGTTCGATCTCCATCCCCCCCGCAGCGCTGGCAATAAGAACAGGGGAGGCAGTAGTGCGGTCGAAGAGGATGGCGGCGTAGAGTTCCCGGTCAATGGAGGTGGCCTGTTCAACAAGCACCTTGCGGACCAGGCGCCCCTCAGGACCCGTCTGGTGGGTTACCAGGGTCATACCCAGGATCGATTCGGCCTTCTCGCGAACTTCAGCAAGGGATTCAGCCAGTTTGACCCCACCTCCCTTACCACGTCCTCCCGCGTGGATCTGGGCCTTCACAACCCATCGGTCCCCGCCAATCGATTCCGCCACCGCAACAGCTTCCTCAGATGTTCCGGCTACTCTCCCTTGCGGGACGGGTACACCATACTCCCTGAAAAGTTCTTTTGCCTGGTATTCGTGGATTTTCATCGGCCCACCTTCAAGTCAGGATAAGGGGGCAGTCTAGACGATCCAGCGATTGACCTTCAAGTATGGATCCTGACCGAAGATGATTGACTTGATGGATATCATGAGTAGGTTTCCTTGTATGGATACGAAGGTCTGGTTTCATTTTCCTGTCAGTTTCCTCATCTTCGTCCTGATCTCTCCAACGAATGGATGGTCCGCGGATCCGGTTACCATCGACCTGACCACCTCCGCTGGTAAACGGACCTATGAGATCGTGCGGTTGTATGCGGATCGTGTGGTCCTTGTTGATACGGCAGGCAAACAGATCGAGATCCAGCGTTCGCTGGTTCAGAAAGCCACCAATAAAAAGGTTGAGGATAACATCAGGCAGGCCAGGGACCTCCTTGCCAAGGTGCCCATGACCTCTTGGGAACGGTTTGCTGAGTTGGCGCGAACTCTTGAGCAGTTTGCATCCGACATGGATCAGGCCAGTTTACTCTATGGCTGGCTGATTCCGGATGCTTCGAAAACCGCACTTGAACTCCAGGCTGTCAATACCAAGGTGAATCAGGTTCTAGTGACTGGGACAGCACTTGAACACGATCTGTTAGGTCTATCTGAACGACTCAAGCAAGGGGAAAGGCTCGCCGAAAACTGGCGCACTCTATTTGATGAAGGCTCCACCCGGGCTGGAGAAATCCCTTATCCCGTAGTGAAAAACCATCTCATCTCAAGAATTCAATCCGAACGGAAAAACCTGGAATCCCTTGTCAAACAGATGACTGCTGAAAAGATCGATGGGATTGAGAAGGCCGGAAAGAGACTGCATGAGCTTTGCCAGGACCCGTCAATCACACGAGAGGAATGGGAAAACCATCTTGAACAGATGAAACAAACCGCGGACCAGATACCAGAAACCAGGGCCCGTGAGGATTCTCTTATCAGTATTGAGGAGATCAGGAAAGAAACAGAACCACTGCTGCTTGTAGCAGAGAGTCGCCGGGCATATGTCGAAGCTCGTGGGCAACTCGAAAAGCTCCAGACA
>CAYZUX010000259.1:0-7992 GCA_964481775.1 uncultured bacterium | reverse complement strand
TCATTCCCGCGAAGGCGGGAATCCACTGTGCCACCGCATCATCGAGTTTTTCAACAGGCTGCTGGAATTGAGGTGTGTAACGTAAGCGGTGGTTGACAAGCTCCACACCATCTATGTCTAATAATGAGGGCATCCCCAAAGCATGTGAAGACATGATTGCGTATTTCTATGTTTCCCGCCCCAATATTCTGTCGAGACAATTGAGCACTTCAGAAAAAACATCATTTCGTAAACGTCCAAGATGTTTGACAATAAGTTTTTGATTGAGCGTGTATACTTTGTCTGCTCGGACAATGCTACGAACTGGGAGTGTACCTTGCACCATCTCTTGTGATGTGATGATGACACCCTCCGGTGACCCAGCAATATTAGAAGTCACTGCCGCCACAATGAAGTCTTCTCCACGCCGATTATGGGAAGAGCTGGAGAGCACCACCACCGGTCTTCGCTTTTGGGAAGTGAGATCCGTGAAAGGAACCGGAACTAGCAGTAGGTCCCTCTGCTCAGGCGTGATTCCAGATTTCGTCGGCAATGGGGTTGTCCCAGAAGTCCAGGCTGCCTTCACCCGCTAAAAGCAGGGAATCCCAATCCTCGGAGATGGTGTTTGCCTTCTCTTTTGCTAATGGGATGGAGTCATTGATCGAGACAATAACCTCGTGCTCGCCTGAAGGCAGTTTATAGGGCAACTGTAAGATTGCCTCTCCCGTTTCATCCACATGGATTCGGCATCTTATGGATATCAGCCTTGCCTCCGGGAATTTTTCATGTCTGTTAACAAGGGATCAGTAGCCACAATCAGCGGCAATGGAGCCTTCTTCTTCATCCCCACTTGCTCTCGTGCACTCACGCATGATGAAAAGGGAGGGTTAGGGTAGGTGGGGCAATCCTTCCATCAATTTTTCCTTGACATTCCCCCTTCCACGCGATAGTGTTCTACAGGATTAGTACACAGAGATTGTCATGTACCTCCCCATCGACCCCGACCGCCCCCTGGCCCTCTTCGCCCAGATCATGGAGGGTATCCGTCTGGCCATC
This sequence comes from uncultured bacterium, assembly GCA_964481775.1. GTDB lineage: Bacteria > Hinthialibacterota > Hinthialibacteria > OLB16 > OLB16 > OLB16. The sequence goes on along the minus strand of CAYZUX010000259.1, from coordinate 6,957 downwards.
GCCACTGGACGCCTCAAGAGCGGCGACCGCATCCCCAGTGTACGCGACATGGCGGTCGAAACACGCCTGAACCCCAACACGGTCCTGCGCGCCTACATGGAACTCGAACGCGCCGGGGTCATTGAGACCAAACGCGGCTTGGGCTACTTCGTGACCACCGCTCTGAATGGCACCTTGGCTGACAAGGAACGCCGCGAACTCCTCGACCGCCGCGTGGAGGAACTCCTCACCTCCGCGCTTAATCTCGGTTTCAACCCGGAGGAGGTCAAGGATGCCATCGATCAGAGCATTGAAAGACTGCATAACAAGTAAGACGAGTGAATTGAGAAGTTTGGAGTTCAACCTTCAGGTTGCACAGACACGCTGAAGCGTGAACTCCGAACGACACGCTGGAACGAGAATCCTTTCTCGTTCCGTTGGACGCGAGCAGGTAATAAACGACAGAACGAATAACGCCTGATGAAGGAAGCGAAATCATGAGCTCCACCATCGCGTTATTCCGTATCTAAGCCCACGCACTATTCTGGCCTTTTTGGATCTGCCTGGCTTTCTGGAGTGTGTGAATGTCGCTCCCCAAGAGAAACCTGCTGCGAGGTGGTGTGACCAGTAGGTTTACTTCACAATAGGTTCTTCATCGTTTCTGAGTGCCTCTATCTCCGTCCCTTCAGAGCACCCCCGTCAACTCCCCACTCCCCCACCCGTTTTCTCTTGGGATGGGGGCTTTCCAAGGGCAGACCACGTTTTCTTAAGTGACGGTCCTTGTTAGACTCCTTCTTAGTCCACAGACATCCTATGGAGACCACTGCATGTTGAAGAGAGTCCCTTTTTTCCGCTTCGTAACCCTTCTGACCGTTTTATGCCTGAGTTCCCACTCCTTCGCCGCTGACCCGGTGGCAGGAGTGTCCGGCTCTATCGCCCCCTCGGTGGACCGCGCCGTCGAGAAGGTCAAACCGGCCCTGGTACGCATCCTGGTCGTTTCCACCGAATACCAGGGTGGACGCGAGGTGAAGTCGGAAAGCTCCGGCAGCGGGGTCATCATCTCGCCCGAAGGCTATGTGGTCACCAACCACCATGTCGCCGGCCATGCGGTCCGTCTCTTCTGCACCCTGGCCGACCGCCAGGAGGTCGAGGCCAAGCTGATCGGCACCGATGCGTTGTCGGATATCGCCGTGATCCAACTCGACCCACGCGAGGGTGGTTACCCGGTAGCGGAGTTCGGCGACTCCAGCCACCTCGTGGTCGGCGATCCGGTCCTGGCCATGGGCAGCCCGCTCGCTCTTTCGCAATCGGTCACCCTCGGGATCATCAGCAACACCGAGATGGTGATGCCCGATTTCCTGGGGGATGAAGGGGATTTCAAACTGGATGGCGAGGATGTCGGCTCGATTGTCCTGTGGTTGGGGCATGATGCCGCCATCTACCCGGGCAACTCCGGCGGCCCCTTGGTCGATCTGGAGGGAAAGATTGTCGGAATCAATGAAATCGACCTGGGTTTGAGTGGGGCCATCCCCGCCAGTCTGGCCCGGGAGGTGGCGCGCCAACTGATCGAAAAGAAAAAGGTTGACCGCAGCTGGCTTGGTCTGGAAATCCAGCCGCAACTCAAGTCGGCTCAGAAAGAGGGGGGTACCCTGATCGCCGGGATCATCAAAGACACCCCCGCCGAAAAAGCTGGCTTTCAGACCGGCGACCGTCTGATCCGCCTCGCCGGAAAAGAAACCTCCATCCGCTTCAAGGAGGAAATCCCGCGCTTCAACCAGTTTGTCGCGGCGCTCCCGGCGGGTGTCGAGGTCGAAGCAGTCGTGGTCCGTGGGGGGCAGGAGGTCACCCTCAAGGTGACGCCTGTCTTGCGGGATGAGGTTCGTCCCAAGGAGATCGAACTCAAGGAATGGGGCATCACCGCCTCGAATGTCTCTTTCCTGGCCGCCCGTGAGCGAAAACGCTCGAATCAGGATGGAGTCCTGGTCACCTCGGTCCGTCCCGGGGGTCCCTGTGGCGAATCCAAACCAGAGGTACGCGGCTCGGATATCCTCCTCACGGTGGGAGGCAAGCCGGTCAAAGACCTGATGACCTTCCGGGAGGAGACAAAGAAGATCATCGAGGGTAAGAAAGACCCGGTAGCCACCTTGGTGGAATTCGAGCGTGATAACAAGAAATACCTGACCGTGGTAAAGGTCGGCATCCGTGAAACCGATGACAGTGGCCGTGAAGTCAAGAAGCCCTGGATTCCCATCGCCACCCAGGTGTTGACCAGCGATCTGGCCACCCAGCTGGGTGTGCCCGGCAAGAAGGGGGTCCGTGTAACCCGCATTTACAACCACCCCTCGGTCAAGGACTCGGGGCTTCAGGAGGGCGACTTGATCCTGGCCTTGGATGGCAAGGAAATTTCCGCCTCCGAACCGGGCCAGACCGAGGTCTTTCCCGCCATGGTCCGCCAATTCAAGACCGGCGCGACCGCCTCGCTCTCTGTCCGCCGTGGAACTGAAGAGCTCAAGATCCCGATCGTCCTCCCCGAGGCGCCACGTCCCCCCCGTGAAATGAAGAAACACATCGACCGCCTTTTTGAGTTCTCGGTTCGTGACATTGCCTTCATCGACAAGGCCGAGGAGGAGTGGGATCCGGAACAGAAGGGGGTGCTGGTGACCGAGGTCATTCCCGGAGGCTGGGCTGCTGTGGGTAAACTGAATGTAGGCGACCTGTTGCTGGAAGCCGGCGGAAAGCCCATTGAGGATGTAGAGGCTTTGAAAATCCGGCTGAAAGAAATCACGGAAGAGCACCCCAAGACCGTGAGCCTCCTGGTACGGCGCGGGATCCACCAGCGCTATCTGGAATTGGAGCCGAAGTGGGAGTGAGGAAATACCCCCCACCCCAACCCTCCCCTTTTCATCATGCGCTTGCGCATGACTGCAAGGGGGGAGGGGATTCAAAACCTCTCCCTCCCCCCTTGCGGGGGAGGGTTGGGGTGGGGGGGGAAGTAGTGAGATGATTGAAATCGATCCAGACTTGGAAAGGATGAAATCGATGTCCATCAAGAGAGTTTCAATAATTGCTGTTGTGTTGTTCAGTGTCCTGTTCATGCCCGTCTGTTCTTTCGCGGATGAATCCGCATCCAAGGGAAGGGAAATCATCCAGAAGTACAAGGATGCGATTCTGGTGGTTCGTCTGGTGATCAAGGGCGGGATGTCCTTCCGGGGGAGTTCTCACCAGGAAGAGTCCAAGTCCGAGGCCACCGGAGTGGTGATCGATCCCAATGGCCTGATGGTGGTTCCGCTTTCAGAGACTGATCCTTATGGCCAAATTGGCAGCCTCCTCTCCAGCATGGGTTCCAGCCGGGGAGTGGATATTGATATCAAGAGCGAGCTGACCGATGTGAAGATCGTACTCGGTGATGGCAGCGAGATTGCCGGGAGGGTGGTCCTGAGGGACCGTGATCTCGATCTGGCCTTTGTACGTCCCCTGGAAAAGCCGGCGCAACCCATGACCTACATTGACCTTGCCAAGGATGTGCAACTCGATCTGTTGGATCAGGCGCTCTGTCTGGACCGCATGACCAGCGCCTATGACCGGGTGCCGCATGTTTCCATGGGCAGGGTCAAGTCCATCGTGGAGAAGCCGCGTAAATACTACCTTGTCGAGGGAACCACCACCGGTGCCCCGGTATTCGATCTGGAGGGAAGGGTTCTCGGTATCAATCTCTCCACTCCGGGTTCCTCTTCCGATGATGCGGATTCACTCATGGATTACCTCAAGAGCTCGGCCGGAGACATGGTCCTTCCTGCTGCCGATATCCGTGAGGCGGCGGCCCAGGCTCCCGAGGTGGATCAGGTGAAGGAGGAAGTGGCGGCGCCTGTGGAAGATGCGACAGGAGAGGTGGAGGCGGGGACGGGGGGAGAATGAGATAGGAATCCTATAAGTGTCTTTTCCTACTCCGTGGATCAATCACCTGAAATTCGGGTGGCATTGATTCTATCAGTCGTTTGTCAGATGTGAGGAAGATCGCACCCCTCACGATGGCCGTAGATGCAATGATGGCATCGGGTAGTTTCATTCGCTGTTGTTTTCTTAATTCGATGGCTTGTTCCTCGACTTGATCGTCGATTGATAGAACGACAGTATCAATGATAAATTGGCGAATCTGTTTCTCAGCATTTAAGGTGATGCCAGGAAGAGACAATAATTCCATGCGTGTGATCTGAGAGATGAAGAAGACGGCTTCTTGAGGGATTTGTTCCCTGAAATATGTTGTGGTGTGTTTGATATCAGTCAGAAGGTCAACGACAACATTTGTGTCAAGCAGATACTCATTCCCATTCATCTCTTAGCTCCCTTTGAAGGGCGACACTGTCTTTTTTGTTCTCCCAGACACCCACTAAGCTCCCCACATGAGAGAGGAGAGCCTCCTTTCGTGAAAGGATGGCTGGGGGGGAGATTGAAACAATCACTTCGGCCGGACCGGCCGGGATTTCATGAGGAACACTCACATCTAGTTTCAAGGTATGATCTTCCGATATCAGGATAGTTTTTCGGATCAACTGCATGGGGAAGTCCCTTCCTTTCCCAAATAACTCTTGGAGGCGACGCCCGGATTCGAACCGGGGTACAGGGCTTTGCAGGCCCCTGCCTGACCACTCGGCCACGTCGCCTTGGTGGGGTGTACTTCAGGACGGAATGAGGGATAACTGGTAGTGAATTGACCCGCTGTTGTCAAGCCGGACCGTCCTCTTCATCCTCACCGCCAAGGTCAAACTCGTCATCCTCGTCTTCCTCAAACTCCTCGATCTCGGTCTCATCAGGCAGTACCGACTGAATCACCTCGATGGCCCGGTCCGCATCCTCCTCGAGCACCGCGATGATGCCCTCGCCATGATCACCATCGATGATACCCAGCGGGTCATCGCCCATGTTGGGCCTGAGTACGAAACGTATCCCCGCTTCGGTCAGGGCCTCCTGCACCAGCGCGGACTCGACCTCATCCGAGCAGGTAAAGATGTCTACCGTGGGTTCATCTGTCAGATCCATGCTCTCCAGTTCGTCGGCCATCGTGCACAGCTCCTTCCGGAAGCGTTTTGTTGGTAATTTATCCTACCACAAAAATTCACACCGGTACCCGGTGATGAACCCGTTTGGAGTTCCACCCCTACCCCTGCTGTCGATGGTGATTCAGGCACACTGAAGTGTGAACTCCAAACGGGTGAACGGGTGGTCCAGAAGGCATTTCTTTGTCACAATACCGGTATGCCTACAGAACGAATCACTCCGGCCAGCATCCGGGCACGAAAAGGACAAAAACCACCCATCACCCTGCTTCCCGCCTATGATGCCACCTTCGCCCGGTTCCTCGACCGGGCTGGTATCGATATGATTCTGATCGGCGATACCCTCGGCCAGCTGGTTCAAGGCCATGAGAATCCCCTGCCTGTGACAGTCGAGGATGTGGTCTACCACCTCAAAGCGGTCAACCGGGTGACCACTCATGCCATGGTGGTCGGAGATATGCCTTTCCTCTCCTACCAGATCTCCACCGAGGATGCCTTGCGCAATGCCGGCCGTCTCATCAAGGATGGCGGCGCACGGGCGGTCAAGCTCGAGGGAGGGGAGGCTGTAGCTGACACCATCGCGGCGATGACACGCGCTGGTATTCCGGTGATCAGTCACATCGGGGTGCAACCCCAATCCGTCCTGCTCACCGGTCACATGCGGGTCAGTGCCGCCAAGGCCATCGAGGATGTCCGCAAGCTGCTTGCGGATGCCAAGGCAGTAGCCGATGCCGGGGCCTTCGCGGTGGTGGTTGAGGCGGTTCCACGCGAAGTGGCGCGCAAGGTGACCCAGATGATCTCCATCCCCACCCTGGGCATCGGAGCAGGGCCGGATTGCGATGGACAGGTGCTGGTGACCCATGACCTCCTGGGTCTCTTCACCGAGTTCAAACCCAGGTTTGTCAAGCGCTATGCCAACCTCGCAGAGACCATCGATAAAGCTCTTGCCCAGTTCCTCCAGGAGATCGGGCAGGGAGAGTTTCCTGATGATGAGCACTCCTACCACTTGAAGGATCCCGCTGTCCGCGAGGCCATCGAGAACCTCGAATGATCCTCCAGTCCACACTGTTGAAGGGTGTTGCTGCGGTCCTCCATGCCTTTTCTCTCAGGGATCCATCGTTGCCGGGAGAAGGAAACACCTCCCTCGTTCAGGGCCCCGAAGGAGAGGTTCTCCCGGTAAGAAAACTCCTACTGGAATCGTTGGGATTGAAACCCGGGGATCTGGCCCTGGCCTCACAGGTTCATGGTCCGGGAATCGTCAGAGTTCATGAAACAGAACGGGGCAGGGGAGCCTTCTCCAATGAGGACCGTCTTGGTCCTGCCGATGGACTCATCACCGATGTACCTGGATTAGCGGTCGGTGTGCTCGTGGCGGATTGTTGTTGCGTCCTGATAACCGATGAAGAAGGGACTGCGGTAGGCGCGTTTCATGCCGGCTGGAAAGGGACTCTTGCGGGAATGGCGTGCCATGCCGCAGAGGCCTTCACTCGGGAGTTCAATCTGGTTCCCAGGCAGCTGCGGGCATGGATTGGCCCGGCCATTTCAGGCCCCAATTATGAGGTGGGAGAAGAGATCTGGACCCGTTTCCGTGAGGTTTGGGGAGAAGGAGATTACCTGTTAAAAAAGCCCTTTCGTGTGGATCTGAAAGACTTGAACCGCAGACAGTTGGTGGAAGCAGGTGTGCCAGTTGGAGCTATGGAGGTTTCTCCCCTCTGCACCCTGGAATCACCCACCTGTTTTTCACACCGCCGTGGAGATCAGCCGCAAGGAAGGATGCTGGGCTTAATTGCCCGGCGATCCTGAAAACTTCACATATCCCGGATAGATCCACCACGCAGTTCCAGGAGCGCCCCTCTCGCCCCTTGCAACCGAATCTAACAAAAGGCCCGGCGCCGCCTCGCCTTGGCGTCACGTAATCGGACGC
>CAYZUX010000258.1:0-8035 GCA_964481775.1 uncultured bacterium | reverse complement strand
TGTTAACGCATCCCTGAAATTCTGATCAGCGGGGAAATTGTAGACGGGATTTCCCCCCAGAATGACGAGGGTATCTACCTTACCTTCATTGAGATCCTTGACTAATGCAGCCAAAGCATCACGGTGAGGTGGCCGTTCAGGATCAGGGTCGGCAGTGTAGGTGATCGTCTTCCCGGTGTTCTCAAGTGCTGCATTGAGAAGGTGAGCGAGTGCCTGCACCTCCACCGGCAAGGAAGGTCCTGTCACAACCAGGCCAGCCCCTTTGTTTGCAAGGAGATCTTTCGCCAGCGATGGAATGTAGGGGGTGGTCAATCCTTTCTGATCTGTCTGCGTCAACAACACTTGAATGAGTGGTGGGGGAAGATAGGGAGACTGCAGACCCTGGTGGGCCAGTTCAATCGCCAGGCGGCCCAAAACGATGAAGAGGAGAGACGAGGGAACCGGGTAACGGTGATCCGCCATCGCACCTGTCAGGCTATAGTTGCTTTCGATGGCATAAAGGCGGTTCATGCTTCCGTTTTCAGGGGCACGTCCCTTGACAAAATCCTTCGCTAATGCCACTGCAGCGGGATGGCTCCGGAAGAGGTCTTCATCAAGAGTAACCACAACGCGGGCCTGATCGAGATGATAGTGAGGGCGGAGCACCTGACCAAATGCCAAATGGGCCCCCATGCGCTCGTTATCCCGCGAGACAGGTTCGTATTCATACCATTTTGCCTGGGGACAGACAGCTCGGAATTGACTTTTTAATCTCTCAACAGTGGGTGAAGAGGAGGATTCGGAGAGGACAGCAAGCGCGGATCCTTTGGCCTGCCTGCAGGCACTGAAGTGTGTGCGAGCGAAACCAAGAAACTCATCCCAGTTACTCTGGAAAGTATCTGATCCTTTGAGTTGTGTGGGAACTCGAGAACGGTCTGGATCATAGAGTTCAAGAATACTTGCTTCGGCGATGACATCATTGGCACCACGGTTATCCGGATGCAAGTTGTTACCATCGATCTTTGTTGGGCGCCCGTCATAGCTGGTTGCAAGCAGTCCCTTGGCGGCTCCATCCAGATCCAGACATGTGGCATATTGGACAGGAGTGCCAGGGGTTCTGTTGTCGGGATTGTTCGCATAAGGGAAGATTTTTTCCTTCGGCCAGCGGCAACCAGTCAGACCGGCCAGACTTACCGATGCCGCCATGACCTGCAGGAACCGCCGCCGTGATGTACCTTGGGGGGGTAAATCCGCATCCTCGGAAAACTCCGGTCCCAATTCGGCAAGGAATTCAGGAGATTGAGCCAGCTCCTGAAGACTGCGCCAATAAGTGGGTCCACTGAGTGTGTCGCTTACCTGTGACATAACGAGCAATCCATGAGCTTTTCACGTTCGCGGATGTTGTAGTCCTCTTTGAGCTGTTGACCAAGGACAGCCTGATCCTCCAGGGGGACATAATCCATCACAGTAATCTGGTCGAGGGGACGCAGATATGGGGTGGGATCCCTGTGGCAGTTGAGGCACCACCCCATGGTTAATGGCTGATCCTGTTGAACCACTTCCATTTTATCAATCCGTCCATGGCAAGAGACACAACCGATCCCGCGATTCACATGTGCACTGTGATTGAAGTAGACGAAGTCGGGCAGGTCATGAACCCGGACCCATTCAACCGGTAATCCAGTGGCATAGCTTTCCCGAATCGGGATTAGTTTTTCGCTATTTGCCCGAATGGTGGTGTGGCAGTTCATGCATGTTTGTGTAGGAGGTATTGAAGCCTGCGCGGTATCTTCGACGGAGGTGTGACAATAACGGCAATCTATCCCCAGTTGTCCGGCATGAAGCGCATGGCTATAGAGCACTGGCTGCTTGGGAGCATAGCCAACCCGTTGGGTGCCCGGTGCTGCGACATAAACCGCCACGGCCAGAGTATAAGCTCCTCCCATGGCAATCAAGCCGACAACAACACCCAGAAAGGGATTTACCCATTTGGGAAAGGGTAGCAGTGATGGCGGCATTTTGAGCACGTCGTTGCTTCACTTTAATGGAGGTGACGAATGAAGTCTAGTGGTGTCTATCAAGTCGACTCCAAAATTTTCCATCTTGAATATCGATTGGGGTTTATATCAAAGAGGAGCCCCCACATTCAGAAAATCGAGCCGTGAGTAACGGTCACAATGGATAATCAGTAACAATATACTGATTAGGAATTGGAGGAATGAATCGACAATAGAGCCTAAAGAGGTCCGCGTTACTCTCTTCAGTCAATCGTTTCCTCTTCGGCTTTATCATCTTCCACGATCCTGGTGATCGCGGCCACTTTGTCGCTTTCATCCAGGCGGATCAAACGGACTCCCTGAGTGGCACGTCCAATGGAGCGGATCTCCGAAACCCTTTGCCGGATCATGATCCCATTCTGGGTAATGATCATGATCTCCTCATCTTCGCTGAGGATCGATACGCTACCCATGACCTGCCCATTTCTTTCTGAAGTTTCAATGTTGATTACGCCCTGCCCCCCACGATGAATCAAACGATATTCAGAGATGGGGGTTCGTTTGCCATACCCATTCTCAGTGACCGAAAGGAGAAAACTGCCTTCGGCCGCAACATCTGCGCTGACAACAGTGTCACCCTGTTTGAGAGTGATGGCCTTGACTCCGCGCGCGGTGCGTCCCATGGCACGGACATCCTCCTCGGAAAAATGACACGCTTTTCCATTACGTGTAGCCAGAATCAGGTTGTCTTTCCCTGTGGTCCTGAGCACATTGATCAGATAGTCATTTTCATCAAGATCGATGGCAATAATCCCATTTTTCCGGATGTTGGCAAAGGAAGAGAGATGGACCTTTTTGATGACCCCACGGGCAGTCACCATGACCAGGTACTGATCATCGAGGAATTCATGGACAGGCACAAAGGCGGTCACCCGTTCTCCCGGCTCCACTGAGATACAGTTGATCACCGGTTTGCCACGTGAAGCCCGGCTACCCTCCGGGATACTGTAGACCTTGAGGGAGTAGGCCTTGCCTTTATCCGAAAACAACAAAAGGTGGTCATGGGTCGAAGTGACGAAGAGGTCCTGAACATAATCATCCTCTTTCATACTCGTTCCCTTGATTCCCTTCCCGCCACGAGATTGAGAACGGTAGGCCTCGGTAGACTGACGTTTGATATAGCCAGCGTGGGAGACCGTAATCACCATATCCTCCTCGGCGATCAGGTCTTCAATGTCGAAATCACCCTGGGCTTCCACAATCTGGGTCCGGCGTTCATCGCCATACTTATCACGAATCCCGGTGAGTTCATCACGAATGATGGCGCTGACACGCACAGGATTGGCGAGGATATCGCGGTAGTCTGTGATGGCCGCCATCAAGTCGCGCATTTCCTGTTCCAGCTGCTCACGTTCCAGGCCGGTCAGACGCTGGAGACGCATGTCAAGAATGGCCCGTGCCTGGATCTCACTGAATCCATACTCCGAGATCAGGCGGCTGCTGGCTTCATCACCATCTCGCGAGGCACGAATGGTGTCGATGATCTGATCGATGATGTCGAGGGCCTTGAGGAGACCCTCCACGATATGAGCACGCTTGAGGGCCTTATCCAGGAGATAACGGGTCCGTCGGGTGATAACATCGCGGCGATGATCAAGAAAATGGTGGAGCATCTGCGCCAATGAAAGGTAAACGGGGCGGTTCTCCACCAGCGCCAACAGGGTAATGGAAAAGGTGTGCTGCAGCCGTGAATGGCTGTAAAGCTGGTTGAGCACCACCTCGCTGTTCGCATCGCGTTTGAGCTCGAAGACAATACGCATTCCCTTGCGGTCGCTCTCATCGCGAATATCGGAAATGCCTTCGATTTTCTTGTCACGGACCATATCCGCGATCTCTTCAAGAAGCTTGCCCTTGTTCACCATATAAGGAATCTCAGTGACAATGATCGCTTCCTTGTTTTTAAGGGTCTCAACACTGGCCACGGCACGGATCACAACTCTTCCACGTCCGGTGGTATAGGCTTCATGGATACCACCCCGTCCCAGGATCATCCCGCCGGTGGGGAAATCCGGTCCAGGAATGTGGCGCATCAATGCATCCACACCCAGCGTTGGATTCTCAATCAGAGCCAGACAGGCATTGATCACTTCGGTCAGGTTATGGGGCGGGACACTCGTTGCCATACCCACCGCGATACCTGCGGAACCATTGACCAGCAGATTGGGAACCAGTGCTGGAAGGACAACGGGTTCCTTGTCTTTTTCATCAAAAGTGGGAATGAAATCCACCGTATCCTTATCGAGGTCGGAGATGAACTCTTCACTGACACGGGCCAGACGGCACTCGGTGTAACGGTAGGCTGCGGGGGGGTCTCCATCAATCGAGCCAAAATTCCCTTGCCCGTCGATCAATGGATAGCGCAGGTTCCATTCCTGTGCCATACGTACCAGGGCGTCATAGACGGCGCTATCTCCATGCGGGTGGTAATTACCCAACACTTCCCCAACCACCTTGGCGCACTTGGAATACGGACGTGAAGGGCCCAATCCTGACTTGTGCATGGCGTACAGGATGCGCCGGTGAACCGGTTTGAAGCCATCCCGGACATCTGGCAGGGCACGAGCCACGATGACGCTCATGGCGTAATCGATATAGCTCTCCTGCATCTGTTCCTCGATGGCATGGGGTTTAATTCTCTCGTCGGGACTCATCATTTCTCCATGAAAATGGAACGGCCGGAGATGCGGAAAACACCATTCTTCCGGTCAGAGTGTGGATCAAATATCCAATACACGGACATTCAAAGCATGACGCTGGATAAACTCGCGCCTCGGTTCAACCTGGTCACCCATCAGGGTTGAGAAGATCCGTTCGGTCTCGGCCTCGTCTTCGATACGGACCTGCAGGAGTGTGCGCCGCATCGGATCCATGGTGGTGTCCCAGAGCTGCTCCGCGTTCATTTCGCCCAGACCTTTGAAGCGTTGGACCGTCATCCCCTTCTGGCTCAGCTCTTTAATCGTGCTGAACAGGCCCTCCAGGCTAAAAACCGGACGTTCCTCCTTGCCACGGACATAGACTCCCAGCGGCTCTTCATTGAGGTGCTCGTAAGGCTGGACACGGTAGCGGTCGAGGGGAAAACCCCATTCAAGAAGGTCCACCAGACGTGGATTCAACTCCCTCGATTCGGGAATGTCAATTTCCAGCCAAGGCCGATGTTGCGCCCCATTTCCATTCGATTCAGCAGTCTGATCAGATTCACCAGCCGGGTTAATGGAGGACTCCTCTCGTTTGCCCAGGAATGTACGCCTCAATTCCTCAGCCTGATCTTTGTCGAGTGCCCAATGTTTCTCATCGCCACGGATGAACATCGCGACCGGCACTTGCCCCTTGGCGATGAAAGCGAGGTACTCATCGAAATCAATGCCTTTTCGTTCCAGAACCTTTGCAATCCGTCCCAGCACCATGATGTGGTCGGCTAGCTTGTGCAACACCTCCCCTTTCAAAGGTGGAATCGGCTCCTGACCAGCTTGCACCGGGAAACGGAATTCGGAGTCCTCGCAACCGATTTGGATCAACTCACGATTGAGCTCCTCTTCACTCTGGATATAACGCTCAGTTTTTCCTTTCCTCACCAGGAAGAGCGGAGGCTGGGCGATATAGACATGCCCCGCTTCAATCAAGGGACGGAATTGGCGGAAAATGAAGGTGAGCAGAAGGGTTCGGATATGAGCGCCATCCACATCGGCATCGGTCATGAGGATGATTTTGTTGTATCTCAACCTGGTAATGTCAAAGTCTTCCTCACCAATACCTGTGCCCAAAGCCGTGATGATGGTGCGGATTTCATCATTGGATAGGACCTTATCCAGGCGGGCCTTTTCCACATTGATGATTTTTCCTTTGAGTGGAAGAATGGCCTGGAAGCTCCGGTCACGTCCCTGTTTGGCGGAACCACCAGCGGAATCGCCCTCGACGAGGTAGAGCTCTGAGCGTTCTGTTCCTCTTTCCGAACAGTCCGCGAGTTTCCCGGGTAGAGAACTGCCATCCAGGATTCCCTTACGGCGTGTCAGCTCCTTGGCTTTACGGGCAGCCTCACGGGCTACAGCCGCATTGGTGGCTTTCATCACTATTGATTTTGCCACCGCGGGATTCTCCGCGAGGAAGGTGGTGAGACCATCCCGCAGAACTGATTCAACTATCCCCCTGACCTCACTGTTGAGCAGCTTGACCTTGGTTTGGGCTTCGAACTGAGGATTCGAAAGTTTGACACTGATCACAGCGGCCAATCCCTCACGGACATCCTCTCCCTGCAGGGAAAAGTCTTCCTGTTTGAAGAGCTTGTTCTCTTTCCCGTAAGTGTTGAGAACCCGTGTCAACGCCGCTTTGAAACCTTCCAGATGGGAACCACCACTCGTGGTGTTAATGGTGTTCGCGAAACAGAAGATGTTTTCGTGATATCCCTCATTGTATTGAAGGGCAATCTCCACAAGATGGTATTGATCACCCTCCTCGACCGGTTCAAACTCTTTTTCGATATAGATCGGTTTGGCCGGAAGGAGAGCCTCACCACGGTCTTTGTTCAAATACTCGACAAATTCAGCCACCCCGCCTTCGTAGTGGAATGTCTCCTCACGTCCCGAACGCTCATCGGTCAGGCGGATCCTTACACCACGGTTGAGAAAGGCCATCTCGCGAAAACGAGCTGCAAGCAGGTCAAAAGAGAATTCATCCGCTTCAAAAAATGAGAAATCAGGGCGGAATGTTTGCTTGGTACCACGCAGAGTGGTGGGGCCGATTACTTCCACACTCCCCGTGGAGACACTGGCCTCAAACCGTTGATGGTAGTGGGTTCCATCCCGGTAAACATTGACATCGAAGAACTCTGAGAGAGCATTGACCACCGAGACACCCACACCATGCAAACCACCTGAGGCTTTGTAGGACTTCCCATCAAACTTCCCACCCGCATGGAGGACCGTAAGAACCACCTCCAAGGCTGATTTATCCGGGTAAGTTGGGTGCCGGTCGACCGGAATACCACGTCCATTATCGGAAACGGTGATACTGTTGTCGAAATGGATGGTGACATCAATCTTATCGCAGTAACCAGCGATGGCTTCATCCACGCTATTATCGACAACTTCGAAGACCAGATGATGGAGCCCTTGAGTGCCAGTCTGGCCGATGTACATCCCGGGGCGCTTCCTGACAGCATCCAGCCCCTCCAGGACAACTATACTTTCCGCTCCATAATCGTTCTCAGGGGTGGACACACTCTGCTGCAAGACCGTCTCAGTCACCACTTTTTCTCAACAATCGGTATAGATTCAGCGGGGTAATTTGGCCAAAATAACGGATTCCCCCATCCCTTACTGACCCAGCTACAAACAATACATTTAACCCATTGAAATGTCAAGAGTTAAACCCACAAAATCAAGACAATAGGCTTAACAGGTTGAGGAAATACTTACAGGGGGGAGAATACTATAACTAATTCGATTTACATGGATTTTTTATTATAATAATCGAAGATCCTGACACTTGAAGAAACTATATACCCATAAGAAAGTGGTATTGCAACCGTAACCATTTTTTCCTCAAGCACAAAAACCCATAAAAACCGCCCAGAGGTTGCGACTCCGGGCGGATGGGTCTGCCCTGACGGATGATCCCAAGGGGACGGTCTGTTCGTCTTTTCAGACGAAACAAAGGGATTAAAACACCTATCACTAACTTGGTCTTATTCGTAATTCATCCACTCCTCAACCGCTGAGGGGTTCTCTTCCACCTCAATGGGTGTGATGATCCCTCCTCGTTCACGTTTACTTGGTAAGGTAACCTGTTTTGTAGGTCCGGCGGTTATTTCAATCTTCCCATTTTCAGTCAGATCGTTATCTCCCCAACCTCCATCCTTCAAATAGAGCGTGATGGTCTGCGAACCCATAACTGCCCCCAGTCCGTTATCAAGAAGGAAAGGATAGAAGTGAGGAATCGGATTGTCTGCAGTGGGGCCATAATTCATGAAACTGGAAACGCTGATTCCTCTTGGAAGATAAAAA
>CAYZUX010000257.1:0-8061 GCA_964481775.1 uncultured bacterium | reverse complement strand
TTTCTTAAATGAGGCAACGTTTCCCTTTCAGATACTTTTTTGATGAAGCAATGCGTGTACTTGTCCTGATCACCTTGGACTTGTAAAATAATAACTCTGCGATCGTTGGAGAGAAAGCGACCTGGGTGCTATCGTGGATTCCATCGAGGTTCGGAACTCAATGTACATCTTTTTTCATCAAGTGAGGCACTGAAGATGCCATCCTGGTTGAGCCGTGTTTTTGGCTCTGGAAATAAAAAAAATCAAGAGTCTGGGTATATCCCATTGGCGGCAAAGCCGATCGCCTCCCATGTTGAACGTGGGCCACAGGGACCAGAACAAAGTAAACCACGCCGCAAGGTGGTCAATCCTCCACTCATCCTGGAGGAATCTGAAAAATCATCCTGGTCCCCTGAAATTCGTATCAAGGCGTGCCTTGAAAAGGGCGAAAAGTCGTGTGTCTTCTTCGTGGATCGTCCCGTGCTGGAAGGGCTCTCCGCATGGTTTCCAACCAGGCAATCTGCCGCCAACTCCAGTCTGGCCGATTCCATCTTTGAAGTCCGTGGGATTGAATCTGTCCTCATCCATGAATTCACCATCACTGTGAGTTTCAATCAGGAGAAAGGCGAATCATGGGAAGACCTTGCCAGGGAAATTGGCAGGAAGATCCGCGCACATCTAAAAAATGACATTCCTGTGATCTCGGAATCATTCCGGGCTTCGATTCCCTCCGAGCAAGAGATTCGTGCTCGTGTGCAACAGGTTATTGACCAGGAAATCAACCCCGGCGTGGCTGCACACTCAGGTGTGATCACCCTGCTGGGGGTAACAGGCAACACAATCCGTATTCATATGGGAGGGGGCTGTCAGGGGTGCGCCGCTTCGACAGTCACTTTGAAGGAAGGGATCCACAAAGCCTTCCGCCAGGCAGTTCCTCAGCTCGGAGCGATTCTGGATGAGACCGACCATTCTGCTGGTACCAATCCATATTATCACGAGATTCCAGTGGGAATGAGACAGTATGCCTAGACTCAACTCATTTCAGGTCCAGATCAAAACGGGCCTTCGACCAGGTCCGGAAGCCCCCAAGTTTAAGATCAATGGATTTGCCTTGGACTTCAACGACTGTAACGGCCATCCCGGGAGTGGAACACTCTTTTCAGCAACCGGTTTTCCCCAGAGTGTGGCTCACAGCCTGGTTTTATGCGGCCCCGAGGAGGGCCATTGGGACATCGAGGAGACCACTGTCACTTATCAGTTGGCAGGTGAGCCCCCCTATACAGTCCGTCTCGGGCCAGTGACGCTGGATCACGAGACGGACATGAACCTCTGGCAGGATCGTCCATTGCCCGCCTTGGATGTTTGAGGCGGACTACTCCGTCTTTTCCTTAAGGGCTTTCTCGATCGCTGTGGTGACCTTCTCATCCAATGGTTTATCCCCAGGCTCAAACTTCGCCACCACTTTTCCATGCCGGTCGATCAGATATTTCTGGAAGTTCCAGACCACTTCCCCGCCAAATCCAGGATTCCTGGATTCATCGGTGAGGAACTTATAGAAATCGCATTTGTCTTCTCCCTTGACTGAGACCTTGGCGAAGAGATCAAAACTGACGTCGTACTTGGTCTTGCAGAAGCTCAGGATCTCCTCGTTACTGCCGGGTTCCTGTCCACCAAAGTTGTTGGCCGGGAAACCCAGGATTTTGAATCCCTGGTCCTTGTACTTCCTGTACAACTTTTCGAGATCCTCGTATTGAGGCGTGTAACCGCACTTGGAAGCCAGATTGACCACCAACAGAACTGATCCCTGGTAATCTCCCAGATAAACTTCCGCTCCATGGATATTCTTCACCTTGAAGTCCAACACAGGACTGACCTCCTTGGATGTTTTTCTTCCCTCTGAGAAAACAGGTGATGTCATCAGTTGAAGAACAACCATACATGATAGAAAACAACCTAAACTCATTCGCATCCTGGAACTTCCTCCTGTCCATGGAGATTCTTTCCGTCATGGCCTTCATTATCCAAGCCGATGGAAGGTAGCGCAAGCCTCAGCCTGAGTGGGGGCTGGCCCAGCCAATGAGTTTCCAAAGCCGATGACCAGGGTGGACAGGATGAGGATCAGGATCCCCGCTATAATCAGCTGGTGAGTTCTCCGACTGGTACCGCGCCACTCCTTGAACAGAATGCCCCACAGGTTGCTGAACACAATGATGAAAGCCATATGCAGACTCCAGCTGGAGAAGTCATAGGCTCCCATCTGTGTGGTTCCCATCCCGTAGAACATGAACTGGAAATACCAGGTGATCCCCGCCAGGGCGGAGAAGAAATAATTCGACGCCAGAAGCAGCCCCGATCCTTTCAGATATTCAGAGCCGGTTTTGTTGTTTCTGTGCAGGATCAGACACCAGATCAGATTGGTAGTGAAACCACCCGCCAGGATGAGGATGAAGACAGGGCCATTCTGCCAGAGTGTTTCAGCACCATGGGCCAGGGCCACATCGGCAACTGGCTTTCCGGCAGCGATGCCAAAGGCCATGCAGGCACTCATGATCCCGCAGAAAACTGCTACCCAGACTCCTTTCCTGAAGTCGAATTCTGTCACGGTGGCCCTTTTGGCTTCCTCAGTGAGTTCCCCCTCCTTACGAATCCCCGCCAGACCACAGATGGCAATCCCCACCAGGCATAAAAGTACGCCGGCGATGGTTACCTGGCCGGACAGGGTGTTGACCAGCTGCCCGAACTCTCCCTTGAAGAGAGGAGGGATCAGAGTCCCGAAGGCCGCGCAGAAACCGAGTGCCAGGGCATAACCGAGTGACATGCCGAGATACCTCATCGAAAGACCGAAAGTCAGTCCACCGATGCCCCATAACAAGCCGAAGAAGTAACTCCAGAAGGCACTCGAGGGTGGGGCCAATCTGAGCACTTCGATCAGGTTCGGGATGGTCAAACCGGCAACTACCCAAGGAGCAACGAGCCAACTGAAAACACCCCCTACCAGCCAGTAGGTCTCCCAGGACCATTCACGGACACGTTTGAAGGGGATATAGAAACTTCCTGCGGCGAAACCGCCCAAACCATGAAGCGTGACCCCAAAAAAAGGGTTGGGTGTCGGCATGGAGACTCCTCCTTGGCAATTCATCTGCTGTAGCTAAACAGTTGAGATTTGGGTATACTCCCACAAGTATCATCAAAGTGTATATCGTCTCCACCGGAGGTGTTTTTTGAAGCTTCCGGAAAGAGCACCACTCTGCGGGAAGGTCTTTTTACCATGAATCGCTGTCTCGGTGCGACCCTCTTGGTCTTTTTCATGGCTGGTTGTTTGCAGGATGATTCTGTGCTTGTTCTGAGTGGACGAGTTGAGGTGGATGATGTGCATGTGGGATCAAAGATTGGGGGACGTGTCTGGAAAGTGAATTATGAGGAGAGCGATGAGGTCAGAGCGGGAGAACCGGTGGTTCAGTTGGAGGACATGGAGTTGACCGCCCAGCTGGATCAGGCCAAAGCTTCCGCTGCCCAGGCTCAAGCCAACCTGGATCTCCTTCTGGTAGGGACAAGAGCCGAGGACCTCGCTCGTGCTGAGGCGGTGGTCGAGGCTCGTTCAGCCGAATTAGCCTTGCGCCGTAAAGGTTTTCGTGATGAGGAGGTACGCGAGGCTGAAGCCCAGGTGGAGTCCGCCCGGAGTGATCTGCAGTTTGCCAGCTCCGAATACATCCGCACGAAAACCCTTTTTGCGAAGGGGGCAGTTGACCGGCGTGAGATGGATAACAAACAGTCCCTTTTTGATACTGCCCGCGCAAAAATGGAAATTGCCCTCCAACGTCAAGCCCTTTTCAGGAGTGGCTCACGCCCCGAAGAGATTGCCATGGCTGAGGCCCAGCTGGCACAGGCTAAGGCCGACCTGACCCGTCTGCGAAATGGTGCACGTCCCGAGGAGATCGCCGCCCAGCGCGCCGCTGTGGAGGCAGCCAAGGCCAATGTCGCACGGCTTCAATCACAACTTGAGGAGACCCGGATTCTGTCTCCCTCCGATGCCATGGTGGAAACCTTGGATTTGAAACCAGGAGACCTTGTTAAAGCAGGCGAACCCGTGGCGGTGCTCAACCTGAAGAATACTCCCTGGATCAGATGTTATATCCCTGAAAATCGCTTGGGGAGCGTGCGTCCAGGAGATCTGGTCAAAGTGACTGTGGACTCCTATCCCGGTGAGGAGTTCCAGGGAAAAGTCCGGCGTCTCGCTTCCGAAGCGGAGTTCACCCCCCGCAACATCCAAACCACCGAGAAACGTTCCGAACTGGTCTTCGAGGTCAAGGTTGATATCCTCGATAAGGGTGAAAAACTCCGTGCCGGGATGTATGCCGATGTGTATGTCCAAAAAGAACGAAAAGAATAAACATCGTTTCCCTTCTTTCGAATGAACATGAGAAGCTTTCATCGCAAGGAGATCAATAATCAAATGCCTGTTTCATCTGGGAAAGGTGTAATCGTTGCCGAGAACCTGACCCGCCGGTTTGGCAGGTTTGTGGCAGTCGATTCGGTCTCCTTTGAGATTGAAGAAGGTTCCATTTTTGGTTTCCTGGGACCGAATGGTTCGGGGAAATCGACAGTCATCCGCATGTTGTGTGGCCTTCTCGAACCAACCAGCGGCGGAGCCTGGCTGGATGGAATCGATGTGACCCAACGTCCCGAGGCAGTCAAGGAACGCATTGGTTATACCTCCCAACGATTCAGTCTTTATGAAGACCTGACGGTTGAGGAAAACATCCAGTTCTTCGGGCACATTTATGGCCTACGCGGTGTTCACCTGTCCCGCAGGCGGGATGAAGTCATCGCGTTGTTGGGCCTTGATCCCTTTGCAGACCGTTTGGCAGGAAGGCTTTCAGGTGGATGGAAACAACGGCTCGCGGTAGCCTGTGCGCTGCTTCACCAGCCCAAGATCATCTTTCTGGATGAACCGACTGCGGGTATCGATCCGGTGGCCCGGCGTGATCTCTGGGATCTTCTGTTTCTTCTGTCCAGTCAAGGAACCACTTTGTTTGTGACCACTCATTACATGGATGAGGCTGAACGCTGTACGCATGTGGGCTACATCCATCTCTCCAAACTGATGGTGTGCGGCGCTCCGGATGACCTCAAAGCGATGTCAGAGGTTTCTCCCTCAGGGACACGGCGGCTGGAGGTGGAGTGCCTGCATTCCACCCAGGCTCTGGAACTCCTCAGGCATATGGAGGGTGTCGTGGATGCCACCCTGTTTGGCCAGTCCATCCATTTACTGGCAGATCAGGGTCTGCCGGTTGATTCCATCCGGTTTGCCTTGGACTCTTCCGCTTTTCAGTGTCAGGACATACGCGAAATCGGCCCGTCCCTGGAGGATGTGTTTGTGATGTTGACCCGCCTTCGAACCACCGGCATGAATTCCAAGAGGCAGGATGTATGATGAGAGGATTCTGGGCGATCGTGTACAAGGAGATCCTCCAGATCCGGCGGGATCCAAGTACCCGGTTTGTGTTCCTGGTCCCCGCTATCCAGACCATCATCTTCGGATTCGCCATCGACATGGATGTTCAGCACATCCCCACCGTTGTCTTCGACATGGATCGAAGCGTCGAAAGCCGCCGTCTGATCGACAGTTTCGCCAACACCAGCACGTTTGACATTGTTCAGGAGGTTGCGGGAGAGCCTGAGATCCGCCGCCAGATCGTAGCTGGCCACGCCAAAGTGGGCATCCTTGTGCCGCCCGATTACAGTGCCAAACTCCTGCGGGGGGAACAGGCCACAGTGCAGGTCCTTGTGGATGGTTCAGACAGTTCCGTGGCCACCAATGCGGTCCAGACTGCCCTCGGTGTCGGCCAGGTCCAGTCTCTCATCCGGGCGGGGATTCATCCCTCCCATCGTTCGCTCGATGTCCGTCCCTGGGTGCTGTATAACCCCAACCTGGAAAGTTCTCATTTCTATGTTCCCGGCCTCATCGGGATCATTCTGCAGGTGGTGACCGTGTTCCTGACCGCTTTCGCGGTGGTGCGTGAACGTGAACGCGGCACCCTCGAACAGTTGGTGGTGACTCCTGTTTCCAAGTGGGCTCTCATCATCGGAAAACTGGTTCCTTACTCGATCCTCGGAGTGGTTCAGACCATTTTTGTCCTCATCCTGATGCGGTACCTGTTTGGTGTTCCTGTCGAGGGAGATGTATTCCTCTTGCTCGCACTTTCAGTGCTGTTTCTCCTTCCAGCGCTCTCCATGGGGATTCTGGTTTCCACTGTCTCCCAGACTCAGAGCCAGGCGATGCAGATGGGGATGCTGGTGATGCTCCCCTCGATCCTGCTCTCCGGCTTCGCGTTTCCTCGCGAGACCATGCCTTTCCCCATCTACATCATCACCTTTTTGATCCCGGTCACCTATTATGTACAGATACTTCGGGGAATCATCCTGCGCGGAGCTGGACTCTGGGCCTTGTGGCCGCAGACCCTGGTCTTGGTGGCCTTTGCGGTGATCCTGGTGACAGTCAGCTCGCTTCGTTTCCAGAAACGGTTGGGGTGATTCAATCAGCTGGCCCAGGAGTTCAACTCCGGGGCCAGCTTAAACTTTAAGGTCAGCTGATGGTTATGGTCCCAGGCGAAAGATATCTCCCTCGCTGGTGGTGCCATTGGTCGGGCTGTAGGTCAGTTCACGAATCTGGTCCATCAGGATTCCCTTGGGAATATCCCCATTGAAACCGGTGAAGTTGCTGCCCGGGTGACCCGCTTTTTCGTTGATGTCGCCGTATCTTCCCGCTCCACGGGCATCCAGATTGGGGAGAAGCGGAGTGCGTATTGTGGCTCCTGAGGGAGCATTCTTTCCAGGATTCTCAGCCTCATCGGTATCCGGGCCAAAACTGGTGACAATCCAGCCGATCTTGATCCCATCGCGATCCTCGCGGTAGGAGTAGGTCACAAATCCCGGTAGGTTACTGAAAGGGTCTGTCGGGATGGTCGCGATGTATTTGTTGGGAGTGGTGAGCCCAGGCACTTTCCCCACCGGTGTTCCATCCGGCAAGTTCTCAAAACCAAGGGTAATGGCGCCGTTTCCGGAGAACACAGTACGGAAGGTGTAGAACCCATAGGCTCCATACTGGAGGAAGTGGTCTTCAATCTCTTTGGGAACAGCCCCCACGTCATCGGTACCGATCGGGTAGTTTGAATGTTCGGTGCGGAAGAACTCGATGGCGGTGGCGATCGATTTAAGATCTCCCTCTGCACGTGCCACCTTGGCACGGATCTGAGCCGCCAGGAAATTCGGCAATGCAATCCCAATCAGGATCAGGATGATTGCGATGACAATCAGCAACTCAATCAATGTGAAACCATTACGACTAGTCTTCCAATTCACCTGCATCGGCAAACTCCTCCGGATAGGGGGTTTCATAACCTTTGGCATCATGCCAAAGGATCCTGTTGAAGATGTCTTCCGGGGCCTCATCCACATCATCGAGCGGGATCTCGATTGACTTCTGGGCCCAGTAGCGTTGCCTGGGATCCTGGATCTCGGAAACCTGGGGATTGATCTGATCAAGCGGGATCTGGTTAGGCACGGCGGTGTAAGGGGTCAGATCCGGTTGCTCCATGAAGCACTCTGTCATGGGAATCGCGGAGGAATCGATCTGGTTCATAGGGGGTAATCCCAAAATCAGTTCGATGGAACGCACCATTCCGGTCTGGTTGTAGTTGGTGCTGATCACCTTGCCGCGCTTGGTGTAAGGGCTGACCACCAACGCGAGTGTCCGGTGTCCATCGACATGATCAAAACCATCCTGGGGATCATCCTG
Organism: uncultured bacterium; assembly: GCA_964481775.1. GTDB lineage: Bacteria > Hinthialibacterota > Hinthialibacteria > OLB16 > OLB16 > OLB16. The sequence continues at coordinate 284 of CAYZUX010000257.1, read as the reverse complement.
AACCACAAAGATGCAGGTCTTCTCCCAGAACTTGCTCCTGGAAATAGCTTCGATGACTTGTCCGAGGGCATAATCGTTATCAGCCACCGAGGATTTTGGAGTCGGCATATTGGGGCGTGTTCCCGAGGTGTGGTCATTGGGTAAGAGGATCATCGAGAGGTTGGGAAATCCACCCTTCTCCTCGAACTGCTTGAGTTCCTGGATGAAAACCTCGGCCCGGTACTGATCCGGGACAATCGAGGGAAAACCAATAGTGCGTGTACAGGTATGGGGAATCAGGCTTT
>CAYZUX010000256.1:0-8073 GCA_964481775.1 uncultured bacterium | reverse complement strand
GAAGCGGACCCACGGGTTCCGTGCCCGTATGGCAACCCGGGGGGGGCGCGAGGTGATCAAAAACCGCCGCCGCAAGGGCCGTTACAGGCTGACTCCAGTCTAAGCAATCACCCTCAGGGTCTCGGTTACCGCTTCCCACGCGAAGCCCGGCTGCTCACAACACATGACTATGCTCCCGTGTTGAAACGGGGTGTTCAATGCCGGATGCAGTTATTAACGGCGAATGCAATGCCCAATCAGCTGGGGCATGCGCGTCTGGGAATCGTGATCAGCCGGAAGGTGGGCAAGGCTCATCTTCGTAACCGCCTGAAGCGGGTGTTGCGCGAGACCTTCCGCCTCGAAGTCCTTCCGGGGAGTGTATCTGCCGACCTGGTGGTACGGATTATCCCACGGAAGGAAAGAATACTGACCCAAGAGCTGCGGGACGAGTTCCTTGCGGCGGTGCAAGCGCTGGGCCTTCTTCCCTCGCGATCCTGATCGCCGGCCCGATTGGCGGGAAGCCGTCTCACCCATTCGAAAATCCGCGCTCCGGTCTGAAGTGAGAGACCGATGTCGAACCTTTTGGCGGTCCTGATGATCGCCTTGATCCGCCTTTATCGGTTGGTGCGTCCCTCCTGGATTCACTGCTGCCGTTTTGAACCCACCTGCTCAAGGTATGCCTGGCAGGCGATCACCCTGTATGGCCCCTGGCGCGGAGGCTGGAAAGCCCTCCGCCGTCTGGCTCGTTGCCAGCCGTTCTGCCCGGGGGGAATGGACCCGGTCTGATGCCCAACTTCCTCAATAACCTTTCTCCCGAGCGAAGGATTCTGCTGGCAACCTCCCTGTGTGTGATGCTTTCGGTGGTCTTCACTTTGCTGATGCCTCCCCCCAAACGCCACCAGGAGACCAGGCCTCCCGAGGTGGCTCCTCTGGCGGGTGGCGAATCAGCCAGTCTCAAACCCGGCGGTACCGAGGCAGCGCTCCCCCCACGGGATGTCACTGCCGAAGCTGAAGTTCCAGCCTCCACCCAAACCGCCCAAACCCCCATTACCCCACTTGGGAAAATCCAGAGTCCACTCGCCACGGCCGATCCAAATCTTTCAGCGAAGGAGGTGGTGATCGATACCCCCTATGCAAGGATGGTTTTCTCCACGCAGGGTGGATCATTAAGGTCCTTCCGGCTTAAAGAATACCCGGAGATCGATCCGCCGATCAAACTGCTTGAAGCCCAGCGCGATGCGGCACTCGATCCAGTGGTCAAGGATTTTTGGCGGAAAAGGATAGAAGAGGCACTGGCACGCAAGGAGAAAATTGGTTCCACCAAGATCAGGAAGGGAATGCCGGTTCCTGAGGAAGCATGGGTGGAGCTGGTTCCACATTACGAGGACACGCAGGAATTCCCCCTGATCCTGTATTTCGGAACCGACCTCTCCGACCGGGACCTGATCTATCAAGCCAATACCGATCAGAAAGCGCTTGTGCCGGGGGAGACCTTTGATCTGGAGTTGGTGGGGAAGACCGCCTCGGGTTTGACATTGACCAAAAAACTGAGTCTTTCGGCGGATGAACCTCTGATCGGGTTGGAGATTCATACCGAGGCTCCGGGTGGTCTCAAACCGCTTCAGGAATCGATCGGGCAGCAGTGGGTGCTTGAATGGCCTGATGGGTTGGCTCATATCCCCTTCCATTACCCGGGCGCCCAGGAAGAGAACCATCTCCGTGCCCTCCTGAATGACTCCATGCAATCACCCACTTTGATCGACTGGATGAGAAAACAGGCGGCCGGTGCCGGACCGATAAAGGAGTTCCGTTATCCCCTGGATGGGCGGATTGGATGGATTTGTGTGGAGACCCGCTACTTCATTTCCACTTTGATCCCCGAGGACTCCACTGTTCAGGGTGTTTACCTTGCGCGTGGCATCCAGGACCGTCCGGCTGTGGATACACGCCTTGGAATCGGGCTGGTTTCTCCCCTTAAGGAACAACCGCAGAAATTCACGCTGTATGTCGGTCCGAAGTTGACCCATACCCTGGCAAAACTGGGGGGTGGACTCGATCGGGTGGTGTATGACTCCTGGTTCGGGTCGATCTGTCTGTTAGTGGAATGGCTGCTGGGTGTTTTTTACAGCATCATCCCCAGTTATGGTGTCGCGATCATCCTCCTGTGCATCTTTTCGAAGCTGGTTCTCTATCCGCTGACCTACAAGCAGGCCCAGACTCAAATGAAGATGGCGGCGCTTCAGCCCAAGATTCAGGAGCTCAAGGAGAAGTTCAAGGATGACACCCAGAGGCTCAGCCAGGAGCAGATGAAGCTTTGGAAAAAGCATGGAGTCAATCCAGCCAGTGGGTGTCTGCCGATGTTGGCGCAACTGCCCATCTTCATCGCCCTATACCGGACCATCCAATCCTCCATAGACTTGCGTGGAGCTCCATTCCTGTGGATTCCGGACATGTCCCTGCCGGACATGACCTTCTTTCTACCCACCAGTCTTCCGTTCCTGGGAAATGCGATCAACCTGCTGCCAATTATCATGACCGTGGTCTCTCTGCTCCAGATGCAACAGCAGAAGAAGATGATGCCGGATCCAAACCAAGCCCAGATGATGATGATCATGACTGGGTTTTTCTTCTTCATTCTGTATCACTTCTCAAGCGGTCTGGTGTTGTACTGGTTGACCAATAGCGTGACCCAGATGATTCAGCAGAAAGTGATGGAGCACCTCGGACATGCGGCCACCCCCGCGAAGATCCAACAGAAAGCGGCGGTAGTGGCGGCGATGAGCGAGGATCCGGAGGAGGAGCCGGAACCAGAACCGAAAATGGGGAATGGCAAGCCCGAGGGGAAGAAGGGGGTGCAGTATCGTCCAGGGAAACCGGGCAAGAAAAGGGCAGCCAAGTCTTAAGTGATACCCATTAGGGCGGCCCGGGAAAGTAATTGTAATGATAAGGAGTTATCCACGATGAAAGCCATCGAGAAATCAGGTAAGTCTGTTGATCTGGCGATTGAAGCCGCATTGGAGGAATTGGGACTGGAACGAGATGAAGTTCAAGTCGATATTCTCCAGATTGAATCGAGTGGAATCCTGGGTGTGTTTGGAAAACGGGAAGCCAAGGTCCGGGTCGTTCCATTGAAAGCTTTGAAGGAATCCGAGCCGGTACCCGAAACCGAAAGACCATCCCGTCAAACATCTTCCCGAGAACGTGAGCGCGAAAGACCCAGCGGCCGTCAGGAAAGACCACGTGACCGCCGCCGTGAGTCACAACCCCAACGCCGCCAACCAGAAAGACAACCAGAACCCCCCAGGCCCGCGCCTGCCCCCCCAAGACCACAACCCGATATCCCCGCTACCAGTCTGATGGTGGAGGAAATGGAAGAGGAGAAACCTTCCGATGTCTCGCGGAAGGCTGCGGAGGTTCTTACGAAGATTGCTGAAACCTTTGGCCTTTCAGTGTCTGTGAACGCAACCGAAGACTCTCGCGGCATCAATTTACGAGTGGGTGGAAATGATGTCGGGCAGCTGATCGGACGTAGGGGACGGACTCTGGGGGCGGTTCAATATGTCATTTCGCGGATCATCAATGAGGACCGTGCCAGCAAGAAGAAAATCAATATCGATGTGGATGGTTACAATGAGAGCCGGGAGAAATCGGTCTCGGAAATGGCGGCCCGTGCTGTTGATCGTGTCCTCCAGAATGGCAGGCCCTACAGTTTCCGGCCCATGTCTCCCCAGGACCGCCGACTGATCCATGTCAACCTGCAGGATCACCCCACCATCGCCACCCAAAGTGTTGGTGAGGAACCTAACCGGTTTGTGGTTGTTTACCCGCGCTCGATGAATGGACAGGAGCTGGAAAGGTACATCGCGGATGCCGCCTCTTATTCGGAACGGCGCTCCAGGGGGCCGCGTGGTGGCGGCCGCGATGGGAACCGGGATGGCGGCCGAGGCCGTCCTCGTGGCCGTGGATCAGTGCGGGATGGCCGTGACCGCCGGGAAAGCGGTCCCCCGAGACGTAGACCGGCGAGCTAGACTGTTCTTCATGATGAAACCCCCCACCCCAGCCCTCCCCCGCAAGGGGGGAGACAGTAATAACACGCTAAAGCGTGAAGTTCAAACAGGGAGGGTTGGGGTGGGGGGTGTTTATAGAAACTTGATATCGGAAAAAGAGGCTGTATCCGTATGTCTGAAGGTCCATTCCGGCTTCACCTGGGTGTCAAAGCCGATCCCATTGAGTCCCGTTACAGTTACGAGTGGCTCTTCCGCCTTTTAGCGGAGGAGGGCATTCACCATGTCCAGTTGGGAACCTTTTTTGAGATCTACCAGCTACCCGATGAGTTTTTCATCCAGCTTCGGCGTCAAGCAGATGATTTTGGAATTAGAATTTCCAGTATCTTCACAGCGCATCGGGAGCTGGGAGGTTTCTTCCGCAAAGAACCTGGATTTGTGCAGGTGGCGCGGCGGAACTTTGAGCGTCTGATAGAGGTGGGTGCTCTGGCAGGAGCCACCTCGGTGGGGTCCAATCCGGGTGCGGTCATGCGTGACCTGATGGGACTCAAGGAACAGGGAACCCGTTGTTACATCGAGCACATGAAGGAACTGATGATCTTTGCACACAACAAGGGGGTTCCAGTTTTAGGGATTGAGCCGATGTCCTGCCTGGCAGAGCCGCCTACATTACCCGATGAGATCCGGGACATGGCTGAGGAACTCCTCGAATACCATGCGGCGAACCCGGAAACCACCAGCCGAGTTGGATACTGCCTGGATGTTTCACATGGATATGCTGACCGGGACAAAAGAGTTATTTGGGACAATATGCAGCTGCTTGATGCTGCACTTCCTTACACCACCGAACTGCACCTCAAGAACACCGATGCTCTCTACAACTCGACTTTTGGATTTTCCGAGGAGCAGCGCAGGAAGGGAATCGTGGATGTTCCCGCGATTCGGGATTACCTCCTGGCCAATTCATCACGGTTGCCAGTCAGGGATCTGATTGGGTATCTGGAGATTGGCGGCCCCAAGACCGGACGGGATTATACCGATTGCCACCTGGAAGAAGACCTGCGGGCTTCCCTGTGGTATCTCAAAGAAGCTTTCCTGGGAAAGGGTTCCCCAGACAGTGAAGGTCTGCCAGTCGTGATTTCCTCATCGCCGTGTTCACCCAAACGGCGCCTGGTGGAAATAGCCCCTTCCATGATGTGCGCGGATTTATGCCATCTCGAGGAGGATGTCCGCCGTCTGGAGGCACTCGGTGTGGAATACCTCCACATGGACATCATGGATGCCCACTTTGTGCCGAACATGCCACTCGGTCTGGAGACTCTCCGCAAGCTGCGTCCCAAAACCGCATTGCCTTTCGATGCTCATCTGATGGTGGAGAACAATGATTTCTTCATCCGCGAGCTGGTTCCCATCGGCGTCCAGATGATTTCGGTCCATGCCGAAACCTGTGTCCACCTGGAACGAACTCTCAGCCTGATTCGTGAGAATGGGATTCAAGCCGGAGTGGCGCTCAATCCCGCCACGCCGCTTTCGGTCCTGGAGTATGTGCTGGATAAGACGGACTTCATTCTCCTGATGACCGTGAATCCCGGTTATGCGGGGCAGAAGCTGGTGGCCTCAACCCTCGACAAGATTGCCCAATGCCGGGAGATGATCGAGGAACGGGGCTTGCGGATCCCTATTCAGGTCGATGGCAATGTCAGTTTCGAAAACATCCCCAAGATGGTGGCCGCTGGAGCTGATATCCTGGTGGCGGGAACCAGCAGCCTGTTCCATGCGGGGGCGACTCTGCGGGAGAACCTGGAAAAAACCGATCAGGCGATAAGCATGGGATTGGACATCCGCAAAGAAAGTGAGTTGGTTTCCAGTGTCAAATAATTCCATGCAGGCTCTGGTCCTTCATGCTATTGGAGAGGCACGTTGCGAGCAGATCCCGGTTCCGGTTCCCGGTGAGGGACAGGTCCGTGTCCGTGTCGGATTTTGCGGTGTGTGCGGATCCGATATCCCGCGTGTGTTTGTGAAGGGAACCTACCATTTTCCGACCGTGTGCGGCCATGAGTTCGCGGGAACAGTCGAATCCTGTGGTCTTGGAGTGGAGGGCTTTTCACCGGGTGATCCCGTGGCGGTTTTTCCGCTGATCTGGTGCGGCAAATGCCCGGCCTGCGAACGGGGGCAGTATGTTCAGTGTTACGATTATGACTATCTCGGCTCGCGCAGCGATGGGGGGTTTGCCGAATATGTGGTAGCGCCGCAAGCCAACCTGTTGCGTGTGCCGGAGGGGGTCTCCCTGGAAGAAGCATCCATGACTGAGCCGGCAGCGGTCGCGCTCCATGCGGTTCGCCGGGGTGGCGGAACCACGATCGGTGAGACCGTAGCAGTGTTCGGAGCCGGTCCGATCGGTTTGATGGTGGCGCAGTGGGCACGTGCTTTGGGGGCTTCCCAGGTGATGCTCTTCGATATTGTGCCGGAAAAACTGGAGATGGCGCTCGCGATGGGATTTGACCTTTCCTTCGATTCCAGAGAAGCAGATCCTGTGGCGAAAGTGGAGAGCCTGACCGCTGGTCAGGGCGCGGATGTGTGCATCGAGGCGGCGGGATGCCCACCCACCACGCTTCAGGCGCTCAAGGCTGCTGGACGGGGTGGGCGTGTGGTCCTGCTGGGGAATCCCTCCGCGGATGTGACTTTACCGATGGGGCTCCTCTCCCAGGTCATGCGCCGCGAAGTGGACATCTTCGGCACCTGGAACTCGGAGTACAGCCATACGGGTAACCACAACGACTGGAGCGATGTCCTCGCGGCGATGGCCGCCAAACGGATCGACCTCACCCCGTTGGTGACTCACCGGGTTAGCCTTCCGGAGGCGTTTGATGCGCTCAGGATGATGCGTGACAGGACGGAGTTCTTCTCGAAGGTGCTGGTGAAGCCGTAGTCTGTATGTTGTTCACGCTTTAGCGTGTGTGGGGGTCCCGGAGTGCAACAAAAGATCCGGAGTAGCGAATTTATTCGCATGAGTGACACGAGAAAATGAAATGGTTCGCAAGAGAGAAGAAAGGCGAATAAATTCGCTACTCCGGATTGTCCATTGATGATAGAAACAGGAGAAGCAAACCCATGTTAGCAGCGGTTCTTGAAGACCTTGATAAAATGACTCTTCAGGAGGTGCCCACTCCGGAGATAGATGATGATTCCGCCTTGATGAAGGTGGAGGCGGTGTCGATCTGCGGTTCCGATGTGCGCATCTTCCACCATGGCAACCCGCGTGTGAAACCGCCCACCATCATCGGTCATGAAACCAGCGGAGTGGTGGTTAAAGCGGGAAAGAATGTGACCCGTGTCAGAGAAGGCGATCATGTGGCCATTGGCGCGGATGTGCCTTGCGGGCAGTGCTGGTGGTGCCGCAATGGGCTGGGAAACAACTGCGAGATCAACTATGCGGTCGGTTACCAGATCCCGGGAGCCTTCGCGCAATACATGAAGCTTCCCAGGCTGCTGCTCGAAGAAGGGCCGGTGACTCCCTTCTCCGATCAGCTGGATTTTGATACCGCCTCGCTCGCGGAGCCACTGGCTTGCGCCATCAACGGCCTTGAAATCGTGAACATGTCGATCGGTAAGACCATCGTCATCATGGGCCTGGGACCGATTGGCTGCATGATGATCGATCTCGCACGGGCTATGGGGGCAGTGAAGGTCATCGCGGTTCAACGCAGCCGGAAACGTCTGGAGATCGCCAAGGCCTACAACGCCGATGTGTATATCTGCACCGAAGATGAGGATGTGCTGGCCCGGTGCCGTGAGGAAACCGGTGGTGAGGGACCCGATATCGTCATCACCACCAGTGGTTCAGTGGAGGCCCATGAACAGGCTATCGAGATGGTGGCGCACCGGGGTTATGTCAATCTCTTTGGTGGTCTCCCCAAGGGAACCCGTCCGATGAGCGTCCTTTCCAATACGATCCACTACAAGGAATGTTTCGTCACCGGTTCTCATGGTTGTGTTCCACGTCACCATGAGATCGCGGTGAGGTTGCTCGAGAATGGGACTGTCAGGACCGAACCATTGATCACGCATCGTTTTCCGCTGACACAGATCC
>CAYZUX010000255.1:0-8097 GCA_964481775.1 uncultured bacterium | reverse complement strand
GAAAAGCCACTGGTGCGGGTCTGTCCCAGGACGCATCCCCTCTTTATACTCCACCCCTTTGAACTTGTTGGCGTATTCACGAATGCGGTCACGGCGGACATTCTTCAGTTCCATCACATAAGCCAACTTCTCGGCATCGATACCCGCTGGATCGTAAATGGTTCCATTCGAATCGGAAAGGGTTACCACTTTGCCACCCAATTCATTGACTTTTTCGATCGTATATTGGGCCACATTTCCGGAACCAGAAACCAAGACTGTCTTACCTTTAAGCGAATCGCCTCGTGTAGCCAACATTTCCTGAGCAAAGTAGGTGGCACCATAGCCTGTCGCTTCTGGGCGAATCAATGATCCACCCCAATTCAGGCCTTTGCCAGTCAAAACTCCGGTAAACTCGTTACGAAGTCTCTTGTATTGCCCGAAAAGAAAACCGATCTCTCGTCCTCCCACACCAATATCCCCGGCGGGCACATCAGTGGCTGCTCCGATGTGACGGAAAAGTTCCGTCATGAAGGACTGGCAGAAACGCATGACTTCATTGTCGGAACGCCCTTTGGGATCGAAATCACTCCCGCCCTTTCCACCACCCATGGCCAAGGAGGTCAAGGAGTTTTTGAACACCTGCTCGAAACCCAGGAATTTCAGGATTCCCAGATAAACTGTCGGGTGGAATCGCAATCCACCTTTATAGGGACCGATGGCACTATTGAACTCAACCCGGAAGCCACGATTCACTTGGATTCTTCCCTGATCATCCTGCCAGGGCACACGGAACATCAAAACCCGCTCAGGTTCCGTGATCCTCTCGAGAATACAGTGTTGACGATACTTGGGATGACGTTCGAGGACTGGTTCCAAAGACTCAAGGACCTCTTTGACTGCTTGCAGGAACTCAGGTTCTCCTGGGTTCCTTGCGCTGACCGATTCCAGGACTTCCGAGACATAAGACATCGATTTTTTCTCCTTCCGGATTCACCCGGTTCAACCGTACTTTTCTGAGAACGGTTGATGATGCTGGACCAAGAGCCCGATGATTCAGGCAAGATGAACAGCCGCAACCCAATATGGCAACTCAATGCCATATAAAATTGGTACTGTATTGCCAAATGTAATTCGATAACCTCCCTATGTCAAGCAATATTCTGACACTTTCAAGCGGATATGTCTTCGACCTTGTCTATGAGGAACTGGTTATTTCATTCAAAAACTGCCATTTAGGAGTTGATTACTGCTCATTTTTATCATGTTGCCTTGGGATATGGAAATAAATTACCAATTCCTTGGTTGATGGTTCTCCCTGATTGTGGTAAAGTCATTCCACACCAATAAAAGGAAAACACCTTGAGGGATACTCAGGCACGACAAAAAGTGGCCATCCTGAAAATCCTCCAGGATTCTGGAGAGTCTCTGGGGAGCTCGCATATCGCTGAAGAGCTCCAATCCCATGGTTTCGACCTTTGTGGCCGAACGGTCCGGCTTTACCTCCAGGAAATGGAACAGGAGGGGTTGGTCACCCAGGCCAAGCGTGGACGGGATGGGGGACGTTCATTGACCTATCTGGGACATGAGGAGATCCGTAATGCCTTAGTCAAAGAACGTGTCGGTTTCATGGCCAGCAGGGTCGACAGTCTTGCCTGCCAGGTCACCTTCGATCCAGCAAAAAAATCAGGGACTGTCGTTTTGAATGCCACCATTCTGGAACGTTCACTATTCCCCGCTGCGGTACGCGAGATGATCCCTGTGTTCAGGGCCTCCTTGGGAATGGGGAAGCTGGTTGCGGTGGCACGCCCCGGGGACCGTCTTGGAGCTTTCTTGATTCCTCCCGGCAAGGTGGGAATCGGCACAGTGTGCAGTGTGACTCTAAACGGGATACTGCTGGGTGCAAGGATTCCTACCCGCTCGGTCTTTGGCGGGGTTCTGGAGATTGGGGAGAGTCAACCAGTTCGTTTCACAGAGGTGATTTACTATAGTGGCACCTCCCTTGACCCTCTTGAAATCTTCATCAAAGGAAAACTGACCACTGTCCGCAAGGCAGCCCGGACAGGCAATGGACGTATTGGAGCCAGCTTCCGCGAGTTCCCTTCCCCGGCCCTTCCGGAAGTCGAAAGAATCAGCCCCCTGCTTCATGACATCGGTATTGGGGGATGCCTGATGATTGGGAAGCCAAACCGGGACCTGTTGGAGTTCCCGGTCGAGGAGGATCGCACTGGTTTCCTTGTATGTGGTGGTCTTAATCCCCTGGCGGCGGTGGAGGAAGCCGGTATACCCGCTTCGAACCATGCCCTTTGTACCTTGTACGGATACGAGCAGCTTCTGCACTACGAAGCGTTGACTGACCTGGTGGCACGTGAGGAATTCTGAGGTTCTTCCATCCGTGAAAGAGTCCATCTTACCCGAAAAACATTTCAGCACAGGTCTGGAAGGACTTGACAAGGTCTTGTTAGGGCTCATGCCGGGTGACAATGTGGTCTGGCAGGTGGATTCGATTGAGGCGTATGCCGAATTCGTTGAACCACTCTGTCGGAGTGCGCAATCACAAGGGCAGAAGCTGACCTATTTCCGGTTTGCCCGTCACCCTTTCCTGGTTCCTGAAGGAATCCCTTGCGAGGTTCACACACTCTCTCCTGAGGATGGGTTTGAGAACTTCATCACCACCATCCACGAGGTCATCCAGGCCAATGGCGAATCCGGTTTTTACATTTTTGATTCTCTCTCGGAATTGGCGTTGGAATGCTATAGCGACCGCATGGTGGGAAATTTCTTCATGCTCACCTGTCCCTATCTCCTCAAGCTGAAAGCGATCGCTTATTTCGCGGTACTCCGTCACTACCACTCATTCCATGCTTCCGGGCCGATTTCGGAAACCACCCAGTTGCTGATCGATGTCTACCACCACCATGAGAAAACCTACATCTATCCGCGCAAAGTCTATGGACGTTTTTCATCAAGCATCTTCATGCTCCATCTGCGTAACCAGGAAAGTTTTCAGCCAATTTCACAAAGTGCCATCGTGGCTGAGGTGCTCACCTCCGTCCCCTGGCCGGGAATGGAAACGCCCAGTTTCCAGGTCGGCGTCTGGAACCGGGTCTTTTTTCAGGCCGAGGAGATTTACGAGAGTCTGAAAAAAGGTGAGTGTTCCCCTGAGCGGGGACGTGAGGTTTTCCAACGGCTGTTACGAATGGCGGTATCCAAAGATGATCGGATTCTGGCCTTGGCCGAGAAGTACCTTACCTTTCCTGATCTCCTGTGTATGCGGCGCCGTTTGATTGGCACCGGCTTCCTGGGAGGGAAGTCTGTCGGAATGCTATTGGCACGGGCAATCCTGCTTTCCGATGATCCCGCCTGGGCGCAACGGCTCGAAGCCCATGACTCTTTCTATATCGCCTCGGAGGTGTTCTACACCTACCTGATCCTCAATGACTGCTGGTGGATCCGTAAGGAGCAGCGCAATCCTCTCAAGGTGTTGGAGAACACCGAAGAAGCACGACGACGGATTCTCCAAGGGCAGTTCCCCGATTATATCATCCACCGCTTCGAGAACATGCTCGAATACTTTGGCCAGTCTCCCATCATTGTCCGCTCCAGCAGCCTGCTGGAAGACAATTATGGAAACATGTTTGCCGGAAAATATGAGAGCGTGTTCTGCACAAACCAGGGAACCCGTGAGCAACGTCTCGAACAGTTGATGGATGCAATTCGCATCGTTTACGCCAGCAGCATGAGCCAGGATGCACTTATGTACCGTGCACAGCATGGTGTTCTGGACCAGGATGAACAAATGGCGCTCCTCGTGCAGAGGGTGTCCGGTGCTCAATATGGAGACTTGTTTTACCCCCAGGTAGCTGGGGTTGGGTATTCCTTCAATCCTTACGTCTGGACCAAAAGCATCGATCCTGCGGCTGGAGTAGTCCGCCTGGTTTTTGGACTTGGAACCCGGGCAGTTTCTGCAAGAGACGATGATTATACCCGGCTGGCCGCGTTGAACGCTCCCCACCTGCGTCCTGAATGCACTCCCAATGAGATTCGTAAGTACACCCAACGCCGTGTGGATGTTCTTGATCTTGGCGCTCTGGAGATGCAGACCCAGCTCTTCGAGGAAACTCTGCATGAAAGCCCTGGGCTTCCCTCTGATTTGTTCTGCGTCAGAGATGAAGACCTCGAACGATTCAGCCGGGAACATGGCAACCCATTGGGGCCAACCTGCCTCCTCTCCTTTGACCGGCTTTTCAGTGAGACAAAGCTCCTCGAGGACCTCCGCCGGATGCTCAAAACGCTTCAGGATGCTTATGGCAGCCCGGTGGATATCGAATTCACTGCAAATTTCCTGAATGAAAAAGATTACAGGATCAATCTCCTGCAATGCCGTCCTTTCCAGGTGAAAGGGATCGGTGCGGTACCCACACCAGTCCCTGATGTCTCCTCTGAAAAGGTTCTTTTCAAAGGAACAGGGGCTGTAATCGGTACAAGCCGGTCTGTCCGGATTGAACGGCTGATTTCCATCATACCGAGAGTCTATGGCAACCTGCCTCAGCAGGATCGTTACTCGATTGCCCGGTTAGTAGGCAAGCTGGTTCATCTGAACCGTGATGAATCCCAGAAGAGAACACTCCTCATGGGCCCAGGACGTTGGGGAACTACCACACCCTCCTTGGGGGTTCCGGTTTGTTTTGCTGAGATCAGCGGGGTCTCAGCCGTCTGCGAGTTGGTCATGATGCGGGACGGATTGGTTCCAGAGGTTTCCCTGGGGACTCATTTTTTCAGCAATCTGATTGAAAGTGACATTTTGTACACCGCATTATTTCCAAACCGGGAGGGAAGTTGGGTTCATCATGAACTCCTGGAGAGCTTACCGAATGAACTCGAATCCCTCCTTCCCAGTGAGGCCCGCCACGCAGAGGCTGTGCGAGTTACTACATTCGAATCAGGTGAGTCCAGAGAGGGGCTCTGGTTATATGCTGATTGCCTCGATCAGTCGGTGATCTGTTTCCTGGGGAAACCACAGCCAACCTAACATCCGTTGAAAATGGGTGTAACCGTGGATTCCCGCTTTCGCGGGAATGACGAGACAAGCATATTCCCTCGGAAGTTGTCATTCCCGCGAAAGCGGGAATCCACAACCTCATCGCAAGAACGAGTTTTTCAACAAGCTGCCAAGAGTGGCATGTGGCCTACTTCTGAAGATCCAGCATCACAATGGTATCCACCTCTTTCCGGTCCTGTTCCGGGACAGAAACCTGAATTCCCTGCTCTGTCTGAACCACTTTGGCATCTCCACCAGTCAATACTGAGGATCCGATAATTTCCTCCGGGATTGCAGGGAGGTTCACCACCTCCATAGCCGGATCGAGCAGGTGAAGGTAAATCCTGTTGCCCTTTTGGGTAGCAGCTCCCCACGGACCGGGAGTGAATGGACCTCCCCGTGTATCATAGATGGACTCACCATACTGTCGCAGCCACTCACCCATCTCATGGAGACGTTCCACCTGGCGCGGCTCGATACGTCCATCCGGCATTGGCCCGACATTGAAGAGGAAGTTGCCATCGCCTCCCACCACCCGCACCAGGGTCTGCAGACAGACCTTGAGGGACTTGATGTTATCGTCCGGTTTCCAGGCCCACTGATCCCCGATGGTCATACAAGTCTCCCAGGGACGGTCGGTTTGCATCTCCCCAATCCTTTGCTCCGGGGTGTCGTAGTCGGCGGGAACTCCACAACGGTTGTTGATGACCACCCAGGGTTGCAGTTGGCGGATCCTGGGAATCAGGGTGAAAGCATCCCAATCCTTTGCTGTGCCCTCCAGGCCATCGAAGAAGAGCACATCGATCCGTCCGTAGTTGGTGAAGAGCTCTTCGACCTGGCCGTGCATATAGCGGAGATATTGGTCATGGCGTTCGGTACGGTAGTCCGGGTGATGCCAGTCCGGTTGTGAGTAGTAGACTCCAAAGGCCAGGTTCGCCTGGTGGCAAGCATCAGCGAGCTGTTTCACAATGTCCTTGCCATAGGGAGAATCGGGACTGGTGATCTTGTAGTCAGTATACTTGGAGTCGAAGTTGGTGAAGCCATCATGGTGGCGTGAAGTAAAAACCAGGTATTTCATCCCCGTGTCCTGAGCAATGCGAACCCACTCCCTGGCATCGAAAGCCACCGGATTAAATTCCCTGTAAAGGTTGTCATAAACTTCCACAGGGATGGTTCCGGTCCCCCCCGTGCCACGCCGTTCCCCGCCACGCGACCAGCCGATCTCGGTTCCTTTCAGACTCACCGGCCCCCAGTGGATGAAGAGACCGAATTTCCAGCTCCGCCACTTCTCAATGGACTCAGGCGGTGCAGTCAATCCCACCTCTCCAGTCGCTGGCGCGGCCGCTTGGACTGATGAGTTTCCCATCCAGAGAGTGATGATGACGGACAGGAAACAAACCTTGGAAACACGATGATTCTGGATTGGTTGAATCATGAAATCCTCTCCATTGAAAAGAATCGTTTTATACATCGGACTCTGGCAAATGACGTGCCCATGTCAGAAGAAGGGCAATGGTCAAGAGCAGGAGCACGGCCCCACCCACAGCCGCCTCGGTGTAACGGTGGGTGATCAGGTACATCGGCGCGACATAGAGTACGGCCAGCCAGGGGGCGGCAATGGCGAGGGATAACAGATCCATCTTGAACGAGTCCCTCATCCGAGTGGATCTCTCTTCTCCCCTGCACTCCCTGGCCACCCTGCCCCAATTCCCGGCGGGATGGACTCTCCGGTAAAAATCCTTGAGAACCTCCATTTGAGTTGCGGGAGTGGCCAGGGTTACGGCGACGCAAATAACCAGCACAAGCAGCGCCAGCGCGGGGAAGGTCACATACACAGGCCAGGTCCAGCCAAATTCCAGTTCGAGGATCACTTGGGCCAAAGAGAGGAGCATCCCCGCCATGGTTCCCGCAAAGTATCCCCAGCCATTCAACCGCCACCAATACCAGCGCAAGACATTGGGTAGAAGAACTCCCGCACCCAAGGCGGCCATGATCCAGGTGAAGAGGGCGTTGATACTCTCGGCGTGACGGGAGATCACAATGCCTGTGACGATCAACAGCAGCGAGGCTGCATAACTGGCATAGATGAGCTCTTTTTGCTCCGCATTTGGACGCAAGTAATTCTGGTAGACATCGCGGACCAGGTAGGAGGCGCCCCCATTCACCATCGCGCTGAAGGCCCCCATGAAGGCGGAGACCAGGGCTGCCAAAGCGAAGCCCACCAGTCCTGGAGGGAGACTGTGTGCGATCACCATCGGCATGACACGCTCGGGATCCTCTTGAACCAGGCTCAGCAGGTTGGTTTCGCCCTCGACGCCCGCAAAGGCCAGGATCGCCACCGCCATCGCCATGGGAAAGCGGACCGCATGAAAGACACCCCACAACATCCCCATGAGCGAGGCCTCGCGTGGGTTCTTGACTGCCAGGAATTTCTGGAAGTCATAGAGCTGTTCGGGACCGGAGAAGCAGAGCAGCAACCCTTTGGCGAGATAGGTGAGCACCACCGCGCCAAAGAGGTAGTACATCGAATCGGGAGAGACAAAGAAGGGGGAATCCGAGGGGACATCCCGGTCGAGCTTCCACACCGGCCAGGGCGAAAACCAATCCGCCGGCGGCTGAGTAGCCAACTGGTGCGAGGCATAGGCCTCATAACCGAGGTATGCGATCACCAGCGCGCCCGTGGTCAGGATGATGGTCTGGAAAAACTCGACGATGGTGAGTCCCCGGAATCCACCCAGAACCACATAGAGTCCAGTGACACCGATAATCAAGGTGGCACAGGTCTGGTCTGAGTAAGGGAGAAACTGGGATCCGAACTTGCCCATGCCAACCGCGGTGTAACCCATGAAGGCTGAGATGGTGAGAATCGCATAGAGCGTATAGGAAAGACGCGAGAGTTCTCCATCCCGTCCCGGACCGAAACGCAGGATCATCCACTCCGCCCCGGTCATTACCCCGCTGCGGCGGATCCACTTGCCCATGAAGGCCATGTAGAAGGCCGCGATCAGGAAGCCCCATAACCATTGGATCCACATGCCGCGATAGCCGCATTGGACCAGGATCGAGACAATCCACAT
>CAYZUX010000254.1:0-8136 GCA_964481775.1 uncultured bacterium | reverse complement strand
AATGTCAACATGATGGACAAATACATGCCAGGTCTGATGGCGATCATCTATGCGGACGCTGATCCCGATGAGAAAGTCAACGAAATTGAAGGTAAGAAGATGGGTTTCGACGAGCTCGGATTGCCGCCTGACCTGAAGTCTTTTTTTGAAAGTGATGAATAACTGAATGTGAGAGTTCACTTGTCAAATATGAAGATGACAATAAGTTTGCCTAAAATATGACTGGGACGCGGGGTACCCTGAGGGTACCCCATAATTCCTATAAATCAAAAGACTCTTCCTACATGCTGGGATTTATAAACTCAGGTAACCACCACAGTAGTGGTAAATGATGTCAATGAATGTCTGATCTTTACGATTTCCGGAGGCGCGATGAGAAAGGGATTTGATCTTGTTATTCATCCCTTCCTGTGCGCTGTTCGAGGTCCGCGTTCGGGTCCATACTATAATCCCATCCCAATGACAACGCAGCATCCAGGCTAAATCCCCGAGTGGCTCGATCCGGCTGTGTGTTGCCAACCAGAACCATTGATTCAGATACCTTTAAGCGCGCCCCGGTTGTTTGTAATCCCAGAATGACTGAAACGCCTCTTTCAGGTAGTACGCCTTAACCACCTTCCGGTTCGTTTTCAGCAGTTCTCCCAAACGGCGTTTCTCCTTGGGCTTCAGATTCCAGGGATTCTTCAGCAGCAGAAACCGTGACCGCTTCATTGAGCTTCTTGACTACATGAAACCGGTCAAACACCACCTCCGCTTTTGGGGCTTTTGCCTTCAGCAACTGGATATCAGGATCCCACATGACGCAGCACGCCATCTCGATCTCAGCAACCCGTTCTGGCACCCATTCCTCGAAGAAACGCTTCAGGGTGCTCTCTTCGCGTCCCTCTCCCACCCACACCACCACCCCACTTTCCAGGTCATACACCACCGTCAGGTACACATGCCGTTTCCGGCGCGACACCTCATCCACTCCGAATACTCGCACCGGTGTTTTCGGACGATGCTCCAAGCCATACTCCACCGCAACTCGCACCGCGCGCTGCACCGTAATCCATGAGACCCTGAAACGATGAGCCGTCTCCGCAATCGACAGCACCTTTGCCAATGACGCCAGAAATCCCACCAGGCCCTTACTCATCTTCCCTTTCGGCAGCCCCCAAAGCAGCATTTCGGTCCGTACACCACATTTCTTGCACACCACCCGGCGCGGACAGTATTCCAAGGATACTGGTATCCCCCACAGAGGAATATGCTGCCACCGACGTGCTGCACGGGTCTCGTGGATCCACTTCCCGCCTCCTCCACGACAACCACAACATACCCTTCCCTTCTTGCGAGGAACGATCTTCGCCACCAGCCCCTCACCCTCCTCATACACCCTTTTGATCCGATGACTTCTCAGAACTAGCGTCTTTTGTAGAATACCTTCGACAAGCATCTGGTTTCGTGGATTCATTACGCACTCCTTTTCAAGAAACGTAAGTACCACATTCTCAGATGCTTGTCGCTACTTTATCCCCCTCACAAAACCCCCAGCATGCAGGAGGAACCTAATTACTGTTTCACAGGGAGAACTCGGTCTCATTTACGCCATTTCCCACCTTCAAAGGTGTATCGCCGACAGTCCTCAACCCGCTCTCGTACTTGAAGATTATACAATGGTTGAAAAACCAGCAACTCAAGAGAGAGGCGTTTACATCAACATCGGATATGGTCCTTCCTCTGGTCCAATCACTTCAGATAACTGGGAAGAACCTGATTGGGAGCAATTCATCGGTGAACTTGTTCTCTCAAGGGCAACATTCTGGTCTTTCTTTCTCTGGACAGAAATAGAACATATCTATCCTGACAGCAATCGCCTGGATTTGGTTAATAAGAACAAGCATGTATTCAAGATGCTGCGTCTTGCCATCCAATATAGTCAGAAGCACGGTTTAAGAAGTGTTTTCCTATTTACTCCGACAAATATCCCTGCTGAAATAATTACACGCCATCCCGATTGGGCCTGCCAGCTGGAATATGACAATAGTGGTGGCATCTGTTCGCGTCATCCGGAGGCCTACGAATTGGCGAGGGTGATTCACAAGTATCAAATGAACTATTTCAGTGATGCCGATGAATTCGATATTGCCTTTTATGATCCAGGCGGGTGTATGTGTTCAGAATGCCGCAAAGCAGATTTCCAGCTGGAACAACTCCTCAAGCAGGTCGATGACTTTTCAAAGGCAGCTTGGAGTCTCAATGACGATGCCAGATTTGGATTCTGGACTTGGGCAGTCTGGCGTCATGAACGAATACATCAGTATTCACTCAAGAACCGGCTCTTCCCAGAGGTTGCCAAGGGAATTAAGGGAAAAGAGAGTCAAGTTACGGTAATCGACAGTTTCCACGGTGACATTGGAAGTACTCCGTATTTCGAGGAAGCAAAACAACACGGTTTTCGTACCAGTAACTTTGTTTACCAGACCAATATCGAAGATGGAAATGATTTTCTGCTTCCGCTGTTGGATTTCCAGCGGAAATGGGCCGAAATAACCCAAGAGAATCACCTCGATGAAACCTTCCTGATGATTATGGAGATCAAATCAAAATATCCAATGGCGCATTTTGGCTGTGAATTCCTCTGGGATGCCTCACTATCCAAAGAGACAGTAGCTGAACGATATGCGATCCAGTTGTGTGGAGACATCGACGCTGCACGACAACTTCGTAATGGTTTTCTTGCAATGGAAAAAAATTACTTTCGATGGGGTCAACAGAACAGAGAAACCTCTCAAAAACAGCACAATCGATGAAAAAATCCGTTGAGAATGCTCTCGGTGGTTTACCTCCTGGAAGACGCGCAAGCATCAATTGGTTGTCCACCACCTCCAAAGTTTATGAGATTGTGGTCAGAGCATCCAACCCACGAATGGAGAAAGACACAGCTGTACTGGAAGAATTGAATTCTGAATTTTTTTCTATTCGGAGTGAAGATCCATTGTTCAACCATTTTTCTGTGTGTTGCGGCGACCTGTTTTTCGATCGATTGGCAGGGTGGGCTTCCAATGGTTTCAGGCAAGGATATTTTTAAGGAACACATCAGTGACTTGCAACAAGTGCTTTAATGGTGTCCTAAGCGTTCCTCGATGCGTTCGATGATGACACGCAATGCCTGGATACGTGCATGAAGTTTACAATTTCCCTCCAGAATCACCCAGGGAGCATAGGTGGTACTTGTCTTTTGGAGCATATCGATGACTGCCTCCTCATATTGTGGCCATTTATCGCGGTTCCGCCAGTCTTCTGGGGTAATTTTCCAACGTTTATGCGAGAGCCGCTGGCGTTCCTTGAAACGCCGCAGCTGCTCCTCCTGACTGATGTGAATCCAGAACTTAGTGATGATGGTTCCAAAAGACCAGAGTTGTTCTTCAAACTCATTAATTTCCTGGTATGCGCGTAACCATTCCTCTGGCCTACAGAAACCTTCGACTCTTTCCACCAAAACACGTCCATACCAGCTCCTGTCAAAAATGCTGATATGTCCGGCCTTCTGCAATGGATTCCAGAAGCGCCAGAGAAAATGATGATTCAGCTCATTTTGACTGGGCGCGGAAATTGAGGTGACCTTATAACCCCGTGGGTCAAGTTTTTCCGTGACACGACGGATATTTCCCCCCTTTCCAGCGGCATCCCATCCTTCGTAAACTATGACGAGTGGTATGCGGCGATGAAAAAGCTCAAACTCAAGCTCTCGTGCACGGACCTGAAGACGCGGTAGTAAATAATTGTAATCCTCTCGACTTAAGGTTTTACTGAGATCAACACGGTCCAAAATGGTCGGCTTGGGATGTCTCACGGCGGGGACGTAACGGCTTTTCCTGTGTGCTTGAGATTTTGAAGCGCTTAGGGATGATTCCAATGCATGAAGGACTGTCCTGAAAATCTTTACGGTTGCAAAGCGGGGACAATTTGCCTCTACAATGGTCCATGGTGAGAAGTGTGGCGAAGCGCTTTGCAACATTTCTTCGACACAACGTTCCAGACCAGAATAATTCCGGGTTAATTTTTTATCTTCTTTATTTACTTGCCATGATTCAGTTGGGTCCTTGAGCATCTTTTTTACGCGCTTTTGTTGTTCCTTCTCACTGATATGCAGGAAAAACTTGATGAGGACCGCACCTGAATCAGAGAGTTGTCTTTCATACTGGATAATTTCACGGAACGCCTGTGGAATGTCCTTTTTTCGGATACGTTTAAGAAGCCGATCCACAAGAACCGTACGATACCAGCTCTGGTCGAAGAGGGCGATGTGACCTTTTTCCGGAACCTTGACCCAGAAACGCCACAGGAACGGGCGCAGTCGTTCTTCCGGGACTGGTTCGGTGATCAGGTAAGTCTGCACCCAACGTGGATCGAAGCATTCAACGAGGCGTGAAATCATACGCCCTTTGCCGCTGGCTTCCCACCCCTCGAAAAGAATCAAAACAGGGATGCCTGCCTGAAGGATCTGGTGTTGGACATGAATTAGCCGGTTCCTTAGGGGAACAAGCTCTTTTTCATATTGGATCTTTTCAAGAGTTTGAGAAAGGTCTACTTGTTCAAGCATGAATGGACCTCCTGGGGAGATGCAAACGTCGAGATTGTGAAGCTGAAGCCAACAGAGAGCAAGTGAAAAAGACAGAACTAAAAAAATTCAATGTGAAAGATCGTAATCGCTTAAAAGATCTGACCTCTCTCTAATCCGATTGGATTGTCCGGAAAAATAATACTTATCTGCATCATTATAAGCGGACTGATAATTCCTTTTTTTCACTAACTCCCTGATTTTCATTCACAGCAGGTTACCGGAAGCCATCATTTGACATGACATTAACAGCCTGTTGAGAAATTGTCCTTATGATGAGGTTGTGGATTCCCGCTTTCGCGGGAATGACGATCTCTGAGCAAATTAACTTGTCTCCTCATTCCCGCGAAAGCGGGAATCCACGGTTACCCCAATTTTCAACAGGCTGTTAAGCTCCACTGGATGGTATCAAGGAAACCTAAAATCTTCGTAAAGGTCTCTTGTTTGGCATACCAATATCAGTCATGATATTGTGAGATCTGATGATTAGAATAGGTGATTTGCTTTTGATTCTCAGAGGTTCCATCTTTGGAACCATTCTGATGCTCATCATGGTCAGTACTGGCTCCCTCAAGTCTCTGGCAAATTCACAGGATGAGCAGCAAGTTCATCTTGTAGCGCCCAATGCATTTCTTCAGACGATTGAGGATTGTTTGCCTCCAATATTTCAACAAAATCCCATCGAGGCTTTGGATCTTCAGAGCCTTATCAATGCAGTAGCGAAGGGAGAAGGACTGGTTTGGATAGGTCCGCCAGACGGTCTACCGCCTGACCTGTGGATTGGATCGTTTAATCTATCCTCCCAAAAGATGAGTATTCAAACCCATCCCAAATCACCTATACCGATTGCGGCTGGTTTCGATGAAAGCGCTCTATCGCATTCAGCATACCTTGCGTCACCGACAGAGTTTCCGAAGCATAATATCGATGAAGAAATCCGTGCCGACTTCCTGCCAATTCTGGAAGCAAAAGATCGATTCGGTACTGTCATCGGTTACCCCGGTGTATTATTCAGTCACGTAGCACCCTCTTTGGCTGGTAACCGATTTTATGGAAGTCAATGTTATTTCTTTTTCTTCGAACAACCTGAGAAGGACATAACTCCGGAACGATGGCTGAGCTTGTTAAATAGCATAGCATTTACGGAACAGAGTAAAATAATAATCGAACGTATTGAGACAAACTATGCATCATATTATTCCGGTGAACGTGTTCAAGTCCGTGTAAGAATTCGAAACAAGCGTGCCTCATCCGCTGCGATGCAGATCCGTTTCTACCAACAAATCCCGGGTTCAGAGGAGTCCAGCCTCATTACGGATTTACGCCGGGTAGCAGGAGCTGAAAGTAATACTGAAGCCCTCTGTGATTATCTTCCCTCACCTGTGGAAGGCCTCCACCGGATCCGCATTGACATCGCCCAGGATCCCGAGACTGCCGAAAAACTTTCGGTGGTCGGAAATCCAAGAGTGGTTGCCAGACGTGAGATCGGCTTCGTTCTCCTGGAAAAGAATTGGAAGACCAAAAAATGCCTTTCAATCGAAGATCATAATTTTTTGGTTGATGGAAAGGCAGTCTTTTTCGCTGGTACCCACTATTACCCATCCAACTCCTGGTGGGAATGGGCATGGCGTGACTTCCGGCCTGCCATGGCTGCACGAGACTTTCAGGCCATGCGCAAGGCCGGTTATCGGATCGTGCGGGTGTGGGTGGACCCTGTGTTGGATGAAATCGCACTACGGGCTATGGACGCCGCCATCTGGCTTGCCGGAGACTGCGGGATCACGCTGGACATCTGTATCTTTAATCAATGGATTCGCGACCTTGGTTATGAACAACCTGATGGAAAGATGATCACCTTTGAATTCCGGCATCCTGCAGATTTTAATCTTTACAGCTTTTCTCTGCGCCATCTCCCATCACAAAAAGAGTATTTACAGACACTCGCCAGGCGCTGGAAAAGAGCGGGAAACATCATCTACAACCTGGCGAATGAGACCTACGTAAAAGATCCGGACTGCACACAAATGGATCCGGAAGCAGTTGCTTGGCCAGAAGCAAAAGGTCCATCCGGTGCACGACGTGACACTTTACTTTTCAGACGCTGGTCCGATGAGATGACAAAGGCAATGCGAGAGGTGGGTGCCGGTCAAATTGTTTTTCCGGGTTATCTTTTCAGCCTCAGTGAAGGTGGCGACACATACCTTGCAAATGAACATGCTCCACTCCTGCCCTGGCATGGATATTTTCCACCGGAGTGGATCGGACAAACCATTCACTACTTCGACCCGCTCTATTCCAGACGTCCGCTCCTCCTGGAGGAATTCGGTTCACTCGGTTGGAACAATGCCGCCCATTACGATGCTGCCATGCATTACGCTCTGGGCGCTGGAGCAGGAGCGGCGATGTCCTACGAATGGGGGGTGAGCTGGTTATCTCCAGAAGCACCCTATGTTCCACTCCCACTGCGTGATGTCCTGACAGGGACTCCTGATACCCGCTGGTTCGCCCCCGCCATTGAATACGCCCTGAAAAACACCACGGAATCAGGAACCGGTATCGCGCCATGGCCGAGTGGATTTGGCTATGGTTCCATTTATCATGGAACACCCTTTCCCGCTCAGGCGGCCCAGGCAGTCTGGCGAATGGCTGAGTTTGGGGAACGTTTTCCGCGAGCCGAAGCCAAACCAGAAGAGGTGTATGTATACATCCCGGATACGACCCCTACGGCAATTATACCCACTTTACCATTGTTCAAGGAACTCTGGCTACAGGGGATACGGTTTGGTGTCTGGCGTGGTGATTTTAAGGGCGAATTATCGACTTCCGCTAAAGTATTGTTACTCGCAGGACCGGTTTCTCCAAGTGAATTGGCTGAATTAAGGAGTCAAGCCGGAACAACGGTACAGGTTTATGAATCAGGTGATTATCAGTGGAAACTGCGCATGGATCTCCCCCGGGTGATGTTCAATCCGCAAGGCCATATCAACTGCCTCATACGGCCAACGCAAACGGGGCACCTTTACATGTTTGCCTCGGAACAGGGATTTCAAGTGGTATCAGCACAAGTTAAAGGCTGCAGCATTTCAGCTGGCCTTGAGGGATTTCTTATGGTCCACACATCAGAGCGAGGAATTGACTTCGTGGAAGCGGCGGGTGAAGTGCGAATTGATAACACGGTAATTTTCAACACCACTAAAGGGCGCCTGTTAACAGCAGCGCAGGAGAACCAGGCACTCAACAATTTCGGCACCTGGCAGGTAATCGCAACTGAACCCACGGAAATCCGGTTTGGGAGACCGCTGCATAGCGCTCAAGTCCTTGTCCCTACTCCAGATGGGAAAACGGCTGTGCCTCTACCCTTCAGCGAAGAGAACACACTCCTCATCGATGATGAGCTGATCCGGTATATGATCGAAATCTCGTTTACAGAACGGGAGTGATGGCTCCCCGTGTGCAACCCTTTTCATAATTCCTCTCGTTCTCCGGCTGTTAACCGAAAACCTTCAATATCAACGAGTTATCAAAGAGCA
>CAYZUX010000253.1:0-8189 GCA_964481775.1 uncultured bacterium | reverse complement strand
GGAGAGGGGATGTAAGGGTGAGGTTTCTGTTGCTACATCACTCCAACAAGGCACTGGGGACTCGCGCATGAACCACTGGAATATGAGGCGGAGTAAGTACTCGCCCAAACCTCGAAAAATCGAGGTTTTCTCGAAAAGAATTGGAGAGTTCACCACATTCAACTATCCATTGGTTTATTGAAGAGATACCATGTGTGTGTGCAGCACCGTGTGAAGAATACGTCGGCCATGTTGATATCACTCTCCCCCTGACAGCTCCTTGCGGTGTGCCCAAACCTTCTCAAACGCTTTGACATATTGTTCAACCAATTCGGGTGCCTCCTGCCGGAACAGGGGGATGTGGAACGCGCGACGATTGACTTCCTCGCAGCCGGGCAACTTCTTGGGTACGTCAATCGGATGATGCCACCACTGGGTTTCGGAATAGATGGCGTATTTGTGATTTTCCGGGTATTCCCACACGCCTGCCGAGACGCCTTCGGCCTCCAGGGCCTTGACCAGCGCGGTGCGTGAGATGCCCGCGGAAACCTCGTCGAGAAACAGAAGGTTGCCGGAGTAGTACACCCGGTCCTGGTCCTTGCGGCAGACCGGTTCCGACAGACCGGGCAACTGGCATATGCGGTCGTTGATTTGCCTTGCCTGTTTCTTGATGATCTCGTTCTGCCTCTCGAGGTTTTCCAGTTGCTTGAGAATGAGGGCGGCGGCCAGCGGATGCATCCGGAGCTTCATTCCGAGACCTGTTCCCTCATACTTACGATAGGGGCTGTTGGCGTCGAAGGCAGCGCCCTGAGCCGGAGCGGTGCTGCTGACAGCCTCGTAATGCCCCAAAACGGTGGCTCGCTCGAAATCCTCCTTGCGTTGATAGACACCCATGCCACCCTCGATGCCCGGCAGAGGTTTGGTGGCCTGGAAGCTATAGATGCCCATACGGCCCCAGGCGCCGACTTTTTTCCCCTGCATCGAAGCGCCATGGGCATGTGCGCAGTCCTCCAACACATCGAGCCCGTGTTCTTTGGCGAAGCCGCAGATGTGATCCATTTCGCAAGGCAGTCCCCATGAGTGCATCGGGACAATCGCGCGAACCCGTGGGTTCAGCATTTTTTTTGCATATTCCACATCGAATGTCGCTGTGCGTGGATTGATGTCGACGAACACCGGCACGAGTCCGAAGAAACGAAGGCTGGTGATTGTGGAGAAGAATGTGTAGGAGGGAACCATCACCTCACTGCCCGGAGGAAGATCAAGTGCAAAGTACATCGACAGCAAGGCACTGCTGCCATTCATGTGGGTTTTAGCGAACGGTACCCCGTTATAGTCTCGCCACTTCTCCTCCAACTCGGACAATGAGTGATAGAATGAGCCTTGGTCGCCATCAAGCGCGGCCATAACAATATCTTTCTCAGCCTTTCCATATTGTGGCCAGCGGAAAATGCCACCAAGCTTGTCCTTTGGAAAGGTCACGGCTGGTTTACCGCCGTTCATGGCCAAAGTTTCGGTACTGGCCGTGTTTACGGCTGATTCCTGGGCAGATGTTGGCGATGCTGATCCTGTGAAGTACAGGCCTGCAGCCAGAGTCCCGGCTGATTTGAGGAATTCACGCCGCGGTGTCAGCAGTCTTGAATCGTTTGTTTGCCGTTCCATTTCAAGGAGCCTCCCCATTCACTTATGTATGTTAAAGTATTTGGTCAATGGTAAACACGATATCCGCGCCCAGGAGTAGTCCAAGGGTGGTTAGTGCATAGATCGCCTTTGATCGTACAATGGTGCGTCGTCTCATGACCATGCGGTCCTCACGGCAATGAATGGTTTGGCTCCGCTCTTACTCGGTCCCAAGCAGCGATTCGATGGCTTTCTTGATGATGGCCTCCGATTCGGGCTTCACATTCGCATCAGTCGGTTCATAGCCGCCTTCCTGGTATGCCTTCTCCGGGCAGATATAGCCGGTCCCGCAGTCGCCATATCCGGCCACAGCCACGAAATCCGTTGGCCTTACGCTTTGGGCAAACAGTTGGAAGTCAACCAGTGGCTCACCGGGCAAGTGCAAAATGTGCATGTTGCCGATTCGCAGAGACGTCAGTTCGATGGGCTGCTGGCTTCGCATATGAAAGGCATATCGGACCGCACCTTGATACAACCGGGTCACCAGCCTCACTTCGGTGTTCCTGGCGATGGCCAGTGCGTCGGTCATGCTGAATCCCGCGTCGGTTCTTGGAGGTAGAAGTACATTGGAAGTCCGCCATTGAATGGATCCGGCCGGGACATATGTCGTCGCGGCAATGGCAGCCTCCATGCCGGCCAAAAGCCTCTCGGCCAACCCTTTGCGGCACTCATCAGATGTGTCGTTGTACTTGCCCATGGTGATATCGCCGCCGCAACCGGTGAAGTAGATCTGGAAGACCTTTTCCTTCTGCTCGAGCGCTGTACGGGCGACACCGGGTACATCGCTTGTGGCTCGCCCATCACCGTAGCGGCTTTGCGGATGCGTCGCATAGTAATGCAACCGCACAACCGGTTTACCGGAGTGTGCCAGCGTAATGGTTTTCAGGTAGGGATCGATGGTTCCCTCGGGCAAGGCTTGCATGACTGGATCATTGCCGGCGGTACTCATGCGGGGACGGATAATCCCCGCTTCGTCACGGCAACGACGGCTCGATGCCACACGTTCGACCTTGGCTTGGCCGGTACCGACTTGATCAAACGGCTGGAACTTGTCGAGTGACTGTTTGACCGCCGCCATGAGGCGTTGCTCGATCTCGTCTAAAGCATCCGGATCGATGTGCGACTGTGGGGCGCCAACTTCGGCCATAATCTTCCGGGCGCCAATATCAATGATAGGCGCGGTGTGTTGGTGGACAGTCTGAACGGCTACATGCGCGGTGTTGGCGCCAGCAGTCTCGGCAATTTTTGTCCGGATCACTTGATATGACTCATTGCAGAGTTCACACCAATCCAGGGCACAAAGGACGTAGCGTTGTCCCTCCGCCTCAAGGACGACCCCCTTGGCCAACAGGGGCAGTTCGACCGTTTCAAGCGGATCGCATGAGAACATCGGCTGGCCCAATGGTGGGGTTATGTCACATGAGAATGTCGCCACACGAAGTTGGCCGGCTGGCTCCGCCCAAATCACCGGTGCAGAATGGAGGTGCAGTATCAAAGCACATGCTGCGAGGCACCATCGCGCATCTGGCATTATCCATCTCCTCAATAAATGTCGATCCAATTTACCACCACATCATTCCAAGGTTCACTCCGCATCCGGCAATACGGCGATCTCTTCCTCTCTCCGTTGGTACATCATCTTCCAAAAAGAGCCACTCAGCCATTTGACCTAAGGTATACATTGCCGACCGGTTCCTGTGCAATCCCCGTGTTGTATGAACTTCTCCTCAATGTCGTCAGAGGGCTGGTACGGTTACCTCGTTATCTTCTGCAAAACTGTAATTTGTCAATTATCACCGATCGACGAAGGAAGATTAGCAGCAATGCCCCTGAACAAAGGATGATAAGGATTTCATGGGCGGCTCTCACCACCAAAATCCGCTTTTCCATGCTATCCTCCTGGATGTGACTCGATGCGACAGCCCAATGATGAGTTACCGCAAGGATTCCATAATGGGGCAGTGGCGAGCGATGAGCAGAAGGTCCTGTAATCTTTGTTTTTCTCAAGGGTTGTCTTATAGGGCTGCCAGAGAGGATGTGTTGGTGAAAGGAGGCATGGTGATGAGCCGATTGTCTGCTGTCTTGTTCCTGCTGACATTATTTCTGTTTGGCGGTGTCTGCCCGGCCGAGGATCCTTGGGTGACATATGACGGATTCGAAGGGCCGGGGAGAGGAAAACACATTGTCTTTGTGACTGGAGATGAGGAATATCGGTCCGAGGAATCGATGCCTCAAATGGCAAAAATCCTGTCAAAGCGGCATGGATTCAAATGCACGGTCCTCTTTGCGATCAATCCGGAAACCGGTGAAATCGATCCTGTGACGCTCGATAACATTCCAGGTCTCCAGGCTCTGGAGAGCGCCGACTTGATGGTCCTGTTCACCCGGTTCCGGGAACTCCCCGATGAGCAGATGAAATTCATTATCGATTACACAAACTCCGGGAAACCAATCGTTGCGCTCAGGACAGCCACCCACGCATTCCGCTATGTCAGAAACAAGCATAGTCCCTATGCCAGGTACAGCTTTGATAACAAAGAATTCGAGGGCGGCTACGGCAGGCAGATTCTCGGAGAAACCTGGATCAATCACTATGGCCACCACAAGGTGGAAAGCACTCGCGGCGTTGTTGCCGAGGGAATGGAAAACCATCCTATCGTGAGAGGCTGCGAGGACATCTGGGGTGTCTCCGATGTCTATGCCCTTACGACTTTGTCTGGAGACAGTAAGCCCCTCATCATGGGTGTGGTGCTTAAGGGCATGAATCCGAAGGATGAACCGAATCCAGACAAAAAGCCGGTTCCAGTTGCCTGGACAAAAACCTATACCGGCGAACAGGGGAAGACAGCCCGCGTTTTCACAACCACGATGGGGGCTTCATATGACTTCAAAAGTGAGGGATTTCGGCGGCTGCTTGTGAATGCTTGCTATTGGGCACTTGGAATGGAAGAGCAGATTCCCCCGCGCAGCGACGTAAATTACGTGGGAGAATACGATCCGGAAGACCTTGGTTTCGCCGGGCACAAAAAAGGCCTGAAACCCGCGGATCACAAGATGTTGGAATAGAGGCCACCATTGAAAAACTCATTGACACCGCCACACCATAACCATAGCTTCGTTGCTCCAGTAAAGGCCCAGGTCTGATCAATACTCCATCCTCAGGAGGGAAATCATGAAACCAGTACCCCAACCTTGCGCACCGAATACACCGCTGAAAGTCCCCCAAATTTCCACACGCCGTCAGTTTCTTGCTAAGAGCGGACAAATAGTTGCCGGCTCAGTTCTGGCCGGTGCCGTTCTACCCAAGGCCTATGCTGCTGAGGACAACACTATTCGTCTGGCATTGGTTGGCTGTGGGGGACGAGGCACCGGTGCTGTCAAGGAAGCACTCTCCTCCCCAATCGGGCCGGTCAAGCTGGTTGCCATGGCCGACCTCTTCGAGGAGAAGTTGACGAAATCGTATGACTTCCTCCGCCAGAAATTCGGCGAGCGAATCGATGTCCCAGAGGACCGGCGCTTCCTTGGCTTCGATGCTTATCGCAAGGCCATCGACTGTTTACAGCCGGGGGATGTTCTGGTCCAAACCACCCATGCAGCCTTCCGCCCGATGCACGTCGCATACGGCGTGGAAAAAGGAGTCCATATCTTCATGGAGAAATCCTTTGCTCCCGACCCGGGCGGAACTCATGAAATCCTTCGCCTCGGCGAAGAGGCCGAGAAAAAGAACCTGAAGATCGGCTGCGGTCTGATGTGCCGCCATTCGAGCGCCCGGCAGGCACTGATTCAAAAAATCCGCGAAGGTGCTGTGGGGGATGTCTTGTTGATCCGCGCATACCGGATGGATTCGGATAGTGGGATGAAGGCGTTCCCCGGCGGGGAGAACGAACTGCTTTGGCAGATTCGTCACCCCGGGGGATTTCACTGGGTCGGCTCCGGGAAATATGTCGATTGGAATATCCACCAGATCGACGAGTGCTGTTGGATCAAAGACGCCTGGCCGGTCTCGGCGATGGGTCTGGGCGGCCGCGGACAAGGTATCGTTGACTGCGGGCAGGCCTACCACACTTATACAGTCGAATATACCTTCCCGGATGGAACGAAGGCGATCGTCGATCGTCGCAGCGTGCCGGAATGTTACAACGATTTCTCCACCTTTCTCCACGGGACCAAATGCGCTGCGCAGTTCTCCGGCCATGTCCACGCCCCAACAGTACAGATCTATAAGTCTCAGCAGACGATTGAGAGCGATGTGGTTTGGCGGCCTGAGCACGAGGCAATCAGTCCCTACCAGGTCGAATGGGACGTTCTTTTGGATGCCATCCGCAACAACAAGCCACACAACGAGGTAAAGAGGTCCGCCTATGCAAACCTCGCCGCGCTCATGGGGCGAGCTGCCGTCCACACCGGGAAGATCATCACCTGGGATGAAATGATGAAATCCACTTTCCAGTTCTGTCCCCATGTGAATTTCACCCCGGACAGTCCGGCACCGGTTCAGGCTGACGCTTCCGGTCAGTATCCCGTACCGATTCCGGGCCAGTGGAAAGAGACCTGACCCTGACGGAGGGGATACCAGCGGATCTTCCGGCTTTTAGACAGATGGCTTGTCACGCACGCTTCCATTCAGCTCACAGGCCTGGTAGCGGAGCTGATTACCGCGGATCTCAAAAGTCTGGCAAAGCATCTCACCGGTGAATTCAACGCTGGCGTGATCGACTGGGGGAAGATCGTGTCTCTGGTTGGGAACACTATCAAACACTTGAGAAGCGGCCCGCCCCCGTTGAGACACCCCCCCCGGAAAAAGTAAAAAGACACACAACGGCACACCACATACATGACCTCCAGGCAGAATCTTGTGGGAAGACGGTTATGATTTTTGAAAGAGTTGGCGGGCATCGGCGCTCAGTGGAAAGCACCGACTGAGAAAGTGATCCCGCTCCTCAGGATCGGTTGAAAAAAGGACAAAATTTATCACGAAGGTCAGGCACCCCTTCGTGAAGGCAACAAAATTAACGTGGGCCACCAGGGACTCGAACCCTGAACCAATGGATTAAGAGTCCACTGCTCTACCACTTGAGCTAGTGACCCGGTGGGTTTGTACTCGTTTCGGCTTTCTTTGTCAACCTGAGTCAGAATCGAATCTCACCTGAAAATCCCACATGAACCAGTTGAGTTTTTGTCTCCAATCAGGGATTCTTCGCTCGTTACAAAATGCTTCGGAGGAACCGTTATAACATGCCCAGAGACCGCAAAACGATTCATGTAGTGTGCAACTCCCACTGGGACCGCGAGTGGGTTTATCCCTTTGAAGAAACCCGTCTGCTCCTGGTCGATTTCATGGACAACCTGCTCGCATTACTTGACCGTGATCCGGACTTCCAATCCTTCACCTTCGATTCCCAAACAGTCGGAATCGAGGATTACCTGGAACTTCGCCCGGAGAAACGGGAGACGATCGAGAAGCATGTCAAATCCGGAAAACTCATCGTTGGTCCCTGGTATTCGCTCCCCGAGGAGTACATCGTCAATGCCGAGTCACTGGTACGGAACCTTGTCGTCGGTCACCGAGTGGCTCAATCACTGGGCGAGGTTTCGAAGGTGGGCTACACCCCTTTCGGATATGGTCAGACCTCGCAGATGCCCCAGATTTATCAGGGATTCGATATCGACACGATCATCTTCTACCGGGGCATCAACACCCCCAAGAGCGAGTTCATCCTCGAGGGGCCGGATGGCAGCCGCCTATTGGGAATGCGTTTTGGCTGTATGAGCCGTTTCAGTTATTACATCTATGTCTACCGTGTCTTGCGGTATGGCTCCGATGATGTCTTCGCGCGCTATGACTGGGATCGTGGTGCCGCTCCCTTCCGTCTGGCCTCTGACCGTTACCCAAGGAGTCATTACTACATCCTCGATAACGAGAAGAAGCAGTGGAACTCGGAGCCGATCCCGGACCAGCTGCGCAAGCTGGTCAAGGACGAATCCGAGCACTTCTCCACCAGCCACATCTGCTGCATGCAAGGTTTTGACTCCTCTGATCCCGATCCGCGCGAGAGCGAGATCCTCAAGATGTGCCAGGAGATGATGCCGGAGCACACACTCAAGTTCTCCAATCTCAAGGATTACATGGAGGCGATGCGCAAGGAGGTGAAGAATCCCACTGTCCTAACTGGTGAGAGCCGTGATCCTGGCTCGACCGGCAAGTGGACCCACCTTTTCGGGGATGTCATCAGCGCGCGTCCACGTCTGAAAAAGGCCAACCACCGCGCCGAGGTCAATCTCCAGCGCCTGGCTGAGCCCTGGAGCGCCATCGGTTCGATGGTGGGTGGGGAGTACCTCAAAACCGCCCTTGACCGTGCCTGGAAATTGCTCCTCCAGAACCATCCCCATGACACCATCACCGGAGGTGGCATCGACCAGATGGAGAAGGACTCGCACTTCCGTTTCGACCAAATCGATCTCATCAGCCAGGGGCTCGCGCGCCGTGGGATGCAAGCGGTCCAGATTGCCATTGATAACTCGGACCTTTC
>CAYZUX010000252.1:0-8206 GCA_964481775.1 uncultured bacterium | reverse complement strand
TATATCACCAAGTGCGCGCTTGAAATCACAGATGGTCTTCTCATCCACCCTCTGGTGGGAGCCACCAAGAGCGATGACATCCCCGCCGATGTACGTATGAAGTGCTATGAAGTGCTCATGGAGAATTACTATCCCCGTGACCGGACAGTCCTGGCTGTCTTTCCTGCCGCCATGCGCTATGCCGGCCCCAGGGAAGCGATTCTCCACGCCATTGCCCGTAAAAACTATGGCTGTACACACTTCATCGTGGGAAGAGACCATGCAGGGGTGGGGAAATACTATGGTACCTTCGATGCCCACTACATCTTCGATGAGTTCGATGCTTCAGAGATTGATATCACACCGCTTTTCTTCGATCACACTTTCTACTGTAAACGCTCGGAAGGGATGGCCTCGTTCAAGACCAGTCCCAGCACCGATCCCGAGGAACGGGTGATCCTCTCGGGTACCGCAGTCCGTGAAATGCTGGGGAATGGACAGATCCCCCCCATCGAGTTCACCCGTCCCGAGGTGGCGAAGATCCTGATCGAGGCGTTCAAGATTCCCAATTATGCAATCTGAAAGGTTTCCCCCTCTCCAATCGGAGAGGGGGAACTGAAGGTCTATGGATTGACCGCCCCGGAGGTGGACCTGTAATAAAGGGATCCGACACTCTTGGTCCCATTGGTGGGATTGAAGGCGATCGACATCCGGACTGATCCGCCATACACGCTGTTTTCGACACCCGGACCGAATCCTGAGAAAACAAACTCATCCATCTTGAGGGGTCGTAACATCCCTGGTACGGGAACTGGTGGATATGGAAAGGAAGCGCCGTTCCAGTCTCCATTCCCATAACCGCCGTTGTAGAAAATCTTTGAGTCACGATCAACATAAAGATAGGTTCGGTTGCCAGGCAGATTGATCTGTTCATCATGACCTGTATTCCCAGTGGTGTTTCGTCCGGGTTCGGGAGCCAGAATGTCGTCGGGGATGCGTGTCAAGTACCGGACTGGAGAGGTTAGCGGGTAGAGTACACAGGACATGGACCGTCCTGTCGGGTGTACGGTTGAACAGCGCGGGATGATGCTCCCGACATTGTTGAATTTCCTTTTCACCCGGTTCATCCCATCGGGAACCTCCGCATCCCAGAAATCCACTAGAAGCACACCACGTTCCGACCTGAATGCCTCTACCGCGCTGGTCAATGAACGCATTTCGCTATAGGACTTGGCTGTCTTGGCACGCGTTTGGGCCTCCAGGAAATTGGGGAGTGCGATCGAGATAAGAATCAGGATGATTGCAATCACGATGAGAAGCTCAATCAGAGTGAACCCACCCCGACCCTCAAAAAAGTACTTCTGTCTTTCCGTCACAAACATCCTCCCATAAGCGAAGCAATACCTGGCTAAAACGTAAACCCAAGAGGTTTTTCATCGACAGAATCACTATACCAGAAAGAACCAGCAAAGAAGAATCCATTCCTGTCAGTCGTTTTATGCTTGCCTGTTCCCGTTTACCTTTTCCAATCCGGGGAATCCCGCTATCATACCCCGTTTTTGTCACATTCCCCTGTGGGAGGTGGCGCTATCAATCATTTTTCAAGTCACAGCAGGAGAGAATCATGGCCAAAGCAACACGTCAGGCTTTCGGTGAGGCACTTGCCGAGGTTGGCGAATCCAATCCGAATGTGGTTGCCTTTGATGCGGATCTGGCGAAATCAACCATGTCGGTCCTTTTTGCCAAAAAGTTCCCCGAGCGCTTCTTCGAGATGGGGATCCAGGAAGCCAACATGATCGGTGCGGCGGCGGGTATGGCTTTGTCAGGCAAGATCCCGTTCATCTGCAGCTTTGCGTGTTTTATCACGGGAAGATATGACACGATCCGTATGTCGGTGGCGTATTCCAGGGCGGGAGTGAAGATTGTCGGAACCCATGCCGGGATTGGGATTGGCGAGGATGGCAACAGTCAGATGGGGTTGGAGGATGTGGGCTTGATGCGTGGTTTGCCGAACATGATCGTCCTGCAACCGGCCGATGAACTCGAAACCAAGCAGATGATCCGTTATCTGGCCAATGAATACACTGGCCCGGCTTACATCCGTTTGACCCGTCAGTCTCTGGCCGATGTGAGTCCTCAGGGATACCAGTTCAAACCCGGCAAGAGTGTCATTCTGCGGGATGGCAAAGATGTGACTTGTTTTGCTTCGGGTGGAACTGTCCAGGGGGCTTTGCAGGCGGCTGAAAAACTCGCGGTCGAGGGGATCAGTGTCCGTGTCGTGAATCTCTCCTCCATCAAACCAATTGATGTGGAAACCATTGTGAAGTGCGCGAGAGAGACAAAGAAAGTCTTTACCGTGGAAGACCACAATGTCATTGGCGGAATGGGCAGCGCGGTCTGTGAGGTCCTCTCTGAGAACTGCCCGGCTCTGGTGAAGCGCTGGGGGCTGCTTGACCGTTTCGGCGAGTCCGGTAGTCCCGAGGGTCTTTATGCCAAGTACGAACTCGATGGGGATGGCATTGCCCGGCGCCTCAAAGAATTCGTAAAAGGGTGAATCCGATGATCCAGCCTGGGGGTGGAGCGCTACCACCCCCAGGAAAACCCGTAGATTATCTGAATGCCAACCGCATGTTTCCGTGATGCGAGAGTGTCAGTTTTCGTTTGGCCATTTCGGCTGCGAAGGTATCCAGATTCAAGTCATTCTCAGTCAAAGGTTCGGGTTCTTCTCCGATATTCCGAATCATGAATCTTTTGTAGGCATCATTCGCGTATTCAAGAAGAACGTCTCCCACACCCTGCATCATGGTCTGATAGAGATCCGGATCGATGTAATTGGTCACCCAATCATCTTCCACCCGGATAGCTTCGAACAGGTGGTCCTGAACACCAACAGCGTGAATAATAAGATAATCGGTTGAGTCATCCGCTTCGTTATGAATAAGTGCTTGGTATTTCTCTCCATCTTCCGAAACAAACTGAACCGCCCTGCGGCCCACCAGGTTAAAAGAGGCGTTAATTCGTGCCGCAAGCAGCTTGCCCATCTGCTGGATTCCATCGATCTTTTCCTTCGCGGGTCCGGGGTGTAGATGGGTTTTCAGACAACTGATATCGATCATCCTGCTCCTTCTCCTTTCCAAACAAATCTGGGCCTGACTCTTACATCATAGCGCAACACGCGAAGGAAATGGGAACAAAAAATAATGAAATTTGGATTTATTTTGGGAGATGATCTTGCGAGAGAAGGGGGTGGACAAACCACCCCGATTGTATGCGGTCATAGATCTTCCAGGCCGAGGGGGGAAGGGGTTTCCTCTGGGATTTAATGGCTGGGGGAGGAAAAACACCATCTCGGAGGCCCTCCAGGAAGTATCCTGTCCACCCATTTCGGATGGAACGAAGGGCCGAGACAGCCACTCTTCCCAGTGAATAGCGGAGCCCACGGTACAGGGGGTAGTGTTTCCAGGCAATCCAGAGCTTGTTGCGCATGTTCAAATAGTGGATACGGCTCTTGCGTACAGCAAGCTGTCCCCGTACTTCCACTTCGACACCGCACAGGTTGGGACAATAGAGAATCAGATGGCCCTCTCGGAGGAGCTTGAGAGCCAGATCCCCCTGCTCAATTCCCATGAAAAACTCCTCATCATAGCCCCCCGTCTGGCGAATCACACTGGTACGCATCAAAGCGGCTGCTTCCGGGAAGTAAGAGGTAAAAAAGAATCGATCTTTACCTTGCTCGAAGGGGACTGGGTGCCACCAATGCTCCGGGAGGCACTGCCCCTCATTCCTTGGATCACCGATCCGGAAAGCAAGCAATCCCACCTCCGGGAATTGACCAAAAAGATCTATACCCTTGCGAAGGACCTGTTTGTCGGGAAGCAGGATGTCATTATCAAGCGAGAAAATGTATTCCCCTTTGGCTGCATTGAATCCCTCATTTCGGGCCGAGGTGACTGAGTTGATTTGCCTTCGAATCACTGAAACCAGGTCTCCAAACTCATTCTCGACCATATCCGCGGAACCATCGGAGGAGGCATTGTCCACCACAATCCACTCAAGACATGGCCAATCCAAAGCCAGGGCATCCTGAAGGCACCTCCGGAGGATCTCTTTACGGTTGAAATTGAGGATGACCACCGAGATGAGGGGTGCTTCAGTCATAGTGGGTTTCCAGTGGCAACGGAGAGGTGAACACTGTGAGCGCGGCCCGTGCACGCCAAGCCAGTCCACGACGGTATTTCTCTCCCAGCGGACAGAGGGGCAGCGCCAACAGGCAGCGGAACAGCAATCCGAACACGAGAATCAGTCGAAAGATGAAAGCGCGCCAGGGAGCGAAATGAAGCCGGACAAAACGGTCTTTGGCCTGTGTGCGGATCACATCAAGTTTGCCTGCTGCTTCGGAACTCCCACCCCCGTGGTGGGTTACAATCGAGTCGGCGACATACCGGATCTTTCCACCCTGCTTGCGAATCCGGTAACACCAGTCGGAATCCTCCGCATACATGAAGAAGCCCCAATCCAGGCCGCCGATACGCTCATACCATTCGTTACGCACCGCCAGATAGGCCCCGGAGAGCCATTCGACTTCGTGGTCTGTCAGATAGAACTCTGTTCTGGACTCCAGCTCCCCAGCCCAGGGTCCATGAAAAAGATGATGCAGAAACAGAGCCTCTGAGAGGGCGTTGGAAAGACGAGGAAAGTACCGAATTCCAAACTGTTGGGTACCATCGGTGTTGAGCAGGCGTCCCCCCCCTGCCGCCATATCCCGATCCGCATGAAAAGCCTTCTGGAGATGAGTGAGGGCATCGGCGTGAACCTCAGTGTCGCTATTGAGGAGCACCAATATGTCACCGGTTGCTTCACGCATCCCGAGGTTGTTGGCCCGGGCAAATCCCAGGTTACCGCCTGACTGTATCAAATGGGTCTCCGGATACTTTTCCCGGATCGCTTCGCAGGAACCATCTTTTGAATCATTGTCGATCACAATGATCTCATAGGGGCCCTGGGGGGGAAACCGGCGTATGGATTCCAGGCAGGCCAGAGTCAGAGCTTTGGTATTGAAGCTGACAATCAGGATCGACAGCTTCGGCAGGTTGTCCGTAGTCAAGAAAGAGGCCTCCGTTTCCCTTTTCTGGACTTGAGCATAACACTCAACAGGAACTTGGACACCACTGGAACCTTCGAGGTTTGAGCTGGTGTCCAGAGATGTGGGATTGATGGGTGAATCAGCAGGGTCCATGCTAGTGTAGTCTCTGATGAATCCGATGATAACAACGGGGAGATTCCGATGCGTTTTCCTCTTGCCTGTGCTCTTACACTTCTTGTGTCTTTTCAGGTACTTGCTCAAGGATCCGACCTTCCTGGCCAGGTGGGACCGCAACCAGGTTTTGAGTCCTGGTGGCTTGGAAAACAACGTACTGACCTCAGTTGGGGAGCACCCCGTGTTTATTGTTCCGGGGAGGACCTGCCTGCATTTGATGTGACACCCGCGACACCAGGATTGCAGTTGGTACAAGTCTCGTTACCGTTCGCTGAGGGATCATTTCCAGCTGAGCTTAAGCTCATGGTCCATGGAGAAACCAGCTCGGTTACCCCTGATGTACTGATTCTCACTCTGCATCCGGGTTTGCCACGCATGGTACGGCGTGCATTGATCACTTTCCCATACACATTCCCTGATCATCGATCGGTTCATTTCCATCTTGAAATCCTGCATCCATGGCATGCCGGAGCTTCCCGGAAGGTTGTCATAACCGAGAACGAGGACTCAGTCAAAATCCTGTTCGGTGACCGGATCATCTCCATGACTGAATCGAGAATCACCGTTTCGCTTAAGCAACAACGATTGTGGTATGCCGACCTCATTGCTCCTCCTCGCAAGTACAAGACATCTCTTACAGTCAGGAAAACTGAGCCTCGAAAGTATTCTGCCTGGGTTCACCTTCTTGTTCAGGATCCGGAATGGCCAAGGATTATCGAGATCCGTGCTGATTGCCTGGGAACAGTTGCTGTCCAGGTATACCTCCAGCGGGTCGCGGAAAAGGATGGTTATGCTCCCGATCTTGGGTGGCGCCTCCAGTATGGAGAACTCCGTGACCCTGAGGGAGAAAAACGTGGATACAGTGTAGGCGGGGCTCTCGCCTTCATGACTTTCGAGAATGGTGATTCCTTCACGACTCGTTTCAGTGATGGAATCCTGTCATTTCCAGAAGCTCCTTTCCTGAGGAAAGGATCGGTTGAGATTGACTCCTGGCCTGTGGGAACTCGGGTGACTTATCACCGTTGCCGGTCTACGGAAAAGGTACCCCACCAACCCATGGCCTGGAGGCGTGCCGGCTTTGTGGTGGCGGGGCCAGGACAACCCGCATGGACCTCCCTTGACGAACCGCCAATCCAGATACGAGTTGATCCGCAAGCCTACGATGCCATCTATGGTTCAGGTTTCCCACCCGCATCAGAACGTGTTCCCTGGATCAAGGATCTTCTGGAAGCGAACCGCGATGCCATCATCTCCTCAGCCCTTACTGGAGATGATTTCGGAAATGTGACTGCTCAAGGCAGCGGCGGTGCCGCTCCTGTGTTTGGTATGAACCGTCTTAACCACTGTCCCGCGATCTTCGAAGAGTTCTACCGCAGCGGAGATACCCGCCTCCGGAAAGTGGCTCTCGATTGGTGCCGTAATTTCCATGATCTCTCCATCTGGTGGGGGAAGGAGGAGGATTATGGTGGAACTCGCTACAATAATGCTAACGCGGCGGGTCAAACTGACCATGCCACCGACACTCACTTCATGTGGCGGACCAATTCTGCCTCGCATTTCTGCACCAAGGGGATCGATTCCTTCTTTTATGCTTATGAGGAAACCGGTGATTCACGGATGGTGGTGGCACTCTCGGCTCAGATGGAATATGTCCGTCGGCATCTGCACGCCATCATGCCTCCAGGTGAACCTCGAAATATCGGAATAGTTGCGGACCTGATGCGTCTGGCTCGCTTTACAGGTATCGATGATTACGATCAGGAGGCACTACGGTTGTTCCGGGAGATCTGTCAGTGTCTTACTGAGGAAGATCTTTTGACCCAATCCTGTGCCCCTATCGAACCCGATCCTCCTTTCATCGATTACGATGCCATCGGGTACAAGCATCCTTTTGTCAAACCTTACATCATAGGCTATGCACTGGCGGGATTGCCCGCCTTGGCGGAAAAGTATCCCGAGGAAGACCGCCTGACGGATGTTATCAAAGCGGTCGCTGGTTTTCTCGCTGAGTCCCAGGATCCAGTGGGTGGATGGCGTTATCCTCATCCAGCTTCTTCCTGGTGCATCCTCGCCCAGGCCATGGAACATGCTCACCAGTTATGCAACGCGATCCAATACCTCGAAACCAGGGGTGAGCGGGTGGGTCCCCTTCTCGATGCCGTTGAACGGACCTTGCGTGGCCGCATTCTGGTGTGGTTGAAGACCCGCAAGATTCTTTCCGGACTGGGTGGGTGGGAAATTGCCTCTGGTGAAATCAGGAAGGCCACCGAGATCTACAATCTGTACAAAACCCCATCAGATCGTGACCGGAGCAGAGACTATCTGGAAGGTACCATTTCACTGGATGGAGCGCCTCCCGAGGGGCTGGTGTACCTCCCTGAAGTCCTTCGCTGTTACCTCGAGAGACGGCCTGTTGAGAGATTATTGGCTCCCGGACCAGAGCTGAAAGCGCTCCTGGACCGTATGGAGCCAACTGCCGAACATCTTGCAGTTGATGAAAAAACATCCCCTGCCTCAATCGAGTATCAGCGCCACAGCATCGAGAGGAACCTTCCCACCTTTCGTAAAGCTCGCCTGAACCAGATGACTTTTGCAGGCGCATTTGACCCCGCGAAAGGAATCGATTTCAGGCAATGGAGACAAGAAACACGTGAACACCTACTGAAAGAGTACCTGACTCCGACTCCCGAAACCGCTTTCGATCCCTCAGTCATTGCGGTCGAGGACCGTGGGACCTATGAAGCACGCAAGATGGTCATGAACATCTCCGCCTGGGAACGGATCCCGGCGTATCTCCTTGTACCCAAAGGACAAGGTCCTTTCCCGGCGGTCATCGCACTGCATGACCATGGCGCCCATTTCTCGATCGGCAAGGAGAAGGTGATCCAGCCCTTCCTTGAGGCTCCAGAACGCATCCAGGATGCATCTGAGTGGGTGACTCAGCTTTATGGAGGACAATTCATCGGGGAT
>CAYZUX010000251.1:0-8254 GCA_964481775.1 uncultured bacterium | reverse complement strand
CCGGGTTGGAGGGGACTTGCGGATCGCAAAGGCAGAGCTGATCCGTTACCGGGGGCGGGTGGAACCGAGATCGGTTGAAGGGATGCTTAGCGCGGCCTCAGAAGGCGGGGTCTCGGTCTCGAATTGGTCGGCGATCCTTGCGGCCTTTCGAGTTTACCGGGAGGTTCATCCGATCGGGTGGACCGATGATGCTCCGGAACTCCACAAGTGGCACCAGGCATTCATGGACACTTGCCAGCGGCTTGAGAAGGGGGAGGATGTCAATTCTGATCCTCTCGTTTTGAACCTTCCCAAGGAACTCAGGAAGATCCTCAAGGCGGCGGAGTAGGGGAATATGCCTTTCCGTTTCGATCCGGACACTTATTACACCAAAGCAGATATTAAGGTCTTCTGTGATTCGGTTGGGATCGACGTGGAGACATTCCTTGCCCGGCTGAACCCTCGGAAGGTCTTCAAGTGTCTCTATAAGGGAAGTGATCTGAACGCGGCCTACGATAGCGCTATCCCGCTTGAGGATGGGGTCCGGCGGCCTACTCAACCGATCGATCTTCCCCACCCGCGGGAATATAAAAGCAAGAAACCCGGTAAGACCATTGGCGGGTTTTCCCTGGAGGCGTTAGGTCTTGAGCGGGCATCCTGATATCGAGACAATTCCCTCCAGTGGGGGCGCTATGGACACCATGAACCTTGGTCCTGTTATGCCAATCCTCCCCGCGGGGGGAGGTGAGACAGGCATGAAAAAGACTCACTTCCGAAGAGGAAAAGTGTCAGCAACGGAACTCAGCCCGGGCAAGTGGCGGTTACGTTGGACCGATCCGGTAACCCGCAAGCGGGGGGATGTTCGAGAGGATGGAGACAAGAAAACGATCTTCCGAATAATGGATCACTACAACGAGGCGATCTATTCACGGAAGGGGCACCTTCCAGGTACAAGGCGGGTGATCCCTTCGATCCATGATTCGATAGCAGACTCGATCCGGAACAGCAAGCAGGGCAGGCGCGAACGGGAGCAGAACGCTCGATACGGCGGTATATTTGAACAGTGGCTCAAGACCAGCTATCCAGCGGTAAGGACGTTCGAGGATCTCAAACCATTCATGATCCAGGAGTACATGAATGGACTCGAGAAAGATGGCTACAGAGTCCGGGGGATCAAAAAGAATTACAGCCTTGAGACCCTTAAGAAGCGACTCAAGCCGATCGTCGCGGCATGGCGCTATATCAAGGACAACTACCCGGAGTGTGGGCTTCGTGATCTACCAAGGATCAAGGTCCGGACCGGACCAAGTAAGATGGGTGATCAATTACGGCATCATGAGATCAAGCGACTCTTGGAACTGTTAAAAGAGGACTCTCCGGATATTTACCCGATCATGGTATTGATGGCACTGGCAGGTCTTCGACCGTCTGAGGTCTACTCCCTCCGGCGCCAGGACATTGATCTCGAGAGGGGCCTTTTGACTGTCAGATCCACAGAGTCACACGACCCTAAGACTCAGCACTCCCATAGGATGATCCCGATCTGTTCTGAGGCGCTGCAAGCGGTCAGGGGCGCCATGAATACGCAACGGGTTATTCCTGCTTCAGGTGAGATCTTCCTGCGTAAGGACGGGTCTTTCTGGACTAAGGACTCCCTTTGCGATCGATACAACAAGGAAAAACGGTTACGGCTTGCTAAGGTGGCTGGTTATCCGCGGATCGCTACCGCTACCATGTACAGGCTGAGGGCATCCTTCCGGACAATGGCCTCCCGCATGGGACTTCCCGAACACGTGATCGAAAAATACTTCGGTCATGCTCCTAAGCGAGAGGATATTACCGGGCGGCATTACCGGGAAATTCATCTCTCTGAATTGCGCCAGGTGGCAGCGGCATTTGAACACTGGAGGGATCTTCCAATCGAAGACGAAATGGGGGAAGATCTGGGGAACTCTGAGGAGGGGGGACTCAGAACATGTTGAGGATACGGCACTTACAAAACAGCCTTGCCTGCTTGGGAGCAGGATGTCGAAGGTTCAAATCCTTTCACCCCGACCAGGCTT
Organism: uncultured bacterium; assembly: GCA_964481775.1. Taxonomy (GTDB): domain Bacteria; phylum Hinthialibacterota; class Hinthialibacteria; order OLB16; family OLB16; genus OLB16. Next base: position 6,212 of record CAYZUX010000251.1, on the reverse strand, counting down.
CAGGCCCAATTTTGCAGGCTTTTTCTCGGATTGCAGCTTCTCTTTCTCGTTCAGTCAAATGGCTTGATTCCGACCTGATCCCGGCTTGATTCCGGGTAGTGAATGGCAATATTCTGGCATCGATGCTAAGGGGGATTCTAGCTTTGTTGCGGGATCCCCCCCTCCTTTTTTCTTTCTCCTCCTCACCCTACAGTCCACCGAATGTCTAATGGTCCATACCCGCCGCATGAAAGGTAGTCATCATATTTGTTGATACAGGAGAAACAGAACCTTTCTGGCAAAACTGAAACCTTGGCTTTCCCCAACAACGCAAACGCCTCATTAGGGCTAAAGAGACCGGTACAGTCCACGATCTTCCAGGTCCCTTCTCCCCTCCGACAAGCCCGTTGCTTTTTGACCGGACATACGGTCGTATTAACTCGCGATCATCTCCCAATATGATCAAAGGTTCACACCATCATATGACCACACCTCCATTTGTCCGAACGATCAGATGATCGCTCTTCCGTCAGAGGCAAACTTTGGTGGGGCAAAACATGAGTATCACGCCAAGATTAAATACCGCAGTCCTCTTAATGGCAGTAGCCCTTTCTAAAAGCCAGGGATCCGAACGTGTGATGGTTCGATCATATGACTGGCTGATTATCTGACCGTATGCTCAGATGATCGAATGACCATACGGCCCGACGATCAGTAGGTGACACCCACCCCACCACCATCGACGATCTTGTCAATCAAAACCTATGATTGCATGGAATCATTCTAAAGGAATTTCCGTCTCGTCCCTGACCATACGATCATACGATGGTCCGGCCATACTCCCATCTGATCGTATGACTATCTGCTCAGACGATCGAATGACCGTACGATGGTTTGATCGTACGCCTGGATGACCGAGAGGGGAGAGAGTGGAGTTTACACGTGGCGGTGTAAGGGCTTGGAGGATGTGGTTCGCACCGCTACCACCGGCCAGTGCTCGGAAAAGAACTTATACCAGCGGTCCCCTCTTCTTCGCGGTAGAGGGCTTTCTCTCAAACAAGATGGAAGGAACAAACAACGAGTGCGGTCAAGGCTGACGCGTAAACTCCGCACTCTAGTCTACATCCGGGTGGGGATCGCTTTGTGGAAATGGAGGCACCGGCACATCTCCTCGCACAACGGCCGCAGACCGCGACTGGTCAGCCGAACTTCCGCTTGTATGTCTCCGCCTCGATGGAGGGGTCAAAGAGCAGCCGGATGCGGTTCGTATAAGTCCGCTCCACTTTGGTGGAGACCAACAGAATCAGCCCACAGGATTGCAGGTAGCTGAGGTTGTTGTAGAAATGCATGTATGAGAACGGGACCTCGCCGTGGGTCTCACTGAGTTCCTTGTAGGTTCGGTAGACTTCTTTCACGAATCCGCCTTTCGCTCTTCTCGCGCTCTCCAGGATGAGCAGGCAACGCTCGTTCAAGTCCTCGACCATGTCCACCACGATGTCCTTGCTGGCCCGCTCGAACGCGGTCTCCACCACCAAGCCGTTCTCCGTGGCTGAGTAGAACAATGTCTTGATCGCCACACGGGCATCCGAGTTGGTATTGCGCACGGTCAAGGCTGCGATCCGGCGCAGGTTCTCCTCTTGGTACGACACCAGACCATGTTCTGCGCGCGCCTTGAGAATCTGATACAACTGTTCAGCGTCATAACTGTGGAAGTGGACCACCTCGGGTTGGAGGGTGCTTCTCGTCGAGGCATCAAGCCCTTGTAGGAGACGTGGACTGTTTGAAAGCAAGATCACCATGTAGTTGTTTCTGCTTCGCGAGAGCCGGTATAGGATCTCCATCTGACGGTCCTTGGGACTCATCAAGTCGACCTCGTCCAAGACTACGACTGTCTTCTCCGGATAGAGGGTACGGAATTTTAGGAAGAGATCATCGAGCGAGAAGCCCTTGGCCGCCATCCTCAAGAGGTGAGCCAGGATCTTGAAACTCGTGTTATGATTACGCACGTTGCAGTAAAGAAGTCGCAGACCGGTCTCCGGGCGGAGTTCCTTGGCGAGGAAACGCACCATCAGGGTCTTCCCACTCCCCCGGCTTCCAAACAAGGCCAAGTTCTTGGGTATGCCTGTCTGGTCGTATCGCAGCAAGGCATCGATCAACACCTTAGCCTCTTCGCGCATCACTGGCTGTGGCGGAATGTAACTGAACTCGAACACCGTGAAGTCACGGACCTTGCCCGCCTCCTTGGATAGGTCCTGCTTCCGGCTCTGAAGATATGATCTGACATCCATCTGCTTCACCTCGGTTCAACCGATAGACACGGATAAACTGAGGTGACATATAAAACTTACGTTTTGTGATCAGATATATCGATGCAGATCCCGGTCCTTGGCCTCTTGACCGGGCTTACGTGTCTCTCGTGCGTGTTCGACCAGTTCCGCCAATCTCTCCAGGCTGCGTTCAAAACGACGTGAAAAGACCCATCCTTCTCGATATCTGTTCTTTTGGTTGAATCGAGAGACATGGTCGATCAGCCCCAATCGCCGCATCTTGGCACGCACCGTCTCCAGGCTCCTGCTTGTGAAGCCGTACTTCTGAGCGATTGGTTCGAGAGCGGAAAGGAACTGATCAGGGGCCCATTTTAGTTCGATGAAGATGGCCAGGAACAGACGTTGCTGCTGTTTACTTTGTGGAAAGATAACTGGCGCGAGTTCGTCCAGTCCTTCAATCCGCATGAGCCGATTGTGGTTCAGGTCGACCTTGGTGTTCGGTGTCATTTTGAGGGTAGGGTATGGAAAAAGAATTGGGTCATTCTGAAGGACTTGCGGTGACTGCGCTGTGTTAAACGCCGTCGGTTCTGGTTCGGGTGGAAACTCCCTGGATCTCCTCCCGCGCAAAACCCCGCGATTCCGAACGATTCCGGCTCAGGCCAGCACCCTCACGGATGGTTCGAGCCGATTCCAGGACCCTCTCGTCGACAGCACTTACTGTGGGATTAGGAGGGTGATTCCCTTTACAATTGAGCGCTACCGGAATCCGCTGAATTACTTTGGGTTTTTCGACGCTGAAGGATTGCTCCAGACACTTTTCGGGCCTGTCTGCGGAGATCCATGCGCTCCTTGGCGATGGCCATGGCCTGGTGCCTAAGTCCATTGCCGAACATGGACTCGATCCACAGGATTCGCTCGTAGGCCTCGACATAAACTCCATTGAAGAGCCGTTGAAACCGCCAACGGACCCCCTGGCGGGTCATGCCAAATTCCCGTTCGATACGATCACCGTAGTTGCCATGCAGGACCAGGCGCCTGACTCCATCTTCCCTCATGTCAATCGATAGTTGGCGCTGTTCCATGAGAGCCTGTAGGCGTTCCAGAAACTCCTTATCCTTCGCAGTGAGCCTCATATCTCATCACCTGGATGTTATTCCCGTGCTGTTCCAACCACACCTCCCGGAAGTGTTCCATTTGGATCAGGACGACAAACCTTCGGATTCGGTCTACACGATTATCCGTATCAACGTGAGGAAATCTGTCGAACCCCCTCGGTTGGTGTTTCAATGTGGAGAGGATGACTTGACGATAGGTTTCGAAATCGAAGGGATTTGAACCTCCAGTCTGATTGATCTGGCCATCTTCACTTTGGGTATATGCATCCAAATCCGACAAGAGATCGGTTGAAAGATCGGGATCTACCAGATCCAGGAGATCCAGTTCCTCCGATTGATTTGCGGCAAGCTGTCGAAGTATTGCTTCCCGTTTGAGCGCATTCCTTTCACGGCTCTCTCGCATCTTCTCCCTGAAATAATCCGCGTTAAAGACTTGCTCATCGAAGAGGAATCTCGATGGGATCCTTTGCCGACAATGTGAGCAGGAATAGTGAGAGACCTCAAGTCGAAGGGAGGTGTTACAACAAGGGCTACGTTGAAACACTTTTGTCGGGTCGATCTCTTGTCCACATGCTTTACATCTTGCCCGGCTCGGTCCTGTCATCCTCAATTTCCTCCCACACGACGGGCATTCATACAGACTCAGGATAACTTCGTGATAGAACGACCGAGCTTTTGAATGATACGTGGCAATTATCTGTTCTACACTGTGAATTCCATCGAGAAGAGGATTCGAATTGGTCATCTGGCAAGCATTCATGGCTTTCGTTACTGAAGAAGGATCAAAGACCCCCGAAGGGGTGGTGTCGCCGGTGCAACCACGAGGTTGATCGAGCAAGACCGAGTTTGGTGCTGCAACTTGTGGAGCAACCGGGACAACCATTTCAGGAAGGGAATCAGGTGAAATTTATAAGTCTTGCGAAAGGCATATAAACCACCATGCTCATCTGATCGTATGGCCGCACCAACAGCGGACCGTACGACCATATGACCTTCTGCCACAAGATCGCATTGTTCAACCACAAAGGCGGTGTCGCCAAGACCACGACCGCAGTGAACCTGGCCGCATGCCTTACTCAAATCTACGGACAACGCTGCTTGGTGGTCGATGTGGATCCTCAGGCCAACGCGACACGAGGTTTATTGGGACGAGAAATTGAAGAGGATACGGTGACTCTCAGCAAAATTCTTCTGGAGGGTGCAACTTTAAGAAATGCTGTCATCGAATCCTCGATAAAAAACCTCTTTCTCGTACCCGCTGACCTGAGCCTGTCGGAAGCAGAATTCAAACTGGTTTCAAGAATGCAAAGGGAATTTATCTTGCGTGATCAGATCCATACTGTGATGAAGGACTTTGACTTTTTATTCCTCGACTGCCCACCCAGCCTGGGGATTCTTTCGCTGAATGCCTTGGCTGCGGCAGATGCCGTCATTGTCCCCTGTGAGACACAATTCCTGAGCCTGCGTGGACTCAAGTATGTCCTCGAAATGGTCAACCTGGTGAGAGAACGGCTCAATCCCAACTTGAAGATCCTTGGTGTGGTGGCAACGAAATTCTACCCTCTTTCGAGAGCAAACCATGAGGCACTCGCCTGCCTTCAAAATCTGAAAGAAGTGAGCGTTTTCCAGACCGTGATCCCACGTGATGTGAAAGCTGAAAAATCCCCCAGTCACGGTCAACCGCTTATCACCTATGCGCCAGACTCACGCGTGAGTGAGGCTTACCGCAAGCTTGCCGATGAGGTGCTCAACCGATGCCGAAGCTGAAACTCGATATATTCGGGGAGTCACCATCTCAAACTGAGAATCCGAAGTCACCCCCTGAACAACCAATACAGGATCGTCTGGAAGAGACGCATCCGTTGACTACATCAGCGCTTGTGGAGAAAGGGGAATCACGTGAGAGACCACAGTTCATTCCGGTCGGTTTTTATGAGGAGCACCTGCGTATCCTCGATGAGGCGGTCCTCAAGCAAAGACGGCAGGGGAATTGGAAAGCATCGAAGTCTGCTATCATAAGGAGATTGATTGACCATTACAAAAAGGATCTACATGAATTTGAGTAGATTGCAATATTGGTTATACCAAATTCAGAAATCTGGTCCAAATATTTCCCTGAGATTGTCCTCAATAAAGGATATCCGATTGTGATCCATTGGTCGGCCCACCATCCGGCATTCTTCCGCTACCTGTCCAATATCCATGATCCCTTTCCCCATCATTTTCAAAGTAATTGAAAAATGACACAGTGATGAGTAAGCCAGTCATTTTATCTTTCGGTAAAGGGACTCATCGGATGGTCCAGTCCAGGGATCAAGCATGGGACTCATTGATACTCATTCAGTATCTCGGTTTTTTCTCCAACGGATTTGCAGAAAACTGCAATAATTTCATCAAGTCGGTGGGAGAAACTGCTAATTCAACATGGTTCTCTGCACACCAATTGGTCAGTCTTTGTGTGTATTTGCCGCTACCAGCAAAACCGATGATACGAATTGCCCCTCTCAACTCACTCAGTACGGATGCCAGGTTTTCCGGCTTATCATCAACAAAGAAGCACTCCTCACAAGGAGGATCCAGATGATCCTTTAGCCACGCAGCAATGGCAGGGCCTTTGCCGTGACACGCGCTGGAAAGGATTTCCATCTCTACTGGATACTGTGCGAGAAGTCTACTATCAATAACTGTTTTCACATCATACCTTGTGACAATGACGATCCGCCACCCGCTCTCCGCGAGCGCAGAGACAATTTGTGGCATGAGGGGAATGGGCCTCTCCATTGTTTGGTGTTCCAACAAGGTACCGGCAATATCAAATAAAACGGCCTTCCTGGCAGTTTTCCATTCAAGA
>CAYZUX010000250.1:0-8261 GCA_964481775.1 uncultured bacterium | reverse complement strand
TCCTCCAGTATCTCCTGGAGCATTTCCACCGCGCAGTGGTGGGCATGATGCCCTATGCCCACCTGGTTGGTGAGAACCAGACGATGTGCCCAGACAGGCGGAACCAGTACCTGGATATCATCCGGGGTGACATAGGCCCTCCCGGCCAGTAGGGCACGGGCCTGGGCTGCCCGCTGGAGGGCCAGGGCGGCACGTGGACTGACCCCAAGATGGATCTCGGAGTGTTCACGGGTTTTGGAGGCCAGAATGGCGACATAACTGACCAGGCTGGGATCCATCCGGACCTTGGGTACTGCCTGTTGCCAGGAACGGACCTCAGTAAGGGGGATGGGTTGGGGACGCTGATCACCGGCACGGCTTTCACGGTACTTGACCAGCATTTTCTCCTCATTGGCCTGGTCGGGGTAACCGATCTCGATGCGCATGAGGAAACGGTCCAGCTGGGAGACAGGCAAGGGAAATGTGCCCGTGAATTCGAGGGGATTCTGGGTGGCCATGACCAGGAAAGGCTCAGGGAGGGAGTAGGTGTTTTTTTCAATGGTCACCTGTCCGGATTCCATCGCCTCCAGGAAGGCGCTCTGGGTCTTAGGGGTGGTACGGTTGAGCTCATCGGCCAGCAGGATGTTGGTGAAAACGGGGCCTTCCTGAAAGACAAAGCGGGTTTCATTGCGATCGAAGATGGAAATCCCCAGGATATCACTCGGCATCAGGTCGCTGGTGAAAGAGATCCTCTGGAAACGGCAGTCGAGGATATCGGCCAGGCTTTTTGCCAGGGTGGTCTTGCCGACCCCCGGGACATCCTCGATGAGCAGGTGGCCACGCGAAAGCAAGGCCACCATCACCTGCTGGATGACCTCTTTTTTCCCCAGAATCACACTGTTGAGATAATCGACCACTTCATGGAACCGGTGGTGTACGGCCATGGTGGGGTCAAGGGTGGCGGCGGTGTCTTTCATACAGTTGTTCTCCCACTGACCTCACCCCCCTGCCCCCCTCTCCCCGCGGGAGAGGGGGGCAGGGGGGTGAGGTTTCATTCCAAACGACTCAGCATAGCAGTCTCCTCACAACGGGGCCAGTTGGTTCCCGTCAACCATTTCAAACAAAAAGGCGCGGCATTAAATCAAGTATTATAAAACACCAATTTGGTGTTTCTATTACCGAAATTCCTCTTGACATCCCCTCCTGCAGGACCTATAAAAAGCATCCTGAATTCAGGAATTTGTTTGTTTCTTTTGTAAAAGTGTTTTCTCAGGTTTCCCCCGTTGTTTACAACGGATATCAAACTCAAAGAAAAGAAATAGGAGAAAATGTATGAGTCTGGTGAAGTCGTTTTTGATTATAGTATTCGTTTGCACCATGCTGCCATTGATGGTCGTGGCACAGAGCACAAACCCTGCTGCAGTAGGAGCTACCCCTGTCGGCCCCAATTTCGATCCCTGGCCTAACTTCCTGCCGGTGGACAACTCAGGTTGGAACTTTGATGTGGGAGCCCTTGGAGTGGATCCTGTAACCCAACGTCAGGAGTTCCTGATTTTCGGTCAATCCAATGATGGAAACTGTGGACCAAAAACAGTGGTTGTATCTTCCAATGGTGTCGAAATTCCCATGCGGGATGCCTTTTTAGATGACAACGGCAACCAGTTTTGGGGGGCTGCCAGTATTGCCACCTATGGCGAAACCGGCGGATTTGGCTACCGGACAGATGTGGGCTCAGACCCAACAACCGGACAATACCTGATCAGCACCACCTTCTTCAATAATGATTACAATGCCAGCGCAGGCTATCCCTTTACCGCTCCTGTAGCGTATTTCAACTATGCCCGGAACTCAGCGACAGATCCTTGTGTCCACAATCACTTTGTGGCCCAACGTTTCGACCGGAACATGGGTAAAGTGTCCAACATGACTCCAGGCCGGAACATTCCGTCCACCACTTCCCATACACTGGATCCCTACTGGCCTCTTGGTGATCCTTCCAGTTCAGGTCTTGGTCATACAGGCCATGGAGCGGGTGTTGCCATCCTGTCTAATGGAAATAGCCTTTACTACCTGCGTGATGGAACAAATGTAAACGGCAAAGGGCCAGTTGATTACTACCGGGAAATGGGGCTTGTTCCTGGCTTCGGTCTGTCAAGCGGAAGGCACAACTGCCAGCTGCACTCCGTTACCGATCCCACCGCTAACACCTTTGTGGTCAGCACCACTCCGACATTTGTAACCCCCACGGGAGACTCCACAGATCTGGGTGATCACCAGCTTGCAGCGGCGGGCAAAGGCTGGTTCGCCATGCGGGCTCCGGCCTTTAATGGCTGTATCGCTTTCTTCAGGAATGATGGCACCCGTATCAAGCAGATTTTTGGATACAAGGACCTTTATGAGAACACGAACGGCCTTCTGCCGGGTGTTGATGACACGATTAACACCGGTGATGGCCGCAACTTTATTGCCGCCTCTGATGATATCCTCTATGTTTGCACACGCTATCTTGCGGCTGGTCAAGAACCACAGTTGCCCTGCGTCCTACGCTTCCAGGTCAATGCCGCCCGGACCGATGTCACCCTGCTTCCCGCCATTCTTCCAGCCAACGACCTGACCACCGAACAGCTTAGTATCAACATTTCCCCGCGCAACCTGCACGTCGCATGCAACAAAGAAGGTGACTTCGTGGTTGGCTGGCGGAAGAATCCGGGTGAATCCCTCGGCCCAGGAGCTCCCATTGCCCGTGTGTATAACCAGGATGGAACTCCTGCCACCGGATCGTTTTACCTCTCATCGCTTGCGGATCCTTCGGCAGACAACGCAATGGAATACGGCGAACATCCTGAAATCAAACTCGCTTTTGATGGCAATCTCATCTGTGCAGTCTGGTTCACACAAACCGGCATCAACTCAGAGGATGAGCCGGAATGCTCTGGAAATACAAAATCCGCAGGGATGGGTGGCATCAACATGGATACTGCAGTCCGCTTCTTCACAGTGGATGTAGCGACCACCTCAGTTGGTAATTGGGATCTGTACTAAGCCCCCGTAACAAGTACTCCAGTCGCTGATTCAAAAAGGCCGTGCGAGGTTGACTCGCGCGGCCTTCGTTATTCAATGTATATCATTATTCAGGTACTAGCATTTAATATTTCGCCTCAGCCATTAAAACGTTTTTTCCAGTCAAACTAACGAAACTTTTTCCTTGACACGCCGGATTTTACCCATTATAAGAAGTATACGTCTTGCAAGAACACGACCAGAACAGAATCCCGGATGGTGTGGGAATGAGAGTTCATGTGGCAAGTGTTCTAGCCTGTAGGGAATGACCGTGATGTGTGTTTGCATCTGAGTCTTATCTTTGTTTCTGGCCACGAATGCTTATTCAGGTTGTATCCGTTGATTTCAACGGTGAATAAATCCGAAGTAAGAGGAGTACACGCATGAGTCTGGTTAAGTCGATTTTTCTCTGCGCGATTGTTTGCCTTGCACTACCGCTTATGGCGGTAGCCCAAAACAGCAACCCCACTACTGCTGGCGCGACACCCTTAAGCGCGAATTTCGATGTCTGGCCCAGTCACCTGCCACTGGATAATGGTTTTGGCAACTACGATGTTGCGGCGATCGGTGTCAATCCCGAAACCTCCAGAGAGCAATTTGTTTTCTATGGCATTGCAAATGATGCCCAGTGTGGTCCCAAAATGGCCATCGTCTCGCAGGCGGGTGTGGATGTCGCTGTAAGGGATGCTTTGGTGGATGACAACGGGGCTGAATTCCTGGGTGCGGCAGCGGTTGCCAACTATGGCAGCATTGGTGGATTTGGCTGGCGGGCCAGCGTAGATGGCGATCCCTCCACCGGCCAGTTTATTGTAAGCCAGATCTTCTTCAACAACGACATCGATGTGGCCTTCCCGAACCCGGTCCAGGCGTTCATTTACGCCCAGTCCTCCACCGGCCCAAGCCATGTGAATGACCACTACCTGAGCCAGCGTTGGAATCGGAATATGACCAAGGTGAGTAACATCACTGCGGGAAGAAACATCCCCTCCGCAGCCTCACACACACAAGATCCCTGGTTCCCCGTAGATGGCCATGAGAGCCGTGCCAGTGGCAATGCGATCCTGTCCAATGGCAACTCTCTGCATTACATCAGCGACCGCAGCCGGAGTGGCGGAACTGAGACCGACAAGGGTGTTGTGGAATACTACGTCGATAATGGCTTGGTTCCCGGGTTGAATAACGGCACCAGCCATCGTTGCCAGGTTCACACCATCACCAGCCCGGATGCCAATACCTTTGTGGTCAGCACCACCCCGACCTTTGTCAACCCGGCCAACAAGTCGACGTTTGATAACGGCAACCCGCAACAGGCGGCCGCTGGTTTGGGTTGGTTCGCGATGCGTGCCGACAGCGCTGGTGGTGTGTTGGCGTTCTTCCGCAATGATGGAACCCGGATCACCCAGATTTATGGCTACCCTGCCATCTATCAGGACACGCCGGGCCTCCTTCCAAATGAGGATGATATCATTGTCATCAACGGCGGTAATGCGGTTTCGGCTTCGAATGACACCCTCTTTGTTGTTGCTCGCTACCAGGAACATGCTGATGGCATCAACCGTCCAGCAGTACTCCGTTTCCAACTGAATCCCGGACTGACAACAGTAACTGCTCTCCCGATCATCCTCCCGGAGAGTGATTTCACCACCCCATCCGCATTGGCTGTCCACGAGAACACCATTGATATCAATGCCAACCCCTCCGGTTCTTTTGTGGTTGGTTGGAGAAGGGATCCCAACGAGGCTCCGGGTGGCGGTGCTGCTTTGGCACGGGTTTACAAGTCAGATGGAACGCCGGCCACAGGAAGCTTCTTCGTCTCCTCTCTGGCCGATCCCACCACGGACGTTTCGACCGGCCAGCTTGGGTATGATGATGGCCAGGTGAAAGTCGGTATCAACGGAAACACCATCTGTGTCGGATGGTTCACCGAGAATGGCGTGGACACAGTGGATGCCCCGGACTGCAATGGCATTCCCAAGTCCCAGAATCCGGAAGCCCCTGTTATGATCTCGACTGCGGCTCGTCTCTTCAGCATTCCTTCCCTGGTCGAGACCGAGGTTGGCAACTGGGATCTGTACTAAGCCGTTCTGAAGGGTATAACCCTTGAATCAAAAAGGCCGCGCGAGGATGACTCGCGCGGCCTTTGTCGTTTATGGGATTCTCTATTTCCCTCCATCTGACTTCATTTCAAACCCCAGGAATTAGAATCCTCTCTTGTTCCAGGGGGGAATGGGACCACTCGATCAGGGAACGGGAAAGGATTCACATTCCAATGAAAAGAAAGGACTCTCTTTCAACAGGCTAAAAACCATTGGATCCACTTGGTGACCGAAGACCCTGACAGCCAGTTGAACATTGGAGTAACTGTGGATTCCCGCTTTCGCGGGAATGACCGACGGCCACGGCAATCAAGACGATTACCAAGACGTGGATTCCCGCATTCGCTGGAATGACGCTTACTGAATGATCTCGCCCCTTTTCGTCATTCCCACTTCCTTTTTGTCATTCCCGCGAAAGCGGGAATCCACACCCTTTTCGCAAGAACGAGTTTTTCAACAAGCAGCCAAGTGGTGAGGAGGTTATGACCTGAAGTCAATACGTGGAATGGGGAAGGGAAAAGGCCTGAGGAAAGAAAAGGGCGGCCATGATGGCCGCCCTTTGATCCAATCAACTCAAGGTTGTCCAGGCGCCGAGCCGGATGCGGGTGAAACTGCCGCAGGAGCAGGCTCTGGAGCGGGTGCGGGAGGAGCCGTTCCCTCCGCCGGAGCCGGGGCCGGGGGTGCAGGCGCTGGAGGTGGAGCAACCGCCTCCCCCGTGGCAGGAACGGCTGGGCTGGCTGTATCCGGTGCGGGTGGCGCTGGTTCGGAAGCCTTCCGGGCCGCATTAATCCGATCCCGTTCCGCCGGGGTAACCATTACCAGGAAGTCCTTCTTCACCGCCTCGAAAAGCTTCTTGTCCACGATGAACCGGTCCGGAGATCCCTCCCAGGCGGCATAGACCTTGCCATCCGCCTCCTTGCCAAACAGGATCGTTTCCGTCTGGTCCTTGCCGGTGGCCTTCAGAACCAGGCGCGGCTTGTCGAGACCCAGATCGGCATCGCTTCCCAGACCCTCGGCGAACCCGATGATCTTGTTGTCATTGAAGGCACGAATCACAGCTTCAATGGCATCCCGTTCAGCGGTGGCGGATTCGGGAGACACCAGCCGCCACTTGCCATCCTTCTTGGCCGCTGAGTAGAGCAACTGATTCTCCGCAGTGGCTGAGAGGGTATCCGTGTTCCAGGTCTCCAGTGAAAGAGCCTTCTTGGGACGCAGTTCATCCGCGTGTTTGGGCTGTTCGTTGAAGAACTCCTTGGCCAGCACGAAGAGACTCTCTGTTCCTTCGCGTTTCCCGACATAGGCTTTCTCTTTCAGGTCGAACTCACCCACATAAAAGGTCGTGCTCGAGTCACCGGTGAAGACCTTGTAACGTGTGGCTGAAGCCAGCTGGTCGGCAGCCAGTCCCAGTTCCTGGACCCGTCCCTCAGTGGCACCATCGATAATGTTGGAGGCATCATTGCCCAGCTTATCCACCAGCTTGCGCAGCTGGGCGTTGTCGACGCGCGCCGGGAAGGGTTTTTCAAGCATCCAGGAATCACCGGCACCTTTGACTGCGATGATGGCCAGATCCTTGTTGTTGACCTCCAGGCGAGTGATCTTCTTGTCATCGAAACGGATGTCCATGACCTTGCGGTTCCGCAGGTCACGCAACTCCTTCGAGGCACTGGTCACAATCGCCTGGGGGATGATAAAGGCCTTGCCGGCCTTGTCCGTACTGGTGGCGAAGACAGAGTTTCTTCCACCAGGCGGATTATTTCCGAATCCGAAGGTGATTTCCTTCGAATCCGCCCGGATCACCGCCGCAACACTCAGCTTGGGTGACTTGAGTCCCCATTTCTCGAGGTCCTGATCGGTCAGAGTTTCCCCTTCATCCGGAAGAGTGCGATCGATCTTGGCGCTGGTCAGGTTATCGGCTATGGAGTTCCAGGCATACTTGTCGCCCGGCCAGTTCACCGGTTCCGTGATCTTCCAGCTATCGCCATCCCGCTCAGCCTTGATTTTCTGGCCATTCCGGTCGATAGCGAGCTTCATGATATCCTTGGATTCCGCTACCAGGAAATCCTTGGACTCCTCTTCCTGCTTCTTTTCCTGGGCCACCTTCTCCTTGTCCATCACATAGAAGGCGATGATGGCCACCGCGATGATGGCGAGTGCGATAGTCTTCTTGGGGTTCATACGTAACGGGCCCTCCTGAAGAGTGCTACCCCGATCCCAGCCAGTGGGATGAGGAACAGAGGAATCACCACCACCAGCAGGTTGCGGATGAGATCCTTCTCCTCCTTGGTGAGGGTGATGCTGGTGTTGTCTGCTTCCTTCTGGCGGATGGTGATGAGATCCACCTGACCAGTCATCCAGTTGAACATGTTCAGGGCGAAGTCGAGCTGGCTGCGTCCGCGCCGCCCGCTCATGCCGCCATTGGTGAGGAAGTCCGAGTCTCCGGTTACAATGACCTTGCCTTTGCGCGAGGGATTGGCCGGGTCCGGTTTCCCATTGGGAACCTTGTCCAGGTCCAGCTCCGCCGCTACAGCAAGGCAGACCGGACCTTCTTTGTCCCGGTTGGGATCAAAAATGTTCTGCACTGTCGCGGTTCCCTCACGTAAAGACTTCGGATCGGCTTCTGCCCAGGAATTGGGGAGGCTGGTTCCCTCCAACCGGCCCGAGGCGGATTCGGCCAGCTTGGTGACCGAGATTCCTGTAAGGGTTCCCGCCGCGCTATCCACGGAGCGTGCACCCCTGAAAGTCACTGTCGAATTACCAAGGTCCTTGGTGATTTCATGGTTCTCATCGAATTTCGCGGCACTCACATTGGTGCTGGGACGGGCGGTCATCTTCCCGGTCAGGAAGGCCTCGATGGAATCCGCGCCGACTTCCATCTCGATGACCTCATTTTCTCCAACCACGATGCCGAAATCCTTCATCGCCGCGGCGGTAGCCGGGCAGGTTTCGGGGTCGATGGCCACGATGAGCGATCCGCCCCCAAGAACATACCTTTTAAGAGCGGCCAGTTCGGTTTCGGTCAGATCCTCCTCTGGTCCGATCAATGCCACGATATCGGCATCCTTGGGGATCTCACCCGAAGCGGGTAAACGCATAGAATTGGCCTGGATATTTTCCGCAGCGAGTGAG
>CAYZUX010000249.1:0-8349 GCA_964481775.1 uncultured bacterium | reverse complement strand
GGATCACCTGATCGAACGAGGACACCAACGCATTGGGTGCCTGGCGGGTGCTGAAACATCAACTTTCGCCAAGCGCAGGATCCTGGGGTATGTCGAGAGCCTCATGAACCATGGCATCCCTGTGGAAAGCTCTCTGTTGATCCGTGCCGGAGATACACTGGCTGGTGGCTTCCAGGCTGCCAAAGAACTCTTAACCCGTTGTAATCCCCGTCCAACCGCGATTGTCTGTTTTAATGACCTGATCGCAATCGGAGCCTATCAGGCAGCCAAAGAATTGGGGATTTCGATTCCTGGTGATCTGAGTGTAGTGGGCTTTGACGATTGTGAAATGGCAGCTGTGATGGGGCCTCCCTTAACAACGATCGCCACCTGTCCGGCAGATCTGGGAAGGCAGATTGCCGAGATCATCCTTTCCGTTCATCAGGGGCCTAATTTCAATGGTTTTCTTCACCGGCGTACCCATCCACGGTTAATTGTCCGTGAATCGGTACGGTCTCTCTGAATCTTTTCGCATATCTACAATGACAGGGGCTTGAACCGATCATTTCGACTTGCTTCATCGATCACGAAAGGTTTCGGTTATGCCTTTTTAGCGATCCCACTGAAACGTATGAAAAGCTAAAATTCACCATAAATCCTCAAAATCATTGGCTTTAAGCCTCGCTTACCCCACTTTTTGCCCAGTTCAAGCATTTTTAATTCATCTTCATTTTATACTTGACAACTTCTTTTATACAGTTTAATAATTCAAGAGTATGGGAGTGCGACCAAGTGGGTGGACCGGACATTCCCCGGATACCCAGGGGTTCGACACCCTCAAAATATTGCGGGCTGTCTGCGGACTATCTGGTCTTCACAACGAAGACTCCAGCGACTCAGGAGGCAAAGGAGGGATTCGATAGAGCGTGGACCGATCCGAAAAACAGGACTCCACGCCCTCTGGGTTCCAATGTGAAAGGAACCGGAAGCAGAGGAGGAGCGAACCACGTGCTACAGGCATCCTCCGCAGTTGTTGATGAACGGAATACCCCAAAAAACAACCAGCGTAAAAAAAATAAGGAGGAAAAGGGAATGGTTTACAGAAGGTCCTTTTTACTGGCAGGTATGGCTTTATTGGTCCTGGCGGGTAATGTCTTCGCGGATCCCGTAATTACAAGAGAACCTCTCTTCCCGAATAGTGGGTTCGAGAATGGCAACCTGGATAATTGGACGCAGACACTTGGAATAGCATGGAAGACGGCTTCGGGAACTGAATTCAATCCATGGTTCACTGGAGCGCCTGAAGGCACATATGCGGCATCCACCATGTTTCCGGCGGGATCCGTTTCCGAGTCGGAACAAGCTACTCTCAAATCGATCAATTTCACTGTCCCAGCGGGAAGAGACACCCTCGGGTTTTACATCGCTGGTTGGAGTGATCCCAACATCCATGTGGACATCAAAAAGGCCTCGGATGATTCCATAGTCTGGTCACAGATGGTCCCCGCGACCAATGCAGCCTTTGTCCTGGTCTCGAAGAATGGATTCAGCGCCTATGCGGGACAGGAACTCTATATTGAGGCAGTCGATATGAATCTCGGTGGGGATCCAGGGGCTGCCAATGGCTGGGTTGGTATCGATGGTTTCGCATGGACCACCTTCGCCACATGCACTCCGGATGCAGACCTCGCTTTTCCGAATGCCGATTTCGAAAGCGGCGATTTCACCAATTGGACAGTCAATGGCGAAGCATTCGCGATCAGTTCCGCCACATGGCCATCTGATGGTTACCAGTGCAATTTCCACGCAACATCCTTTACGGATGAATCCTTCACCGGCTGGCTTGAGTCCACCACATTCAAACTCACCAAAAAGTTGGTGCGATTCAAGATCGGTGGCTGGCGCGAAACACCTGGTGGTGGTGAGAACTGGACTTATGTTTCCCTCAACCGTGCGAGCGATGGCGCCGAAATCGATCGTGTTCTCGCACCTAACATCACGGGAACCATGTCAACTGAGTACCTCGATGGCACATCAGTACTGGGCCAGAATGTCTACATCATGGTTGTTGACGAAGCCGCCAATTACGGTTACGCCTGGATCACCGCCGATAATTTCGTGATGGTGGACTCCCTGCCCTTCTGTCCCCCATTGGAAAACATGGCTTTTCCGAATGCCGATTTCGAAACCGGCGACTTAACGGGATGGACTGTCACGGGTGATGCCTTCACGGTCAATGGAACCACCTGGCCATCTGATGGTTACCAGTGCAATTTCCTGGGAACTTCATTCAACGGTGAAACCAAGGTGGGAACGATCCAATCTCCCAACTTCCTCCTCACCAACACCGGTGTCAATTTCCGTATTGGTGGCTGGCGTGAGGTCGTGAATCCCACTCCAGAGGGACAAAATTGGAACTATGTCACCCTTCACCGTGCCAGTGACAACACAGAGCTCGATCGGGTCCTTGCGCCAAACGTTACAGGCACAATGAAGTTCGCCTCGCTCAATGGTACAGCTGCCCTCAATCAGAATGTCTATGTGAAAGTCACAGACGCCGCCGATGGCGGTGGATTCGCCTGGATCTCTGTAGATGCTTTTACCATTGGGCCCTATATCCCACCCGAGAAATTCACTTGGCCGATCACAATCAACAAAGTAACCGCACCACCTGTCATCGATGGTAACATCAATCCGGGTGCCGAATGGGATGACAGTACACTCATGAACATGCGTCTTTCCACATTGAATATCCCAGATCCGTATGACCCGACCTTTGTGCACAATGGTGGGGTGTTTGGTGCGGGTGGAACCATCACCGGCGATGCCGATGCCAGTGCCTTGTATTACTTCGGTTGGGATGACAATGCTCTTTATATTGCAGCGGATGTAACCGACGAGAGCATCAATCCCAATGTGGCTGTCGGCGCCATGAACGGCGGCGATGCCTTCCAGGTCTGCCTTGACTATGACTTGACCAAGGGCACCGATGCCAACGTCAATGGGATGGTTTTCATTCCCTCGATTGCTGCCGCCGATAACGTTGGGACAGCTCCCGCAGATGGCAGTAGCCCGAATTTCAATGCCTTCTGGCCGGAAGGCAACGCCAACCCGATGACCGGAACTCAGTGGGGCGTAACAACCTCAGCAGGAGGGTACCAAGTAGAAGTCAAAATTCCATGGACCGCCTTTACAGCGGGTGGAAGTACCTTCACGAATCCATTCCCACCGGTTCAAGGGCAGAAGATGGGTATGTTGTTCATGATTGATGACCATGATGGTGGTGCAGGCCAGGGAATCGCCTTCATGTTCCCGGCTGGTGGAGGAGCGGGTATCTGGGCACGTTCGGACTTGTATCCTGAAGCGACATTCATGGGTCCAACTACGGATGTGGACAATTGGTCACTGTATTGAAAACTGGTCAGTTCTCAACGATGGAAATGCTTCACCCTGTGTATTGTAACTGACCATACTCTGAAGGGGGCTTCTCCAGGAGAAGCCCCCCGAGTTTTACCACGAGGGAGATCCCAATAAATGACAAAAAAGATTTTTCTAAGAGGATTTACGCTGATCGAACTCCTGATTGTGATTGCGATCATCCTGATCCTCATCTCGATTGCCCTGCCCAATTTCCTGGAGGCCCAGATCCGCGCCAAGGTGGCCAAGGCAAATGGCGAGGTCAGAACCCTGGTGATAGCCACAGAGGCTTACAAGGCTGATTGGAAAGGCCATGAGCCGATCCCGTATATCGCCAACCCTGGCCCGGTGAGCAATGATCCGCCGAACTGGAATTGGTGGGGATTCGCCAGCCGTGGATTGACCACGCCGATCAAGTATATCTCCTCTCTTCCCACTGACCCCTTCGGAGACAGCCTCGAAACGATGAGCTGGTGGCGCAACAATAAAATCTATGACCCGCCATACACTGTCATCCGGATTACAAGGGGATTCGCAAACTTCAAAGTAGGTCAGGCTCTGTCACCACCGCTCGCATCGATTCGTGCTGCAGCGGGAGGAAATGTGATCATCGGAGAGGATTTTGTCAGGAATGTGAAACACTGTGGCTACATCTACTACAGCTCGGGTCCAGATGCGGTGGATTCATCCGCATGGGTTTGCCCACAAACTTACTCACCCACTAATGGCACTACTTCATTTGGTGATATTTATGCCTTTGGTCCTGGCAGCCCATTGGAAGACGACAACAGACATTTACTCCATTAATTCGTGATTGAGACAGATGATTGATCTGGAAGGGGTCCATAAAACCCCTTTCCCTACTCCGCCGAACTGAGAAGAAGTACCAGCTCCATAGAAGAGGGGCCGTTTGGTTAACGGAGGATATCGACATGAAATCACCATTTGTGAAGTATCAAAAAGGGTTTACCCTGATAGAACTGCTCATCGTCATTGCAATCATTCTGATATTGATCTCCATCGCCCTGCCGAATTTCCTGGAGGCAAAGGTCCGTGCGCATGTCACCAAGATCAAGGGAGAAATGCACACCCTCCAGATCGCGCTGGAATCCTATCGTCAGGATTACGAGACCAAGAGAACACTGGTCCCAGATGTGCCCTATCAAAAGAGTGGGAAAGGAGTTCACACCGCCTATCCTCTTCCATTCGGTTATCGGGCGTTATGCAAGATGCCTTACGGGACTGATGATATCACTGTGCGTTGGGGACTTACTGAACTTACCAGCCCGATCCAGTACCTCAAGAATCTCCCCTATGCTTCCTTCACAACCCTCGGATCGCGCGAAGGTGGAAACTACAACGCCAAGCCCGATGCGGGTTCAGCCTATGAACCACCCTACTATTTCTACAAACAGTACCAGGTTGGCTGGAGGGAGTCCAAAGAGTGGCTGCTGCGAGACACCGGTCCTGATCAGATTTTCAACAATGCCTGGATGACAAGTATCGCCGAACCACCCATGCTTTACTCACCCACAAACGGGACTGTGTCTCGTGGTGACATTATCATCATGGGGCCATAGCGGTGGTCAAACAGACTTCCTCAAGGTAACAGTTTTCACAACACACAGTATCCATTGTACAGAATTTACTTTTATTAACGCCAAAGGAGTATCTACGCCATGAGATCAGGGCAGATCGCGGGGATTTTTGTCGCCATAGTTCTTGTGGGAGGGAGCATGATCAACCAGGGGCAGGCGAAACATTTCAATGACCGCATGGCGGGCTGGCAATACACCCTGGTGGCCACCGATGAACAGGTTCCAAATTCCTGTCTCTCAACCTATGTCACTGAAAATGTCTCATGCACGAACACTCATTTGTTGGCGAAACTGGTGGCCGGAATCCAAACTGGGGAAAAGGTGGTCTGGACTGAACAACCCGAGGTGATTTCAGTTGAGGATTTCCCCGGTGGTGTCGAGGCCATTTACAAACTGGATGGCCATCAAATCACAACCCGGATCATGCCAATCCTGAGAGGACATGAAACCGTTGAACGCCAAGGTGCGGCATTGTTCGAAGTGAAGAGCGAACCACCCATTCCCTTGGTGATCAAGTGCGGCGAAAGCAATGAAATCTTCATGGCTGGCAGGTCTCCTCTCCTTCGCACATCGCCTGTTGGAAAAGAAGGAGATGAGGCTTCTGTACAAGAGGGTGTCGGGATTCTCAAGAACAAGAACAATTCGATCCTGGTTGCAGTCAAGGCCACAGGCGACCTGATTCAACGTCCAGGTGACCAGGGGGGAAGTATTCTGGAGGCTCGATTCTCCCATGGGGAGGGAGCCCTGGTGCTGGGATACTCCAACGACACCAGCAAGGCCATGGAGCTCGCGAGGATTGATCCATCTGAAGCAGCGATGGAAGTCGCGGATCATTATGAGCAGTTGCTCAAGAACCGGATCGAAACTCCTGAGAAGGTAATGAATGATGCCTTCAGGGGAGCGCTCACAACTCTCGAATACAACTGGATCAAACCCTATGGTTGGATCGAATCCATGAACCACTGGGTCTGCATGTGGCACTTGCAGGCGACTGGCGGATTGACCTGGGTGGGCCAGGGAGATCGTGCCAGTGAAAGCATGCTCATCCATGCCGATAACCTCTTTCCCAATGGAGCAGTCCCGCAATTTTCTCCGGGTGGTTTCTGGCGCAGGGATTTTGGGGGGTCGGATCAGTTCTACGCCTGGCAGCTCGCACAATACTGGAACTACACCGGTGACCTGGAATTCGCCAGGCATGTCGCACCGGCTCTGGACCGGATCATCGAGCACGCTTTCACGGAGAACGACCCCGATGGGAATGGTCTGCTGGGATGGGGGCAGCAGATCGGGAACCAGGAAGACTATGTGGCAACCCCCAATGATGGGACAACTCCCACCATCGAAGGCATCCGGATGTTGCAAACACGAGTGGAACTGGCCAAGGCCTTGAACGATCAGGAGACCGTGGAAAAATGTGAACAGCGCATCGCCCTCATCTCCCAACGCCTTAAATCAAGCCTTTGGCAACCTGATCTGGGGAGGTTTCTTTTCTACCGAGATCCGCTTGGAGTAGCAAGACTTGACGGACAGTATCACACCTTCATCTATCCGCTTATCTGGAGTGTTGTGGATCCACTCGACTCCTGGACCTCCATGCGTCACCTGCGTGAACGTCTGACCGGAGAGAATGGCGAGATTTATTGCTCCAATAATTTCCCCAACCATGTGGGGGGCACCTGGGGGATGCAGGCCGGGGCGGCGCAACAGCCCTGGGGGGCCTGGGCATTATCCGCGATGGGATTGCGCAACGAGACCTTCCGTCCATTGAAAGCTGAT
The DNA here is from genome assembly GCA_964481775.1 of uncultured bacterium. Taxonomy (GTDB): domain Bacteria; phylum Hinthialibacterota; class Hinthialibacteria; order OLB16; family OLB16; genus OLB16. The sequence continues at coordinate 1,579 of CAYZUX010000249.1, read as the reverse complement.
GCCGAGTGGGCGATGAACAGCGATCACAGGGGCTCCTGGATGGAAGTGTCCGAAGAGCCCACCGCGGCTTACTTCACTCCGCCAGCGGGTCTCTACATCCAGTCCACCATCGAGGCTCTTTTTGGACTGCAAATGCACAAACCCGAAGAGACCCTGCGGATATCTCCCTCCTTCCCCGATTCGTGGAACTCTGCATCGGTTTACCTCCCGGATGTCACCGCCGTATATTCACGTCAAGGCAACCATCTGAAATATGCTGTCACCACCCGTGAAGCCCTGAAACGGGATATCAGGTGGATGCTACCCCCATCGACAATACAGTCTGTCAAGGTCAACGGAAAAACAGTGGAGTATGAAACATCTCCAGGGGTGGATTGCATTACTCTCAGTTTCGTGACTGCCGCCCAGAATGAGTGCCTGATCGAAATCAGTTTCGAACCTGTGAATGCCATTGCGGAACACCCCGGATCCATCGCCGAGGGTGATGAGCTCGTGGTGAAATTCAGCAATACGAAAGTGCTTGCTATCCAGGACCGTTCAGGAATTATATCCGGAGGTCCTGTTACCGAGCCCTCGGAGATCCGTGGGACGATCTCCGAGGGGCTTCTCACCCCTTATTCAGGATATGGCCGGCTTGGCCAGATGACTTTCGCGCGTAGAACACTTTTCGCACTCTGCCAAACCAACGAGGGAGTCGAGTTCTGGAAACCGATTGATCTGACAATACTTCCCAGATATGAAGCAGTTGCCAAAGGCGAACTTGAGTTTTCAGGTAATTCGGGACAAGCCGCCATCATCCTGCGAAACAATACTCTGCACAGGGTGGATGGGAAAGCTTTCTTCACCATTGTACAGGAGGAAATACCCATCCAGGTCTCTATCGGCAGCCGATCGGAAATCACTCAAAACATCTCGATCCCCAAGCACCTTTCAGGTCTTCTCACTCCGGGGGAAAATGACGCCACTTTATTACTGCCAGATGGAAGTGTTTTAAACCTCAAGGTGATAGTTTCACAGGCATATCGACTTGGAACCGAGCTGAGATCATTCCTGGATGGCCGTGTTGTCAAGGTCCCGCTGCCCCAGGATCAACTGATTCCAGATGATCAGTGGCAACAGTTGCGGAATTACTACGCCTTTGGTCATGGCCCCTGGAATGGCTCCAAACCCCCGCTCACGGCTCTGGAAGGTCAAGCCACGGTTGAAGTTCCCGGTTTACCGGGAATTCCCTTCGAAATCGTAAACCGGAAGATGGCCCCGGTCTCGTGGAAAACGGGCAAACCCACTTTCAGGATCCCTCTGGATGGGGCGGTCTACTCCAAAATCTACCTCCTGGTAGTTCCCCTCCTTGAAAACCACGATACCTTCAGTGCAGTGGGAAAGGTGTCAGTGGAGATCGCCAATAGTGCCGGTCATGCCAATCAATGGGGACCGGGATACATTGTCCGGGATCTGCATTTCCCTGGTGACCTGGACTGGTGGTGTCCCCAGGAAGTCGTGGGAGACTTCTCCACTGCCCGCAAGGAACGCACGGAGCGTTTCGGTCTGCTCCCACTCCTGGGATTACAGGATTCTGACT
>CAYZUX010000248.1:0-8408 GCA_964481775.1 uncultured bacterium | reverse complement strand
TGGGCAGCCCTGGCACTTTGTGGACTTCTCACGAGGCCGTGGTACCGCCATCACCAACGAGGCGGCCTACGGTAAACAAGGTGTGAAGGAAGAACGCAAGGAACACATCCTGGACGATCCCACGGTCCTTGCCATCAAGGGGTTGGGACAGTTCAAGGAGTTCCGGGTGGTCTCCGAATTCCGCAACCTCATTGAGAACTGGCACATTTCGGATTTCCATATCGCCGATGCACGCCCCAGTGCGGAAGATGGCTACGCGGAGCACTTGTCCACTCGTGGCGATAACGTGGCCCAGGTCGCGCAGTTCCTCTACGACAACCAGAGGGACCGATTCAACGACATCCTGGAAGCCATGAAGCGCCGTGTCCCCGGAGTGGAGAATGTCGAAGCTAAACCCACGGAGGACGGACGGCTGGTGCTTCGATTCCAGGATGGAGCATTTCAAGACCCATTCATCGCTCGCTTTGTCTCGGATGGGACGATCAAGATGTTCGCCTATCTGATTCTGCTGCATGATCCCAAGCCTTTTCCTCTCTTGGCGGTGGAAGAACCAGAGAACCAACTCTACCCAGAGCTGCTGCTGGAGCTGTCTGAAGAATTCCGTGACTACGCACAACGGGGTGGTCAGGTCTTCGTATCCACTCATTCTCCGGAGTTCCTCAATGGAGTCAGGCTCGAAGAGATTTACTGGCTGGGCAAGAAGGGTGGTTTCACGATCATCCAGCGTGCCGCCGACAGTAATATTCTGCAACGGCTGGTCAATGAGGGTGATCTTCCAGGCGCCCTTTGGCGTCAGGGTGTGTTCAAAGGGGCTTGGTGAAGATGAGAAAGATTGTGTTCCTGCTAGAGGAACCCTCGATGAAGGAGTTCCTCGATAGTTTTCTGCCACGCCTCATACCCGGGCTTGACTTCCTCTGTCTCCGGCATGAAGGGAAGCAGGACCTGCGGCGAAGTATCCCGCGTAAGCTCAAGGCATGGGAGAATGCCATCTTTGTGGTCCTTCACGATAACGATAGCGCCGACTGCATTACGGTAAAAAACAGGTTGCAGCAACTCTGCCGACAAGGCGGACGGTCAGACACCCTGATCCGAATCGTTTGCCAGGAGTTGGAGTCCTGGTATTTGGGTGTTCCAGCCACTCTGGCGTCTGTTTATAGTCGTCCAAGATTGGCGGAACTGAGCAGAAAGTCGAAATACCGCAACCCAGACATGCTCCCCAAGCCATCCGCAGAGGTGCAAAAACTGGTTCCCGAGTTCAGGAAAACTGAGGGAGCCCGCCGGATGGGAGCGGTAATGCCGTTAGATGAGTCTGAAAGCACATCACGGAGTTTCCAGGTGTTCGTCAATGGGATTCGCCGTGTGATCTATGACAGAGGTAGTCGCAGCACTTAACACGCGGGGAAAAAGGAATACTACCATGGCCAGCACCAATCACGAACGGGTCGGAAAAGCACTTGAACTGCTCAAGAGCGGCCTCCAGCCCTATGTGGAACGCGAAATGAAGCAGCACCATAGCCAGAGCTGGTTTGACCAATTCAAGGCCTCCTTCACTCCACAGCAGCAGAGTTTTGTGGGCACCGAGGAGGCACCCAACTGGGATGCTGCGACCGTACTCAAAGTGATGTGGGACCAGTGGCAGCAAGTCTTCAAGAACACCCTCGGACATGCGGAAAGAAGCCTGGTGAGTGAGCTGCGTGAGGTCCGTAACCGTTGGGCGCACCAGGAGGCTTTCTCCAGCGATGACGCTTACCGTGCCCTCGATTCGGTGGGACGTCTGCTCACCGCTGTCTCCGCTCAGGAGGCGGATGAGATCGAGAAAATGAAAATGGAGCTGCTCCGCCTACGTTTCGATGAGCAGGTACGCGCGGAGAAGCGCAAGACCGCTGGTACAGCGATTGAAAGCCAGACCATGGGAAACCTCAAGCCCTGGCGCGAGGTCGTGAATCCTCACAAGGATGTAGCCAGCGGACATTACCAGCAGGCCGAATTCGCGGCTGATCTGTGGCAGGTGCATCTCGGTGAGGGGAGTGATGAGTACCGGGATCCGGTTGAATTTTTCAGGCGGACATATCTGACGGAAAGCCTCAAGCACATGTTGGTGGGTGCGGTGAAGCGTCTGACCGGCGCTGGGGGCGACCCGGTGGTGCAGCTCCAGACCAATTTCGGCGGCGGCAAGACCCACTCGATGCTGGCGCTGTATCACCTGTTCTCCGGAGTCTCACCCAGTGAACTGGCTGGAATTGACGCAGTCATGCAGGAGGCCAAGGTCAAGAAGCTGCCAGTCGTCCGGCGTGTCGTGCTGGTGGGTAACAGGATCTCCCCCGGCAATCCGGTAACGAAGTCCGACGGGACCAAGGTACGCACATTGTGGGGTGAGTTGGCCTGGCAGCTCGGATATGCTGCAGGTGGGCTCAAGGAGGCCGCGAAAGCATTCAAGCGCGTGCGTGCAGATGATGAAAAGGCCACCAGTCCGGGGGATGTGCTGCGTGAGATTTTCAAGGAGTACGGGCCGTGTCTGATACTCATCGACGAGTGGGTGGCCTATGCACGCCAGCTCCACGACCAGAGCGACTTGCCGGGGGGCGGTTTTGAGACACAGTTCACATTCGCCCAGCTCCTGACCGAGTCCGCCAAGCTGGCGGGGAACTGCCTGCTGGTGATCAGCCTTCCCGCCTCCGACACCCAGGGATCGCCCCACACCCAGGCAGATGATGTCGAGGTGGGCGGCCAGCGTGGACGTGAGGCCCTTGACCGGCTGCGGAATGTTGTTGGGCGTGTGGAGTCCTCCTGGCGGCCCGCCAGCGCCGAGGAAGGCTTTGAGATCGTGCGACGGCGGCTGTTTGAACCTCTGACCGATCCAAACCAGTTCAAGGACCGCGATGTTGTCGCTCGAGCATTTGCAGATTTTTACCGGACGCAAGGCCAGGAGTTTCCCACCGAGTGCCGGGACGCCGAATACGAGAAGCGCATCAAGGCTGCTTACCCCATCCACCCCGAGATTTTTGACCGTCTCTATACCGACTGGTCCACCCTGGTGAAGTTCCAGCGCACCCGTGGCGTATTACGGCTGATGGCGGCGGTGATCCACAGCCTGTGGGAGAAAGAGGACAAAAATCCGCTGATCCTCCCGGCGAATGTCTCCATCGACGACCCACGCGTGCAGTTTGAGTTGACGCGCTACCTCTCAGACAACTGGGTGCCAGTCATCGAGAAGGATGTGGACGGCCCCAACTCACTTCCACTACGGCTGGATGGCGAACTGCCAAACCTCGGCAAGTTTGCCGCCTGCCGCCGCGTGGCCCGCACCATCTATCTCGGTTCCGCCCCAACTACAGCTGCTGCTCACCGTGGCCTCGAGGACAGGCGCGTACGACTGGGCTGTGTGATGCCGGGGGAATCACCAGCCGTATTTGGTGATGCCTTACGGCGCCTTGCCTCAGCCGGGACGTACCTTTATCAAGATGGCCCGCGTTACTGGTATTCGACCCAGCCCACGGTCACCAAACTCGCCGAGGACCGCGCCGAGCAACTCAATCGTGACCCCGATAAGGTGACCCAGGAAATCGACAAGCGCTTACGTGAAGACCTGCGTCATGTTGGGGACTTCAACCGCATCCATCCCATGCCACGATCTGGCCAGGACGTACCAGATGACCTCGATGCACGGCTGGTGGTCCTGGGAGTCGATCACCCTTACAGCAAAGAACCTGGGAGCAGTGCTGAAACTATGGCGAAAGCGATCCTTGAGTCACGAGGGAATGCGCCTCGCCTCTATCGCAACACGCTGGTTTTCCTCGCGGCAGACAAGATGCGCCTGCAGGACCTGGATGAAGCTGTCAGGAAATATCTGGCATGGGAGTCGATCCTGGCGGAAAAAGTCACATTGAACCTTACACCCCAACAGGTGAAACAGGCTGAGAACCAGGAATCCGCTGCCAATGCCACAGTCAAGGCGCGGCTACCGGAGACGTACCAGTGGCTGCTGATACCTGTACAAAGCTCAACATCGGCGGCTGTCGAGTTGCAGGCAGTCCGAGCGACAGGACAGGACGCACTGGCTGTACGCGCCAGTAAGAAGCTCCGGAATGATGAGCTCCTGATCACCAACTTCGCCGCCACGCGTTTGCGCATGGAGCTCGACCGTGTTCCTCTCTGGCGTGGGGACCATGTAGCCATCAACCAGCTGGTGGAGGATTTCGCAAAATATGTGTACCTCCCACGTCTAAAAAAGCCATCCGTCCTCGTTGATGCGGTACGAGAGGGGATGAGCCTGCTGACCTGGATGCAGGACTCATTTGCTTATGCCAACGATTTCGATGAGGAGGCGGGGCGTTATAAGGGACTGCGTTTTGCCCAGCCAGTAAATGTTTCAGCAGATAACCCCGATGGCCTACTCGTCCGTCCGGAGGTTGCACTCAGGCAGTATGAAGCCGAGAAAATTGTTGTTCCTGACACACCCACCACGGTTACCCCATCAATACCAAGTATTGCTCCAGCCCCAGGCACAACCACCGGAACAAAAACTGACACCAAATCGATGTTTGAACCAGTGCCCCCGCCCAGACTGAAGCGTTTCCACGGGAGCGCCGTCCTTGATGCCACCCGTGTAGGGCGTGACGCTGGGAAGATCGCCGATGAGGTTATCGCTCATCTGGAGGGCTTGATGGGTTCCAGGGTAAAGGTCACGCTGGAAATCGAAGCAGACATCCCCGCCGGGGTGCCAGAGAACGTGATAAGAATCGTCACCGAGAACTGCCGGACGTTGAAATTTTCGAGTCAGGGATTTGAGATCGATTAACTGGGGGAGGGATTCCAGAGGCAGGATCGAAGATGGATCCAATGATTGGAATATGATAGTGGGTCGGGGAAATCAAAAAGGGCTGCAGAGCGCAAACTTTTTGAAAAATCGGGATTGTGTTCACGGAGGGAAAGTGGCAGGCCCCCGGGCTCGAAGATCTCGGAGAGTTCTTCGGCCAAGGGTGAATGTGAGTTTAATTGGTAACAACAGGAAGGGGCTGATAGTCTGCAGGGGTCCAGTTCTCACGTTCAAGGTCGGCAAGGTCCGACTCCTTGATTCGGGGTCCATGCATCGTGAATGCAATCACATAAGGGCGATTCTTACGGGCACACAATGGGATACCACCACCACACGTTCCACATTGCATGGAAGGTCGATACTCGGTCGGACATTTTATGAATTTGATTCCTTCAATCACTCTGTAACGGTGCCCATTCCAGAATGAAGGTGTAACGGTAAGGACAGTCGGTTGACTACTTTTTTGTGCGTGAATTGCAGTGTCTACGCGTTCAGTTGACAGGTTCACACACACGTTTTTCTTTAATCCATTGAGGTACTTTACAAAGCGTTTTCCACGGTGTGATTATGCCCAGGTAATAACTGTGCGAGGAATGGCACAAACGCTAGATGACGCTTCACCCAGATCCTGGGGGAAATCTCCAGACGTCCACAGTCGGAGATAGGGACTATTGATCTTTTTAAGCCACGCCAGTAGGTCTGAAAGACTCGAATTGCAGTATCGGTCGAGAGCTCGATACCTTCCACAGGAAGCATAACAGGTTCCGGTCTTGCGGAAATAGCAAGACCTTGGACAGAAGGCCAGTAGGGCACGAACGCTGGCAACTAGAAGACCGATCTTGGTAGAACAGGTGTTGAGTGTAAAACCGTACATGAGTGACTCCTTGAGATAGGGTGAATGGTCCACTATTGACCACGAGACCACTATCTCACGGGAATCACTTAAGTCAAATTATATATGAGTATGTTATATAGTAGTTCTGTGCCGATGTGAGGACATTTCCGGGAGCTATCAAGCGTGGTTGGAATAGCGTGAACGGTGGATGAGGTGCCAGTGCGGAGATAATGTCATACATGCCTATCTTATGGGTGTTAGTGTTATGGGTTGGGAAACCGAGAATCAATCGAATCGAGATAATTGATAGAGTGTGAATCCATTCCGAGTTGAGTCATGGAGGTGCATGTGTGCACTTACTTCACTGGCTTACCATTTCCGGTATTGCTTCTGGGCTTATACAAGACTGCCAGGTGCGCGGAAACGATTGGAGGGTGCAAAATATAACCCCAAAAAACGGCAGTTACTGTCCCTCCCACGGTCGGCCGAGGGTCCAAAATCCGGTCATCTGAGGCCTCCACGGCCGTCCCTAGGACGTATTTTCCAGCAGCCTCGGCCACTTGAGAGGCTTCCCTTTCAAGAACCAACAAAAAATCCGGCTCAGGATCAGCCACCAACGCCGTTCCCAGATCAACTGCTCCGTACTTGCGTTCACGCTCTGGAGAAACTCCACTAATGACGCAAGAATTCTTTGGGCTTTCCGGGATTTACTATGCGCGCTTGTGATCGTTAGCGTAGTTCGTCCGCCATGATGCGTTTCCTTGGCTACCGCACTCAGCAGCAAGGGGCGGCTGGTGATCGCCTCAGCATGCCGCGACGGGATTGCCAAACGCACGAACAACGACCACCAGTTGTAAACCAGCGCATTAATCCGCGCCATGATTTGACAGCGCCCCAGATCCTGCGTCGTATAGCCTCCCCAACCCCACTGATTCTTCAACTCATCAAAACTGTTCTCAGCATCCGCACGGTCACGGTAATGCTGCGCCACGGTCACAAGCTCATCCTCCAACGACGTCACCAAAACGGCGTATTCATACTTCCGCGCCGGTTCCAGTGTCTCCACGAAAGATAATTCCAGCTGCTCGTGTCCAATTCGTCTCCGGTCCTCCTTCACCCCCCCAATCTCACCCTTGATCTCACGCCGCAGCACAACCACACGGCGGCTTCGCGTCCAGCCCTTCAACCGCAGACTTTCCTCCACTCCCTGCCAACCCTGGCCGCAGGCAGTCCAGTCGCTACGGTACAGCGCCTCTTCCAGCATGGCCTTGACCATCACACTCTTGCGTAACTTGAAGAGATACGGCATGCCACGCTTCTCAGCCTCGTGAATGACTCGCTCATTACCCCAGTCGCAATCCCCGCGGATAAACGCCGGCCATGCCTGACGCGGCAATCCATCGATGAATTCCCACAGACCCGGTTGCGCAAAACACGCCGCCGTTTGATTGCCGGCCTGGACTTCCACATCGAGTACCAGACGTAAGTTGGCTACAAAATAGGTGTGGTACACATGAGAGGGACGTCCCGGCTTATGGGGATTATATCCCACCACCGCACCCTGCTGATGACCATACAACGTCTTGATCGTCCCATCCACATCCAGGATCCACGGCTCATACAAAAGTGGTTCATAGCAACGCATTAAATGTTTTTGCAGCCACTCGCCACAGGCCTTCTCATCCGCCCCCCTGAACGCCTTGCGCGCCGAATCCTCGCTGACCACTTTCGTCATTCCCAACAGACGCGGATTCACACTGTCGCAACGCATCGTGGTGATGTGCGCATAGCGCCGGTGACCCGCCAGAGTTGACAGCATTAACGTCCCCAGCACATTCACTTTCGACGGAGCATTCGGACTGGTGTAGGCCAGCGGACAATCCTCGACCCATGGTTCGAACAGATTGGAGGTCTTCAAGAAGTTGATGAAAAAGGGCAATTGGCCCATCCCTGTCACCGCCGCCTGGGGGTCCCATTCCACATGCACCCGGCCCCCATAGGTATCCACCGGAACCGCCAGGCTTTCCCATCCTTGGGGGGCCATTTCCGACTCACCCATTGGGTGATTGTTCTGGATCTCGTGTTTTGGCTTCATGATCCTGATTCTCTTCAACTTATATTAAAAACACAATCACCAAGTGCGGTTTTTAGGATAACCCAACTGGCCTTCTCCCCAAAACGGTACCAGCTGAAATAGTAAAATCTTTTTTCTACGTCACACAACCAGGCTAGGAACGTTGTGTACAGAGATATAGGATGAACAACTTCCTCAGATAACTGAGAAAACAGGTGCGGCAGGACCTAAAAAGGTGATGATATGTCTACAAGTAAGATAACCGCCGACTTTGGACCGGCAAATGCCGCCATGAAGGTTGTTGGTGAAGAGATTTCCAAGTCAGCCAAAAAAATCCTTGAGGAGATGCCGAAGGCGGCAAAGACCTCGGCATCAGAGATCATCAAGGCCTCCGCAGCGGCTAGTGAAGTCAGAGAACCGTCCAAAGACGCATCAGGTAAGCTCGAAGAGGTTACTAAGGCAACCAGAAAGTCCGGCAAGGCCACCAAAACTGAGATATCAACCGATGAGAAGGTGGAAATACGCGGCGATGTACTTTGTTGTGCAACAAAAGAAATTGACCCCTCAATCGTTCAAGAGTCATTAAGCATAATTAGCAAAACCAGAAAAAATTATAGAAAATTAGAACCTATTGACCTTTTCGAAGCTAAAGACCGGTTGAGCAGGTGCCGATACTATGAGAC
>CAYZUX010000247.1:0-8446 GCA_964481775.1 uncultured bacterium | reverse complement strand
CCCCAACGGGATTCGAACCCGTGTTGGCGGAATGAAAATCCGCTGTCCTAGGCCGGCTAGACGATGGGGTCACCAAACCGATCCAGTCAACTTCTCCCTGTTCCTATCACACGCATCTCACTAAAGCAAGAAGGTTCAAGGAATGAGCGGCTCTGGCACGCCTGTTGCCTTAACAAGAGGTGCGTCGTCAACGGAGGTGTCGCCTCCTGGATGGGAATGACAAAAGGGCAACGAGTGATGAACGGTCTTTTCTCCCAGTTTTCCTTGTTTTCCGCGCTTTCAGGCCTCTTTGCCAAGCTCGGTGCCAACCCACTCATTCTCGCTCAGGGAAAATCCACCGGACTGCAGAACATGCCCGCCGAGGCAGACTTTGCCGCAATCATGGGAAACCTTTTGCCTTCCACTCCAGCACCCAATCAGACAGGCAAACCGGTGATGCCGATATTCCCAATCAACCCTCCTGCCATGTTGGAAAACCTTTTTTCCAGTCCTGGAATGGCCTCAGCATCAGTTCTTGGATCAGTAACCGTTTCCACCGTCGAGTTCACACAAAAGGGACACGGGATTGAGGAGAACTCCGATCAGGACATAGCCAGTGCTGATACCTCAGATTCGGTCACTTACATCCTCTTGCCTCCAACCGCGCAAGCATCGTTTCCCCAACAAATGGGGAATTTCCCATCTGCCGAAATGGGAGAGGAGGCACTTCCAGTCGCTTTTTTGATTGGTAAGGAAACAACACTTCCCATCCAATCCCACAATACTGTTTCGACAGTTTCGGGATCCTCCGGGCATCTCCTGAGACTTGTGATGGCTTCAGACTTGGAATCTTTTCCATCTGTCTTGAAAAACGACTCCTTTCTCCCTCCTCCAGACCGGGTTACCGTCCCTCTGAAGGATCTGGGAAGCGAAGGAGTCCCTCAACCTTCCCCCTTTGGACCGGCGCAGTCCTTCGACTACCTCTCTTCTCCATTCAGGGTTGATAGGTATGAGAATGTTTCTTCCGGGCTTCCCACGGTGGTGGTCCGCCTTTCAACCGATACGATTGATGAGCTCGCCACCCATGGTGCAGTTACTCTTGCCCTCCCCTCAGAGGAATATGCTCCCCCGAAGATAATTGATCCAGTGGAGATCAATCGGAGTGATGCCGTCAGACTCCTACAGGTTTCTGTCCCCGCGGCTGCTCTTCAGATCTTCCAACAGCTAGTGAATGAAAGCCAACCTGCCGATCACCCCGGATTCGTGATTCAAAATGAGGCGAACACTCTTTCCCCTTCCCGGAAAGACTCTTCCTCAGCTGTTGGTATGTCCTTCAGGACAACCTCATCTCCCGAAAATCCAAAAGTCTCCATGAGTGTTGTTCTGGGCGAAGTGGCCACATTTCTCAGTGACCTCCATGGTGAGATCACTTTGCTGAAGCCCGCGTCCCATTCCGCACTCACCCCCACTCCGACCTCGAACACCTTTCCATACGCCTTGAATAAAACGCCTGATATCAATCCGGTTATCCCGGATGTTGTGTTTCAAGAGTCTGTTACGGTAACCAATCATAACAGCACAATTCCCTCATCAACCTTCCCAACCTCAATATTGTCTGGCTCAGGCACCCCTGTTTCTTTCTCTAGTACTCCAGAGATGAATGAGCCCAAGTCTCCTCCGTCGGAGGAGGGATTACTCATCCCCCAATCCATCCCGGAACGGTCAGCCTCCAGGACCTTTGTGCATACCATAATGAATCAGGAATCAGTCCCCCCACTCCAGCCGGAACCATCGATACGAGTGCTACAAATTCTGCCTGCGAAAACACCTGTTCCCGGATCGGCGAGAATGGGAACACCCATGGACTTTATAGACACCGGGCAACCTTCATACACACTCCCTCATCCCATCAATTTCATCCGGCCAGTTAATGGCGAGACCTTTTCTATTCAGGAGGGTGTTTTTGTCCCTGGTGGAATGAAGCCAAAGGTCATGGAGCCAGTTCGGATTGACTCGGTACCAGCCACTACCCCGGAAGAGACTCAACCGGTCCCGGACGTGCTCCAGACATCGACTCCGAGGGAAACCATTCCTGCCGAATCCGCACAGGGACGCGATAAGTACTTTGCGGCACTTTCCAATCCGGGAGGAAACCTGTCATCGACAACGGGATTATCTGAGAAAAAAGTTATGTCCAGTGGCACTTTTGTGGGCATAAACGCTTCCTTGATGGGTGATGCAGATGCCTCCCACCAGACAGGCCTTCCTCAGATACACCCTCAAACCCATTTGTCTTCCGGATGGACTCATCCAGCTGCTCATGCCCCCATCAGAGTGAATGAGGGCCAAGCCAGTGGAAACATGAAATCCCCACCCGCTGAGACCACTATCACAGTTCCAGGAACCATTCTGAAATCACCTCAAGGCGTGGTTCCTACAGAGGTTCCAAAGAATTCCACCGGAATCAATACCAACCATGAAGATTTGGAGATTGAAGTCACCAAGACAACTGGGTTTGGCAAGGAGCCTGTCTCGGGAATTCCACAAAAGCCGCATCTCCCAATCGATCAGTCACAGATCCGTGTGATGCGCCCGGTGGAGACCCTTTCTCAAAGCCAGCAACCGGTATCCGCCACTTACATCCAGCCTTCCAGCCCGTCCAATGAAGCTGCAAGGCAGGCCGTCGTTTCGGATTCAAAGGCGATAACCGTTCAACAGCACACTCTCCAGTCAGTTCAAACTGGACAGAGAGAGGGGACTAAAGATTCCTCAGCAGTGCAACCAGCGGAATCGACTGTCGTTAAACTCACCTCCATCACCCAAAGTGTTGCCACTCAGTCGAGACCGCCGCAACATAATTTTATCTACACTTATAATTTCGAGGCAGAACCATTTCCAGCGCCAGGGAAAACCTCGACAGAGTGGATCAACTCTCCACAATATCACGAGATAGCAGAACCGCTTCCCACACTAGAATCTGTAGCACCACCCTCATCCAGCCCGGAAATGAAGGGGACCATCTTCCCGCAGATGTCTGTTCCTGAAGACCCTATCCCTTTGGACCTGTTTGCAAAGCCCCAAGAGCCCCAGTTTCATAGGGCGTCTGATGCAGCAGAAATCCAGAGGTCTACGGTCCAATTCATGCCAGGGGAGATGAAACCCAAGGGATCCGATGCGGCAAACTTGTATAAGCCATTTGTTGAATCTGTTGACTCCATCCTCAAAGGGAATTCCATTTCCTGGATTTCCTCAGTCCATGTACCTGAGGAATCTCCCAGAGCTGGGAATCAGGTCGAAACTCATGGAGATGTCAAATCGCCGGCTCCGGTGATGCCTGGTCCACTGTCGACCTTGACAAATGGGAGCATTGGAAAGATTCCACAGTCATTCCATGAACCCTCTGTCACGCCCGAGCCAGTCATGGTGAAAGCCGCGGGAGTGGTGGCTGACAGACCTGTGGAGCCCGGCGTGGCAGTGTCGGTCAATCCGGAGTCGGATCCGCAGCCGCAGGGAACGCTCAAATCATCCTTACCCGAAGTCCTCATCACGCCCGAGCCAGCCATGGCGAAGGTTGGTGGAGTGGTAGCTGACAGACCTGTGGAGTCCGGCGTGGCAGTGTCGGTCGATCCGGGGTCGGATTCGCAGCCGCAGGGAACGCTCAAATCATCCGTACCCGAAGTCCTCATCACGCCCGAGCCAGCCATGGCGAAAAATCAACTCTCCACTCCAAACGACCAAGACCTCATACGTGAGTTCACAAATGGACAGGTACAGGCAGATCAGGGAACAGTGAAGATCAAAGGTCAGGCCCACATTGGGAACTTGAGCACCTCTGAAAATTCTCCGGTGAAACCATTGGATGATTCAGTTGGTGAACTACCCCAGCCACTTCCTTCGATGATCTCCAGGCACAGTACTGTCCAGCAGGCAAAAGATATTTTGGCTTTAGATCAAACCGAAAACGCTGGCAGATCTGAACCTGTTGAGACTCTGGGCCGGAGACTCTCCATTGACGAACCAATCCCGGTAAAGCCGGAGATACAAGCCAACCCGGAGCCGATACAAAAGAGCACAAACAGTTCTTCACAAGAGCAAGCCGATCAGCCCGCCAGATCGCAATCCTTTGTGGGGAGAGTTCAGCCGGTTCCGTCAAGTGAGTCAGGACTGATGACCCGGGAAATGCTTTCCCAATCGGAGGTTGTCCGGACAAGCGATAAACAAACCATCCAAACCCAATCTGGCCGGATTGAGGTAATGGCATTCCAATCGATCGAAACCAGCCCCTTGTCAGCTGAGACCACCGAAGGCAGTGCTGGTCCCTGGGTTCCCGCTCGTGGAGAGAGAGAGAACGGAGGGTCAGAAACAAACCGCCAGCCCAACCCCAAGTTGGAGAACACCCTCAGTCATGAATCGAGTCAGAAGGTCAGGAAGGACACAGCCTTGTTGATGAGTCCTGAGGCCCTCTCTGGCCCCTCGACCCCCCCGGCAAAAACAAGTGGAGAAACCACTGAGCTACCCGAACCAGCGATTCAGAGCCAGACCGGGGTCCGTAATCCCACATTGAGTACCCGGTCTTCAAATGAGGTGGGTGGAGAGGCTGAGGGTCTCCCTGAAAAGGTTTCATCGGAGACTTTGTCAAAAAGCATATCCATGCCTGAGTCCAGTCAAAAAGAGTCTGCAAGTGGGCCCAAGGTCTCCACTGAGTTGGATCGGGTCGTTCCTCGTGCTGCACAGGCAGATCCTGGAGATTCCCAACCGCCCATATCGAGTATCAAGGAAGTTGCTGAGGTGATTCCCCTGCGGGTGGTTCGGGAGCCTCAGATGGATCGTTCTCCGCGCCGGGAGATGGAATCCCAAATGACAAGTCAACGGTCCGGGAGTGGATTGGTGATCTCATCCACAACCGATACGGCTGAGGGGATTGCATCTCCACAAGGTTCCACTTTGCGCACGTCAACCACAGTCGATGTTGAAGCGAACATCCTGAACCAGGTTGTTCACGCGGCCCAGTTGAAGAAGACCAGTGTTGGCTCCGAAATACGTGTCCGCCTGGTACCGGAAAATCTGGGTGAAGTACATCTCAAGGTGAATATGACCCCGGAAGGCTTGGTGGCCGAGTTGACTGCGAGCCGGATGGCCACCCGGGAAGTGCTCACAAAGCATGTCCAACAGATTCAAGGCATGCTGGTTGAAACGGGTCTCCGTGTTGATCAGGTGGTTGTGAAAACCGGAGGGATGGACTCGGCTCCGGACTTCAAGGGCAGTGGTTCTTCACGCGATCCCTTCCCGCAGGGACAGGACTGGACCAATGGTTCCCAGTCCCGTGACCGGGGCGCAAGGGATCCCTGGCGGGGGTACCAGAATCCCTTTGAAGAGAAGCAACCGGGTGGCTGGGAAAGGTATGCCTGAGCACGTTGTCATCATGATGGGAGGTAGAAGGACATGACAGATGTCAACTCGGTCAGTAACAGGAATTCGCTGAGTGAGATGGTTTCGACACAGACGGGTAGCACGAAGGCAAGCACTCCCTCGGCGAACATCGACAAAGAGGGATTTCTCAAGCTTCTGGTTGCTCAGCTCCAGAACCAGGACCCGCTGGAGCCGCTCTCCAACGAGGAATATGTCTCCCAGCTCACCTCATTCAGCTCCCTGGAGCAACTCCAGAATATCAGTGGACAACTGGAGGGATTGGGGTCTCTTTCCGATATTTCCGATCTGCTCTCACTTGGTCTCGCGCTGCAGCAGACCAATGTGAATGCCTCAGCGGTCGGCTTGATCGGCAAGGAAGTGGAAGCGGTTTCCAGCACTGTTCGTCTGGGTGGTGATGAAACCCCCGATGTTGTCTTCGACCTGCCGGATACCGGATCTGATTCGGTAACGATCAAACTGACAAATGCCTCCGGAACATCTCTCAAGGAAATATCTTTTGATCCGGATTCACCTCCGGAGGGAATCAAGGTCGCGAATGGCAGGGTGACTGTGAATGTCGAAAAGATCCTGGAAGGGGATGATTCAATCCCGGCGGGAGATGCCACCATCTCCGTGACCTCCACCTATGGTTCGAACACAACCACATTGGAAACATTCATTATGGGGTTGGTGAATGGCATCGATTTCAGCGATGAAGCCACCCTTCTGACGGTGGATGGGACTCCCATCAATATCGCCTATGTGACTGCGGTCAATAACCCGAGCTAAACGGGTCAGAGATATAAAAACCAGCAAAACGAATCCAGGACATTGAAACGAGGAGGCTAAGAAAATGACAGTCAGATCCATGTACTCAGGAGTATCCGGCTTGAAGGCTCAAGCCAATGCCATCGACACGATTGGTAACAACATCGCGAATGTCAACACGGTGGGCTTTCGCCGGGCACGGTTAACCACGGCGGACCTGTTCAGCCAGACACTCTCCGGTGCCACGGGTGCTACCGCGACACGGGGCGGAGTGAACCCGGTCCAGGTGGGCTTGGGTGTGAAAACGGACACAATCGATACCATCTTTACACAAGGCAACTCCCAACAGACCGAAAGACTTCTCGATCTCACTATCAATGGTGGGGGATTCTTCCAACTTGCTGATGGTGAAGGCAGGTCCTACTTCACCAGGGCCGGGAACTTCAACCTGGATGAACTGGGGTATGTCACCAAGGCAAGCACCGGGTTACGTCTGATCGGTCAAATTGCCGATACCCAAGGCAATATCGATACCTCGAAACCAGCTCAGGCTATTCGAATCGATTACAACACCCTTTCAGATGCTGTACCGACCGGTAACGCGGTCCTTGGAGGGAACCTCAGCACCCAGTCGCAACCAGTTGCCGCCTCCTCATTGAATACACTGGTCACATTGTTCAATGAGGATGGACAACCGCTTGGCCTGAATGCGGGAGACACCATCCGGATCACGGGTGGAACCTATAATACCGTTCCCCCCGGAGTTCCGGTTTCCATTCCGGCCACAGACATCCTCACCATTACACCCGAGACCACTCTCGGTGAGCTGGCCAGCAGTCTGCGTACCCAATTGCGTGCCCTGACTGGCAGCACCACCCTGGATGTTTCGGTGGACACCACTGGGGCTATCCGTATCGAGACAGGCGCCGAAACACTCAACGATCTGTCAGTCAGTGCTTACAACGTGAACGGAGATGAGAAGACTGAGGTTCGCGCGATCTTCAGCGATGATGAGATTGATGGAAATATCGATCTTCTGGCCAACTCCGCAATCCTCTCTGGAGTCTTCCGTCAGGCCGATGCCACCAGCTCCACCGAAGTGTTTGATTCACAAGGCAACTCACGTACTGTGGTCACCACCTTCGCACGTGACACGCGCAATGTCCCGGCCGCATCCGAAACTCTACTGACCAGCATCTTTGATGATGGGGACCGTGCCGCGAGCTTGACCGCTGGTACCACCAGTATTGTAATTGCCGCCGGGTCCACGATCGGTGCGACCACAACAGCGACGGATACGGCTGTATTGGCAGTAGGTGCCACTTCGACCATGGAAGACCTGAGGGCGGCCCTCCAAACCCAGTTGAATACCATCGCGGGAACCTCTGACATTACTGTCAGGCTTACCGCCGATGGATCTTTCAGCATAAGTTCTCCCACCGTCAACATCACCGACCTTCGCATCCACACGGATGAAGATGCCGTGAATGGTGGTAATGCCAGCAGTGCAGGTGTGATCACACGGCTTTTCAACAACAAGAACTTTGGTATCGATTCAGCCACTCAGGGTTTCGATGTGACTGCGGGAACGACAGCTGAGACCAATACCTTCCATACAGCGAACAGCCTGTTGAACAGCTGGACTTATCAGGTGGTTGTTCCCCATGCCGTCGGCAATCCGCCCAGTGCGACCACGGGTCATCTCGTCTTCCTGGCCAATGGCAACTTCCAGAATTATGGGACTGATGCCTCCGGCAACATCCTCCTTTCCCCCCCCATTGTGCAATTCGATCCGGATGGCACTGACCCGCAGAATGGGGGTGTTGACTCTCTGACTATTCAGTTCGACTTCAGTGGCCTGACTCAGAATGCCTCCGCTACCACCGCTGCTATCATTTCTCAGGATGGAAGCCCGGTAGGCCAGCTGGAGTCAATCGATATTGGTAGCGATGGTATTGTGACTGGTGTGTTCTCCAATGGAACCACCCGTGCACTGGCCCAGATTCTGGTGGCGAGCTTTTCCAATGAGGGTGGATTGCTGCGAGCGGGAGACAACCTTTTTACGGAATCGAGCAATTCAGGAGAAGCAATCCTCGGAACTGCCGGAACTCTCTCACGTGGGGATCTGATCTCCGGTGAGCTCGAACTTTCCAATGTGGACATCTCCGATGAGTTTGTGAATCTGATCATCGCTCAGCGTGCCTTTCAGGCCAATGCCCGTGTGATCACCACCGGGGATACGATCCTTCAGGAACTTGTGAATCTCGTGAGATAAGCCTGGAAACAGTCT
>CAYZUX010000246.1:0-8472 GCA_964481775.1 uncultured bacterium | reverse complement strand
GCCCAGATGATGATTTGAATGGCAATTTCCGCCCGATCGACATTGCGGGCATCGGACGCGAAGTCACCGACACCTACGACATGGGCGCCTACGAATTCCAACTCAATGAACTCGCCACCCCGACTCCGACACAAACTCCTTCCCAGGTCGATCCAGGGCATACGGGGTTATATGAATAGGACTGGAGGGACGCCGACGCCGACCTATAAACCCTTTGGCTTCAAGGTAACCGTTTTTGGACGCCATCACCTATACCCCCTGAATCCATGTCATGCTTCCGCAAAGGGAGGTGTCATGACATGGGCGGGGACAGTGGACGATCACGGGGAGCGGAATTCTGGCGCAGGGTGCTTGAGCATTGGCGTCAGATCGGGATGACACAAAGGACCTTCTGCCTGGAAAAGCAACTGAGTTACACCAAGTTCTATTACAGGGACGGGAAACTGATCCTGAAACACGGATCAGGGAAGAATACTGCTGCAAGAAACCTACCGGGCATGCCGTTAACGGAAGTCGTTCTGGTGGACCCGGACTCAGGACCTTCGCCCAAGACCTGTGGGGTTGATCAAAGGAGTGGTGGCCAGGCTGCGTGGTATGAGATATCTCTATCAGGAGGACGGCGGCTC
Organism: uncultured bacterium; assembly: GCA_964481775.1. Taxonomy (GTDB): domain Bacteria; phylum Hinthialibacterota; class Hinthialibacteria; order OLB16; family OLB16; genus OLB16. The sequence continues at coordinate 7,846 of CAYZUX010000246.1, read as the reverse complement.
CGGGTGGGTGCGGATTTCGAGGAGGCTGTCCTGGTCCGTCTGGTGCGTGTGCTGGAGAGTTGTTGATGTGGAGTCTGCCACCCAGTGTGCGCATTTTCGTGTACCTGCCGCCAACCGACCTGCGGCGTTCATTACTTCCATTATTTGGCTGGAGATTCCAATATGGATCGCATGTATTTGCTCTTCTCCTCCGCTGGCCCGCCAAGGGAAATGTCAGGATGGTCCTGTATAAAATAGCGAAAAATTATCTGTCGAGCCAATCGGCAAGAAGAACCATGGAAACAAGCATGGTGATGACCACGATGACCATCACGATCGCTCCCCAGATTGTTTCCTTATCTGGTCTGGAGAAATCAAGGCCACGCTTCTCGGAAGTTGAGATATCACTCTGGAGATCATCACCGTCTTCTCTCATTTCCAAGGGTTCATATGTTTGAGTCCCCGGAATCTCCACAAGACCAGAGCCCAGGAATCGCTGTTCCTCACCTATAGGGGTGTTCATCAGCAGATAGAATTGATCAAGACCGCGCTTCGGTTCTGGGGGAGTCAAAAGGCTTACGATAATACCGGCTGAGAAACCGGTTACAAGAAAAAACAGGATGCTTTTGGGAAGACCCGAATCACCGGTCCAACCAAATCCGTAATTGGCAATCAGCATGGCCAGGAGACCTGAAAAGAAACTTGCAACAGCTCCATAACGGTTTGCTCTTCTCCAGAAAAGCCCGAGAAAGAAAGGAATTCCCATCAGAGGAACAGTGTTCCAGGTAAATCGCATCGCGGCCGGGACATCCGTGAAGGTATAAGCCAGGGGAATAGAAAAAATCGCAAAGACCAGGGAGGAGATCCGGTTCACCCTCAGAAGGGTCTTCTCATCATTTTTTTCGGAAAATAACCTGCGATGGATATTGTTCGTATACAGGCCGGCAAATGTGAGCATACCCACAGCAGCATTATCCATCACCGATGCAAGCACGCATGCCACCATCAGTCCCGCAAATCCAACAGGGAGAAGATCATGCGCCATTTGACCAAAGGCATGATCCGGTTCGATCTTCCCTGCTCCATACATGGCGATCGCCATCACCCCTGTCAGCGCCCATGGAACAGTTACAAGCCTCTTGAGGATCATCCCTCCGACCAGTCCTACTCGGCTATCCATTTCAGTCCTGGCTGCGGCGATGTTGGACATCATGTGAGGTTGAGCCACCATGGATATCAGTGAATTAACCGACATCATCATAATCCAGAAGATTGTCATGTCCTTTGACAAGACAAGATGCAAAACATCGTCCCGGTCCGGGAGCCGGGCCTGAAATCCCTCCAGGCCTCCGATATAGGACCAGAAAAAGGGTATGATCAGGATCGACATGACAATGGTAAGAACGCCCTGGAAAAAATCATTCCAGACCGCAGCCACAAGACCACCGGCAATCCCATAGAAAAAAGAGATCAGGCTGATTCCCAGTATGATCCACTGCCAGCTCAGGGCTTGATCTGTAAGTGACTCCACCAGACGAGCTGAACCAAAAAGCATGAGACCCGTAAAGACGACACAGATAAAGAGTGCAAAGAACGAGTAAAAGATGGAAAACCATGCCCCGTAACGACGCTCATAGAAATCCGCTGTTGTCAACACCCTGGCACGCCGGAAGACGGGTGCGAGTAGCCAGTAAATGGGAAGGGTGAGCAGCATGACCCATTGATACCATATTCCTGAAAGCCCAACCTTGTATGACTGCGCCGCCACTCCGACCGCATTGTCAGCATGGGTTCCTGCACCAAAGGCAAAAAACATCATAAGGACCTTCCCAAACCGGCGCCCCCCCATCAGGTAATCCTCACGGTTCTTGATCAAGCGGGCGCTGACGACTCCAATTACAATGACGATCATGAAATAAGCAATAAGAACAATAATATCAAGTGGCTGGAGACCGAGCATATTTTTCCCCTTCCAATCATCATTCAATAATGTCAGACACTTTTTTCATGGTATCCGGAAAATAATATCATTGCGAAGAATTCGTTACTTGAACCTCCATGTTGTGGTAGATCACATTAATTTGAAAACCTGATTCTTACATCAACCGGATCAAGGGTCAACCACAAAACTGCCGGAGGAGGAACCTGGAAGATTCACAATCAGAACATTCAAAAGTTGCTCCCCGCCGAAACCGGATTAACAAGAATCCGACTTCCAAATTACTTTTTCATGATTGTTTCTCTTGCCTGGTGTGTTATCCTCCAGGGAAATGGCCAGAATGCCGGAACACAGGTCCAGGAGTCGATCTGCTCATCCGGCTCACGATGGCAATATGTATACCCAAAAAGTTGCTTGAATTGACTGGAAATTGATCACTTGGAGAGAAAGCCATCAGCCCATAAGGTCAAGGCCTATGTAGTACCAGGTGATGAACAGGAATTACATGGGTTCCCATTTTCTATTCCTTTCTGTCGACAGCCTGAAGGAAAAGGTTGAGGAGATATTTATATGCCGCCATCGGGACAGATGAACTTCGGGTGGATCGACTGGTCTTGCATTCTTATTTACATGGCACTCCTCATCGGAATTGGTTATTACCACTCTCAGCACCAGACAACTCTCAAGCAATACTTCCTTGCAGGAAAACACATGAGCTGGATCCCTATCGGCCTCTCACTCATGGCAGCCCTGAACAGTGGCATTGATTATCTTGCCACACCCTCTGCCCTGATGAAATTCGGCATCATCATTCTGACTGGTAATCTCAGCTGGTTTGTCATATATCCCTACGCTTTTTATATCAGCATGCCGCTTTACCGCAGGCTCGATGTCTATTCCGCATACGAATACCTCGAAAGACGTTTTGATGTGTGGGTACGGTCCCTGGCGTCCCTGATCTTTATCCTGTGGCGACTGGGGTGGATGGCCACGGCATTGTATGTTCCTTGCCTGGCGATCACAACAGCGACTGGCCATCCGGAGCACCTGAAACCCATGGTAGCGCTGATGGGGCTTGTAGCTACTTTGTATACTATGATGGGGGGAGTTAAGGCGGTCATATGGACCGAGGTTCTCCAGTTCGTAGTCATGTTTGGAGGCCTCTTCATCACCCTGCTCGTAGTTGTCCTGAAAGTTGATTTTACCGGTGCCGCCTTGTGGCAGGTCCTGAAGGAAACTGGCGACCCATCCCAATTCACTCCCGCGGTTCAGTCGTCGGGATTTTGGGGTGTTATCACAGACTATTTCACAACCCCCATCACTTTTTCAGCTCTGCTTATCTCATCAATCGCTGGACGTCTTACAGCATATACCAGTGATCAAATTATGGTTCAACGCTTTCAAACCGCGAAGAATATCCGCGCCACACGTCAGGGATTCCTGATCACCGCCATCAGCGATCTCACCTGGATGGTGGTTTTAACCTTTGTCGGTGTCATGCTGGTTCTTTATTTCAACGCTCAACAGGCTGCCGGGTACAACCTGCCGGAGTGGGTTGAAAGTAATACGGATTATCGTTTCCCTTACTTCATGTCCCAGGTTTTTCCCCCGGGTTTAACAGGACCGGTGATGGCCGCGATTGTGGCCGCCTCATTGTCCGCCATTGCATCCGCGATCAACTCTCAATCGACAGTGATCATTGTGGATTTCTACAATCGAATATTCAAAGGTCATTTACTCCCTCCTCAGAATCTGTCCCCTGATGAGGAGGGCAAACAGGTCTTTTTATCCCGTGTCGCCGCCATTGGCATTGGAATCCTCGGAACCTTGATCTCCATGAATCTCGGTTCATTGGGTATCATTGCTGTTATCGCAGCCAGGGTGATTCAGACCTTCACAGGTCCAATTCTTGGGCTATTCTGGCTGGGAATGTTTACGACTCGGGCAAACAGCCCGGGAGTTTTCATCGGCGGGATAACCGGAACTTTGGTTGCGCTATATACAGCCTTTGGATTAATCGATATTGTCAGTTTCCTGTGGCCATGTGTGTTTGGTTTGGTTGTCACTCTTCTGGTCGGGTACTTGGCAAGTCTCTTTTTCAAACCCTCTGAGAAGGGCCACCTCTGGAACTGGTTTGAAATTACCAGGCAACCATTGAATGAATGATGAGTCTGTTCATCAGGGCAACTCATCCAAAACATATAGCATGGGAAAACTTTCTGGGAGGAATTTATGATGATGGAAAGACGTCGATTTCTGGAGGCACTTGGTTCCATCTTTTCTTTTGGGCTGTGTACCTCGGCGACAGCACAAGATCAGGAACTCCAGACTCTCATCACGGGAAGTTCCGATAGACTCGGGAGTATCCCCTCAGAAAAAAAGTTTCTTTTTACAGACTACCGGTACATTGATCCGGGTGATCTTCGATGGACAAATCCAGAAGGTGAGTCTATCCCTGTGGCAGGTCCTCCCGGTGATCCGATTGAGGCTCTGGCAGATCCAGCCCTCCTCCCCCGTGGGATCCGTCTTCGTGTACAACCGGCGCGAAAAGAAGGGCCGATTAAGGGTCTTCCTACCCGGGTTTTCCAGGATGGCGGCCTGTACCGTTCCTGGTCACTTAAATCTGTCTATCCGGCTGGCCAGGATAAAGGGTCTTATTCCACCGCTCCCATTGAATCCCTGTCGGTCCGTTATGGAGAATCACAGGATGGGTACACATGGAAATGGACATTAGGACCACCTTTGAAAGCTCCTCAGATGACTGGTGTTGATGGTGAATTTTTTTTCCGTGATCCTCATGGGTCTCCAGATGAGAGGTATAAGGGCATCTTTCATGCAGGGGGAATAACAGTCCCGGAAGCATTATCAAAGGAGTATTTCAGCCGGCATCCCCGACACCGTGATGAACGAATCACCGAAGATTCGATTTCCTGCCTTTTTGGGATGGTCTCTCCTGACGGATTGAATTGGAGAGTCATCCCAGACCCCCTGTTGATCCACAAGGGGGACACAGACAATACAATTTATTATGACTCCTGGCTTGGGAAGTATGTTTTGTACACACGTCTTTATCCAGGACGCCGCCGAGTGATAGCCCGCGCTGAATCGGATGATTTCCTTCACTGGAGTCCTGTTGAGCGAATGCTTGGTCCATCCCTTGATGACCCACCGACGTGGGATGTTTACACCAACTCACGTACCTGTTATCCAGGTCTTCCCGGGCATCATTTCCTTTTCCCCCAGTTCTATCGAAGGTATACACAAACCTCCGAAGTCCATCTTTTTAGCAGTGATGATGGTATTTTCTGGAACCGTGTGCCGGGAGGTCCCATCCTTGAGCCCGGAAATCCAGGTGAGTGGGATGGTGAGTATTTTGTGGCGGGTAAAGATCTGGTCACTCTGGGAACCGGCCGAATTGCCATTCCTTTCCGTGCGTGGAAGCAGCCCCACAAGTACCCACGCTGGCCGGAGGTGTTCACCAGTGAAACGGGTTGGGCCTGGTGGCCAGAGGGAAGACTCTGTTCATTGGAGGCTGAGGAGGAGGGTGAATTTCATACTTTCGAGTTGGAGTCCTCAGGTGAATCACTAAAAGTAAACGCACGTGTTCGGCGTGCGGGTGGACTTCGCATTGGATTGATCGGAATTGAAGGACACTCGGTGAATGACTGCGATGTGTTTACAGGAGATGTCCACGATAAGATAGTTTCCTGGAAAGGAGAAACCGCTCATCGTATTCCCCCCGGTACCAAGGTCCGCTTGCATATTCAGCTTCGCGCTGGCGAGATTTTTGGTTTTGAGTGGGTTTGAAGACATATTAAGACTTATCCATTTCCATGCTGTCACCCAGAGGACCTGCAAAGTTCTCTTTGGCAGCAAAATACGATATGGATCTTGTTTTGGTAACCATGAATGGACACGCAACTGGCAGAAAATGTTTATGACCTTGCTCGCTCAGCGGGGAGAGATGGGCACTCTCCGGATCACCATATCGACCCCATTTTATAGGATCTTGTTAAACGCCGTTTCCCTGAATTTAAGGTCATAGTCGGAATCTATGCCCAGGTCGTTACGACGCGTTGTGCTAGATTCCGGGAAGATCTTGGAGCGGATGGCATCACCCTTGAGAGTTTCCCGACCAATCGTGACTTTAATCGGCTTGCAGCTATCCGCAATGACAGCACCAACTTCGGATTTACCGATGTTTTTTGCCTTGAGAAAGAATCGTGATCAGATAAGTCATCCGAGGACTTACTTCCAGGAAAGGGGATTGAAAGAGTGCATAAATATAGGCTTGAGTTGGTGATTGGTCAGAAATACGTACAGAACAATTCCCACTATGAGACTCCCCATAGGCGACCTTGATGTCTGCTTGTGTTCCTTCACCAAATTCCACAGACCATACTCCGGGCTACCCGTTTGCTGCATGGACTGTTTCGAAGTTCCCATTCGGAACTATAGGAATCTGTGGATCACTTGAGGCATCGAGGCTCAGAAAGAAGAACGGTATCACCGACACACACATGAAGCGTCGCATCCCTCACATTCCAAAAATATCAGCAGTCAGATCCAGGGCCAACGAAATCACGATATGACCGGCCTGGGAGTAGCTCTCACCTCTCCTGCAAAGAGGAAAGATTTACCAGGTGGCGTATGCTTTCAACATCTCCTCTGCACCGCCATCAATGAACCGTAAAAAGATCGGTTCCGCCTCATAGGAAGCACCGACCGCACCACCCTTCGTGTCAACAAACGAGAGTTCCACACCCACAGGTGCTCCCCTGAGTTCCGAGGGCCGTGGCCAATTGCCATCGTCACGTGAATTGCCGGAGCTGGCAGGAATCAATTCCAGACGGACAAAAAGGTCACGGTCATTACCACCACGGGTTCCAAGGAGGGATGATCTTCCGAGGTTTCTTGAGGCAAAACCAACCCAGGCTTCGGGTATAGTTTTGGGATAAGCATAGAACTGCTCAGGACCCTGATCTCCCAGCCAGGACATGTTGTTGAATACTTTGAAAATGCTGGAGGTTGTAAGTGTAGGTGCGGTTGGTGATGAGGTTTTTTCCTCTGAGGCTGAGGCCTGACGCCTCCTGTTCAACTCGGGTGCACCTGAAGGTAACACCATTTCAGTCTCTTTCAGTTGCCCAATCGTTTTCCCGAGTCCCTGAATGCCACCCAAAACCGGGAAGTAGGTTTCACCAACAGCATATACGCTGTTGTTCTTAACTCCAAAAGTAAACAGAACTCCTCCATCACGCAGTTCAACAGTCATTGTGGCGGAAACAGCAAAGGGTTCATTGAGATAGTTTTTGAGTGGCCCATCCCAGCGAAGCAGGAGCTGTCTGCCTTTAAGCCTGTGAAATGTCAACCTTTGGTCCTTTCCGAAAATCCAGTTGGCTTCAAGAGTCTGCCAGGGTTCCTTTCCCGGGATGGGTAGTGAGAAACGGAAGCTCCCCGCTAATCGTGGTTCGAGAAGGAGATCCAGCCCAGCCTTCTTGTCACGAATGCGTGTGATCGAACCATTCGTGCGGTTTACCTCAACACGGTAAAACTCATCCTCGACCTTGATGGAACGCATTGGATCGAAGGATGGCAACCTTTTTATGGGTTTTGCATACCATGACGGAAAGTTAGCGGTACGGACTTCATCAATACAAAGCATCGAAAATGTCTCCTGGTCAGCATCATCAACGGCTTGGATATAAACCATTTTTCCCCTGTGCTTAGACCCATCGAGAATCACTTGAACAAACGTAGTTGTGTCCGGCGCATAAGCCCGTGCGATTTCGGTCCCGTTCTCCAGATTGAGGGTCACATAATTCCATCTGCGTGGTTGACCGGTACCATGAATCGAGCTCCAGCCAGACAGGAGCATCTGGACAGTATCCTTCTCTAGCTTGAAAGGTTTCGAATTGAGCACTCCGGTTG
>CAYZUX010000245.1:0-8498 GCA_964481775.1 uncultured bacterium | reverse complement strand
CGGGTCGTGTATCATTGACGATGACTGCCGGGAGATCGCCCGCGATTTCATCAGGAGTGATGTTGTTGTGTTCCTGACCCCAGTCTCCTTTTGCGGGCTCAGCGGTATTCTCAAGACGGTGATCGACCGGATGATCCCGCTTGGGATGCCGTTCTTTATCCGCGTCGGGGATGAGACCCATCACATGTCACGGTACCGCAAGTATCCTTCGTTTGTTGGAATCGGGTGGCTTTCAGCCCCCGATCCAGGCATGGCCGGGACGTTTTTGGACCTTATCCGGCGCAATGCTCTCAATTTCCATTCTCCTGCCTCTGCCGCGGTCGTGCTGACGGCTTCCATGGATCCTGGTGCAGTCCTGGAAGCGGTCCGGGAACCCCTGGCTGCCTGTGGGGTGGCCTGATGCCATCCAGGAAGGTCCTCCTCGCGGTGGGAAGCCCCCGGGGCGAGCGGAGTACTTCCTGGTCCCTCGGCCAGTTCCTGGCAGAACGGCTCTACAACAACCCGCGTCCCATCTATGGTGATCCCGAGACATCCTGGGCACGGATGATCAGTGCACCGGGCTCAGTCCTGAGCCGCATGGGCTACATGCTCAACCGTTTCGAAAAGCTGGTGAGCCATGAAGAACGTCCCAACTTCCTTCAACCCATTGCCAATTACCTGGAAATGTTCTGGAAACATGTCAAAGAGCCTTATGCCGACAGCAATGGAAACCTCCCGCATGTGAGTGGATTCCAGGTGGCTCTTCATAGCGGCCTGGTCTTTGAGGAGCTCTACACCCGGACCCATGATGAAAAATACTCCACACTGCGCCAGCAGATGGAGGAGTCCGCCCTCGTGGGGAAGCCTGTCGATATGATCGACCTCTGCTGGAAGCTCGACTGCCTGGTGACATTCAACAGGGACAAGCACGCCGAAGCCATTCAGAAACTGGTCGATGAAATCTTCTCCCATCAGAAAGAGGATGGGACCTGGACCATGCCCTTCGAGGGTGAAGTCACCCATCACGATTATCACACGGGCACCAACATCCTGGTTCAGGCCCCGAAAGGGCCTGACGGGGCCCCTCTTTATTCTGAGTTCCAGACTTTTCACTGCCTGTACACACTCGCCAAGGCGGGGGTGTCCGTGGAGGATCCCCGGATTCAGAAAACAGTCCAGTGGTGCCTATCACGCCAGTGGCCGCATGGTGGCTGGCAGGGCAACGCGGATTACAAGAACTTCGATACCCCCTTCCGGGACACCCAATTTGCCATCATGGCCCTTTCGCAATTATACAAAGGACCCGGATCGGAAGGTTGGACTTCCGGTTTCACACCCCCTCCCAAGGATTTCGATGCCAGTGACACAGGGGCCACATTGGCCGCTCTGGACCAGTATTGGGATGATCCCGGAACCGACACGCGAGCCAGGATCCGTTCTGTGCTGACCCATGACCAGCCACTGGTCCGGTTTGCTGCCTGCTCAGCCGTGGGACGTCTGGCCGACCCCGAAGCGGTCCCGCAGCTGGTTTCCTTACTGGGTGATCCCAGCAAGATGGTTCAAAGGGGAGCTGCCTGGGCTTTACGCCAGATCGGAAGCCGGCGGTACGCGGGCCATGATGAGATACTCGCCGCCCTGAAATCCAGCGATGACCGGACACGCTGGGGAGCTACCCGGATATTCAATCAACATTTCAAATACCTGGCTGAAAAATGGCCCCTGGCCGAACAGTTGCTCACACGGATGCAGGAGGATCCGGTCCCCAGTGTCCGTATGGCTGCGGCTCAGTCTCTCTACCAGTGGTGGTACTGGGTCAAGAGCGAAGATTCTAAAGCGCTGATCGAGGATACCTTTGTCACTGCCATGGGAAAGGCCGAACACCCCTGGGTTCGCCGCAACCTGATCGAGGGTTTCCACAACATGCAGGATGAAAATGAAGCCTACTTCTATAACAGCTGGGTGCGTCAGGTCTCCGATGAACTCGACAAAAAGAAACTTACAGATGGTCACCACCAAATCGTTCTCAACCAGGCCAGGCGGATCGGTGCGATCCTGAAAAATGGGAATGACCTCCAGCGGGATGCCATTCTGAGAAGCTATTACGCCTTCCACCTGCGTGAAAATGGTGGCGATCCCGCCACTGTCGCCTCGGTCCAGGTTCCTGAGACCTTTGTTTACCCCGAACCTGCCGAACGTGGACAAAACACCTGGCTGGATGGGTACAGGAAGTATGCGGCCTATGATCCCCTGACCCAGGGGACTGGTGTCATGGCAGGCATTGGGAATGATCACTCTCCAGCTGTCTATTACGAGGAATCCGGCCCTCTCGTGAGTGAGGGATTTCTGGCCGTGCTTGATGAGGGTCCGACATCTCTTCAACCCGCTGTTCTCAAAGCATGGAAACACTCGGTCGGGGTGCCTGCGGATGAAACCTTCTCGACACGCCTGATCACCCTTGCGATGACTGCTCCTGCAAGTGTCTGTGGTGAAATCAGGGGATTGGTGAAAGAACTTCTCCCCTCCCGTATCACCGATGGAGAGAAATCCCGCAAGGCCCTGATCGAGGCTCTTCGCGCTGAAGACCCCTATGGCCTGGAGCTGGGTGAAGCCATCCTTGCAGATGCCCGCAATTCGGCCATGGCTCAGGCCCCGGAGATGGCCGCGCTGCTGAAAGAGAAGTTCCTTGCCACAGATTTGGCAGATACCAGGCTGTCCGCCTGGATGGGGATGCTCCTCCATGCCAAATGCCTTCACGCCGATGCGGAGATTGCGGAACGCTTCGCGCAAGTCACACGGAAGGGGGCACCCGATAACCAGAAGAAGGCGGTGCGCGTGTTGATCCAGGCCCCTTCGATCCTCTCAGCAGCTGAGACCCGCGAGCATTTTGATGCAGGGGTGGCAGAAGCCCCGGCGGACAGGATGATGACCCTGCTCGAGGCAGTCAGCTCAATCGATTATGACAAAGTCGGAGATGAGGCTGGGGTCTCTCTGGCGCTCGGGGTTGTCACCACCGGGTTGCGTCATGCGGATCAGGGGGTCCGGGGCAAGGCCATCGAGGGTGTGCGGACCATCACTAAGATACAGAACAATCCGGCGGTCCAAGCTCTGATTCGTGACCTGGGTAATGATGCTGACCCGATGGTGCAGCAGTCCGCCACCGCGCTGCTGGCCTCCTTTGATTCGAGAGTGACACTGGCCAAACAGGATGTCACCCAACTGCTGGATTATCGGTTCTTTGTCGAGCAGGTCCAACCGGTGTTTGAACGCGAGGGAGGCGACAATGCCACCTGTGTGAAATGTCACTCCAATCACTCCGTCTTCCGCCTCAATAAACCGGGGGATGATGGGAAACTCACCGAGGCTCAGCTGCGTCAGAATTACCTCGCGGCTTTGAAGGTGGTGGATCCGGCATCGCCCGAGTCGAGTCTGATCCTGATCAAGCCCACCAAGGGATTCGAGGGAATCGAGCTGCCGGGAAGCTATCGGAAAACCCATGGAGGCAATGTGCGCTGGCCGGAGAAGAAGGAATCGGATGCATACCGGACCCTTCTGCGATGGATCCAGGGGGCTCGAGTCGAATCCTCCACGGCTGTCATCCTGGCATCACAAACCTCTCCAGCGCCATCCTCGGGGCCCGCGCCACACACACCAGCCGAACCAGAGGCAAAGGCCACTTCGGAAGCAACTTCTCAGGTGAAGGCGGAAGCTCCCCCGGCAGGTGAGGAAAAGGTCGAATTGGTCGATGGTCTTCCAACCTGCCCAGTGATGGTGGGCGAGGTCGTCAATTTTGCTTTGAGTGTGGCGAGTGACCAGGGACCGGTCTATGTCTGCTGCCAGTCCTGCCAGAAGAAACTCAAAGATAATCCCGCGAAGTATGCCAATGGAATCGCCAATCAGCGTGCACAGTTGGCCTTGCTGCCCAAAGTTCAGGTCTTATGTCCTATCTCCAGGGAACCGGTCGATCCCGCGGTGACTCTGGACTACAAGGGAGAAAAAGTGGCCTTCTGCTGCGGCGGATGCCTGGAGAAGTTCCGTAAGGAACCTGAGACCTATTCCGCAGCCTTGGCGGGTTGTTACACCTACCAGACGCTCTGCCCGGTCTCCGGTAAACCGATCAAGCCAACTGCTTTTGTGGCGGTTGATGAGACCACGCGTGTCTACTTCTGCTGTGATGGCTGCAAGAAGGCATTCCTGGAGAAGCCGACGGAATATGCGGATAAATTGGAGAGTATGGGGCTGAAAATACAGATGGATAAAATCACCGCAGTAGCCAAAGGAGGGTCTTAATCGACTCAGTTTCCAGTTCTCTTTGCTGGATCATGGGAGTATGGTGGACCAGCTTGTAGGAGAGCCACCCAGAGAACGAAGTAACAGGTGGGTCCGGTAAAAAAACTGGAGGTCCTCCCATGTCCACAGACCTGAATAGCCGTCTTGCGCTGGAGGGCGGCAGCCCGGTTACCACTGAACCCTTCCCTGCTCCATGGCTGGGACCGGCGGAGATCGATGAAACCGAAGTGGAGGCGGTGGCGAAAGTAGTACGCAGCCAGCGCATTTTCCGCTTTCTCGATCTGGAGAATTCCCAGTGTACCCGTCTTGAGGACCTATTCCGGGAGATGACCGGATGCGGCCATGCCCTGGCTGTGGGAGGGGGCACCGCCGCCTTGATCAGCGGGCTGGTGGGCATCGGCATCGGTGATGGAGATGAAGTCATTATCCCCGGGCACACCTACATCGCCTCAGCCTCGGCGATTCTCATCGTGGGTGCAGTCCCTGTCCTTGCCGAGGTGGATGAATCCCTCAACCTCGATCCCACTGATATCGAACCCCGAATCACCAGCCGGACACGCGCCATTATGCCGGTTCACATGCGTGGGACACCCTGCCGGATGAAGGAGATCCTGGAGATCGCGGGAAAACATGATCTATTGGTCATTGAAGATTGTGCTCAGGCTTGCGGTGGCTCCTATTTCGGAAAGCGTCTCGGTTCAATGGGAGATGTGGGGTGTTTCAGTCTTCAGCAGTACAAAGTCATCACCGCCGGTGAAGGTGGGATGGTAGTCACCGACAGCCAGGAGGTCTTTGACCGGGCCGCTATCCGCCATGACTCAGCGATGTGTTACTGGCGTCCGGGGCAATCGAGTGTCTTGCCCTTCCCGGGTGAGAACTTTCGGATGAACGAGATGGAGGGTGCGCTGGGGGTGGTTCAGTTCGGACGGCTCGAATCGATTCTGGCACGCCTGAGGAGCTGTAAACGGAGAATCCTGGAGGGTATCACCCATGCACCGGGAATTCGGATGCAGGATGTGCCCGATCCCGATGGGGACTGTGGAGTGGTGGTGGCCTTCTTTGTGAATGAAAAGGACAAGGCACCACGGTTTGCCGAGGCTCTCCGGGCTGAAGGCATCCCGGCCGGTTCGCTTTATGACAAAGGCATCCCCGACCGTCATGTCTATCCCTGCTGGGAGTATGTCATGGATAAGCTGTCTGCAGACCGCCATGGACGCCCCTGGACATCACCGCTCCATGATTCCACAAGGAAGTATCACCCACAGATGCTACCCCGGACATTGGATATCCTTGGACGAAGTGTCGTCATACCCCTGAGCCAGACCTACCAGGACCGTCACATTGACTGGATCATCGAGGCGGTGAATAAAGTGGCACAGCACTTCGCGAGATGAAGACTTCACTCCCTTCCGTTTCATGGAGTAGCCAATTCATTCGCTTTGGTTCACTTATACGAATGGCATCATCTCTCGCGTTAAAAAGGCGAATGAATTCGCCACTCCGGGTTGAGCGCTATGCCACTTTGAAGATCGGATTCAGTTTGTCCGACAGAGCATACAGCTCCTCCAGTTCCTTTTCCGTGACAGGTGTGAACCGCATGGCGGCATCCATGGCGAGACGGAAGAGCTCTTCCTCGCCGGGAGGGATGGCCGCTGTGATCGGCTGGCTGAGAGTGAAACGCAAACCAAGCTCGGCTTCATGCGGATCGGACAAGGGCTGATACCAGCACTTCCCATACTTTGCCTTGAGGGGATCATCCTGGGGCCAGTGCTGGCGGGCCATCGCTTTCAATGCGAGCCGCGCCACTCCCTTCGAGGATGCCCTCTCCAGGACCTGGGGGCCAAAATCACCTCGTGAGTAACAGGCGAAGTTGACCGGGAAAAGGATCGAGTCGAATTCAAAACGGTCCATCGCGGCAAAAGCCGCCTCCACCGTATGCGCGGAGAAGCCAAGGAAACGAACCTTGCCCTGCTTTTTGGCCTCGATAAAGACCTCCATGGCTCCTCCCTTGGCGAACGCAGTATCCACATCCTTCTGAACATCCACCAGGCCGTGGAGTTGGTAAAGATCGAAATGGTCGGTTCGCATTCGTTCCAGAGAACGATTCAACTCAAACTCAGCTTTTTCCCTGGTTCTTTCGCCCGTTTTGCAAGCCAGGAACACATTCTTGCGGTAGGGTTCCAGGGCCGGGCCCAGCTTGATTTCAGCATCTCCATAGCTCGGAGCCACATCGAAGTAATTCACCCCGCGCTCCACCGCTTCGGCTACTGCCCGGCTCGCGGTAGCCGGTTCGGCATTGGTGACCACAATGCCCCCAAACCCAATGATGGAGAGGTTGACTCCGGTGTTCCCATAGGGACGGCATGGAATCTTCGAAGCATTCGTGGACACAGCTTCTCCTGAGAGTGCTGAATGAGACATCTGCAGGATGGCAGTGGAAACTGCTGCGGTTTTCAGGAACTCTCTACGATTCATGGCGAAAAACCTCCTTCGATCAGCCGGATAGGTCTCATTTTAGCGAACCGGGCCTGGATGGATACCCACCGCTGAGGGGTTCTCAGAAAAAGACTTCGGATTACCATCCTGTATCTGAAGGATGACAGCGGGAGAAAGAACCAAATCAACATGCCGTAAGGAGGGAATTCTCATGGATTTTGTTCAACTGGGCCGTACCGACCTGAATGTGAGCATGATCTGTTTTGGGACTTGGGCTTTTGGAGGCTGGTGGTGGGGTAAAGCGGATGACAAGGAGTCGATTGAAGCCATCCACGCTGCCTTGGATGCGGGAATCAATTTTTTTGATACGGCCGATATCTATGGGGGAGGACGCGCTGAAACGGTCCTTGCGAAAGGTCTCGAAGGGCAGAAAGATGCGATCATCGCCACCAAAGGCGCGGTCCAGTTCGATGACAAGTGGATGACCGGTGTCACCAATGAAAAAGGGTATTTGAAAAGAGCCTGCGAAGCCTCGCTCAAACGGCTCAAGCGTGATGTGATCGATCTCTACCAGATTCATTGGCCGGATAACAAAACACCTGTCACCGAACCGATGGAAGCTCTGGCCGAACTCCAGAAGGAAGGGAAGATCCGTTATATTGGCCTCTCCAATTTCGGGATCAAGGACCTTGAAACCGCGCTGGACACAGCCCGCTATGAGTCCATCCAACCCCTGTACAACTTACTCCACCGTGAGATCGAGGAGGAAATCCTCCCCTTCTGTGAAGAGAATGAGATTGGAGTGCTCGCCTACAGCCCATTGGCTTCAGGCCTCCTCACCGGCAAATTCGAATCCAATTCGAAATTCCCCGAAGGAGACCACCGTCGTGAGCACCCTGATTTCCAGGGTGAAGCGTTCCAACGTAACTTGCGGATCATCGAGAACCTGAAGTCCTATGCCGAGAAGCTTGAGTGCACGGTGACTCAGCTTTCGATCAGCTGGGTGCTTGCTCAACCCGGGTTGACTTGCGCGATCTGCGGAGCACGCCGTGCCATGCAACTGGATGAGATTGTAGAGGCATTGGATTACCCGCTTTCAGAGGAGCAGGTCGAGGAGATCAACCAGATTGTCGAAAACACGAAGTAATCCAGCGGGTGTTATTCATCTCCTCTTTCTTACGCTGGGAGTACTGAGTCTGGGATTGAACCTTGCACCAGTGGCGGGAGAGTCTCCTTACGCTCAATGGAGCCATGGGCCCTCCACTGATCCTGCTTTCTTCCCCATCGGGGTCTGGCTCCAGGATCCAAGGGATGCGAAGGCCTACAAAGCAGCCGGGATCAACCTGTATGTAGGTTTGTGGAAAGGACCCACCCAGGAACAACTCAGCCGGCTTAAACTGGCAAAAATGCCGGTGATCTGTGAACAGAACGAGACCGGCCTTACCTACAGGAACGAGAAGATCATCATCGGCTGGATGCACGGCGATGAGCCGGACAATGCCCAGCCCTTGCCTATGGGGGTTGGACATGGGTTCCCGATCCCACCCAAGGATGTCAAAACCCTTTATCACATCATGCGGGAAGCCGATCCCACGCGGCCTGTGCTCATGAACCTGGGACAGGGAGTCGCCTGGGATGGATGGTGGGGGCGTGGCCCCCGCAGTGGACACCCGGAGGACTATCCCCTTTATGTCCAGGGGTGTGATATTGCCTCTTTCGACATCTATCCTGTCATCCATACCCATCCTGAGGTGTCTGGCAATCTCTGGTTAGTCGCTGAGGGAGTTAAACGACTC
>CAYZUX010000244.1:0-8519 GCA_964481775.1 uncultured bacterium | reverse complement strand
CGGCATATCAAGGAATTCGACCCCAAGATTTCCGCCATCCTGATGACCGCCTATGCCTCCGCCAACACCGCTATCGAGGCCACACGCCATGGGGCGTATGACTATGTCCTGAAGCCGTTCGAATCAGACACCATGCGCGACTTGATCCATCGCGCTCACCAGGCGCATGAGGCCATGTCCAAAGCGGTGTTCCTCGGGGAGGAGGAGGAATCCAGCGGAGTCTCCGAGGGAGATTGTATCATCGGTAATTCTCCGGCCATGCAGGAAGTCTACAAACGGATCGGAAGGGTGGCGCCTTCCACCGAACCGGTGCTCATCCGTGGCGCAAGCGGGACCGGCAAAGAACTCGTGGCCCGTGCCATCTACCAGTTCTCGCGCCGTAAGGATGCTCTTTTCCTGCCGATCAACTGTGGTGCCATCCCGGAGAATCTTCTCGAAAGCGAACTGTATGGCCATGAGAAGGGATCTTTCACCGGTGCACATGAACGCAAGATCGGGAAATTCGAGCAGGCTGATGGCGGAACCGTATTTCTGGATGAGATCGGAGAGATGCCCCTCGAAACTCAAGTCACCTTGCTCCGTTTTCTGGAGGACAAGGTGGTTACAAGGGTGGGTGGAGGCAGCGGACGAAAAGTCGATGTCCGCATCCTCGCCGCCACCAACCGTTCCCTGGAAGAACTGGTCAGTGAGGGGAGTTTCCGGAGTGATCTGTACTACCGGTTGAATGTGTTCACAATCGACCTGCCTGCCCTCGCGGAACGGCGCGAGGATATCCCCTTGTTGGCACGTTATTTCATCCAGAAGCATTCTCGCGCAAATGGCATCGAGGCTCCCGCGATCCTCCCCGAAACCCTGGAGGCTCTGGCATCCCACGACTGGCCAGGAAATGTGCGGGAGCTGGAAAACACCATCCGACGGGTTCTGGTTCAGTGCCGTGGACATGCAATTACACCAGCTGACCTGGGGCTGGAGGAAATGCGTAACTTACCCGCTGGTGAAACGGGGCAGGGGGTGGGGTTCCCTCCTTTGGAGGAACAACTTCGTGCCCGCTTGAAAAAAGCTCTCGCGGACCTTCTTTCAGGAGGCGATTGTGTGCCAGTTCTCCCGGATATCGAGAAAATCCTGGTCCAGGAGGCCATCGACCTGACTCGTGGGAATCAGGTTCAATCAGCCAAAATACTTGGCATCTCCCGGAATACGCTCAGAAAGCGATTGCTGGGGAGTGGAGAAGATGAGTCATAGGAGGAATGCCCCCCCATCCCAGCCCTTCCTTACAGAAGGGGGGAGTGGGTAAAACCTCGAAAGAAGGAGATGCAATGAAATTCCATTCCTGGCCATGCCAATTTGCCATCACCTTGACGGTTCTGGTGGTTTTCCTGTCTTCCGCTCTTGGGGAAGATGGATATGAGGATCTGGTCAAGAAGACTGAGGCAGTCAGAGGTCTTTCTTTTAAGACTCCGGTTCCCTTTGAACGGTTATCGAAAGAGCAGTTGAGTATGCTTCTGGCCAGGGAACTGGCCCGCCAGTATCAACCCGAAGACTGGAGGAATATCCGCGACAGCTTCGCCCTGCTGGGAGCGGCGCCGAAAGACCTGGATCTGGAGAAGTTTTACAGTGGATTGCTGGCCGAACAGGTGGGCGGCCTGTATGACCCTCACTCCAAGAAGATGCAGGTGGTGGGGGACCTGTCTCTCAAGGTGGCACTCACCCAGATCATTCTTGAGCATGAGCTCACTCACGCCTTGACTGATCAACACTTTGATCTCCTCAAACTTCCCTTCGAAATGAAAGACAATGATGATCGTGCCCTGGCCGCGCTTGCTCTGGTCGAGGGAGATGCGACCCTTTCCATGCTGCTGTATGCCAAGGACCTGGGCCTGGCCAACCTTCTGGTCACCGCCGCCGCGAGCCTGTTCATGGATCAGGACACGCTTTCCGCCGCTCCTCCTCTCTTCCAGGGGATGCTGCTGTTTCCCTACCTGGCGGGGGAGAACTTCCTTCTCGAACTGGCAGCAAATCACGACATCAGGGATGGAACCGTTGTCAACAGCAAAGAAGTGATTAACCCGGTTGATTTCGGGGATTGGGATCTGGTCAACCATGTTTATCAACATCCCCCCCAATCGACCGAACAGATTCTTCATCCGGAGAAGCTGTATAAAGAACCCGATCCACCGGTCGATGTGATCCTGGGGGAGGCGGAATTACTCCGGAGGCTGGGAGAGGGATGGAACATCGCCTGGCATAACACGGCTGGTGAATTCATCATCCGTACCCTGCTGCTTGACCACATGTCCTCCCATGCTACTGAGAAGGCCGCGGCCGGGTGGGGCGGTGACCGTTATTGCCTGGTTCGGAGTGGCTCAGGAGAGACCGCTTTTTTCTGGAAAACTATCTGGGATACTGAAGAAGATGCCGATGGATTCCGGGCTGCCCTGGAGAAGGCGGCAGCGGCTGGCATGTTTGGAGGAACCCCGGTTCTACTGCCTCCCACCTCCCAAGGACCAGGCCGTGAAGTTTCGTTATGGATTGTTTCAAATCCATCAGATACGGAATTAGTCAGTCAGGAAACAGAACCATGAGCCGTCACGTTCAAAAAACACGCTTCCGTCTTCTGGGATGGGGTCTGGTAGACCTCCTTCTCCTCTTTGTCACCAGCGCGGGTGTCTGCCTCCTGGGGCTTTTCATCCTCGAATTTGCCGGTACCTCCTTCAGATGGCAGAGGGGTTTTGCCCTTGTCTGTCTGGGAGCAACGCTGATTCTGCTGATCCTGAAAGTTGGCCATTCCTTGTGGGCATTGGCCTCCTACCATCGTCTGTGCCGTTTGCTGGAGGACAGCAACCCCGAGTTCCGGAATGATCTGACCACGCTCGATTACCTGCGCTCACATCAACAGGAGGTTCGTTCTCTCGGGTATTCCACAGGTCTTATGCAAGCCCTGTCCCGGGAAGTCGAGGAACTCCCCGATCCAGCCTGGAGCCGGATGAATCTGACCCTGTCGGCACGGCGCTGGCTGGTGATTTCCGGCATAGCGGGGGGCCTTGTCATCCCGCTTCTGTGGTTCCTGGCCCCCGGACCAACCGCAAGCGCCATACAGAAGACTTTTTACCCGGGGCAGCATCAGGTGCTTTCTGACCTGTTGGAGATTCAGATCCCCTCAACCATCGGGGTTCCGCTCCACCACGACCTGATCATTCCATCCACCAGCGAAACCCGGGTCAGTCTCATCAGCAGTGAAAAACTCCCCGCTGGCGAATACCTGGAAGTCCTGGTGAAGGATGCAGGGGGATTCTGGAAGACTGCCGGGATGGTGAGCGGGAAAAGCAGTGATGATGAACCTGTTTCCACCATTCACCTGAGAATTGATCATGAGATGGAAGTCCTGCTGCTTTCCGACACCCTGCGTTCAAATCCCTGCCGGATTGTCCCGGTATACCCGCCGGCGGTTGAGTCTTCCGAAGTGGTGGTCGTACCCCCAGACTACACCCACCATCCTGAACGGACGCTGGCAGCACCTGCGCGGGTGGAAGCGATGTCTGGCTCGACACTCCACCTTAAATGGAAAACCAACAACCTGCTCACCTCGGCGGTGGCTCAGATTCTTTCAGAGACCGGTTCTCGCCTGTCTTCCACTTCCCTGGATGTCAGTCAGCCCAGAACCCTGGGGACCTCTTTGGTTCTCTCAAAAAAATCAATCCTCCGTCTTGAGCTCACCGACCACTTCAACCAGACCACCCGTGTTCCGGATCTGCCACTGTTGGCCTATGCCGATGCAATTCCCTCCGTGAAGATTCTCTCGCCCAGCCGCGAAACCATTCTCAAAGAAGACCTGCGTATTCCTCTCCAGGCGCTGGCTGCGGATGATGTCGCCTTGTCCGAAGGAGTTCTGGTATACCGCCTGGAGAATGGAACCGGTGGCGGAGAGATTCGTCAACGGCTTTTCGACTCCGCGGGAGCTGTTCCCTCCGCGACCACAGTCACGCTCTCACCGTTGCTTGATCTCAGCTCAGCGAATCTGTGGCCCGGAGAACAGGCCTCTTACTGGATCGAGGTGACTGACTGGCGTGGCCCGGATCATCCCGGCCAGGTGGGACGCAGCGAGACCTTTACCGCGCGGTTCCCAACAGTTGAGGAAACGCTCGAGGAACAGGCCTCCATGAAGGCCAGGACCACCGATGATTTCAATGAACTCCTCGAGGACCAACGGGAAATCTCGCGCCAGTTCCGTGAAATGCGCCAGGACCTGCAGAGTAATCAGAAGGGCCGGCAACGCGGCGAACGGAACTGGGAGACCCAGAAAAAACTGGAGCAGACAGTCAAGCACCAGGAAGATGTCCAGAAAAAGATCGCGGATGTGGCCGAGAAGTTCGCGGAGTCACTGAAACGGCTGGAGGAGGAGAACGATATCAGCCTGAGGACCCTGCAGAAATTCGAGCAAGTCCAGGAACTTCTGGATCAGCTGCTCTCGCAGGAGGCCAAGCAGGTTCTCAAGGAATTGCAGGAGACTCTAAGGGCTCTGGAGAAAGAACAGCTGCGTCCGGAGGAGATGGAGCAGACAGAAACCAACCTGGCGGAGTTCGAGAAGCAGCTGGACCGCCAGCTCGAACTGCTCAAGAACATGTGGCTGGAGCAGGAGGCGGAGCATCTCAAGGAGCAGACCGAGCAACTGGCTCAGTTGCAGGAGGAGCTCAAGAAGGCCACCCAGGAACTCCAGAAGCAGCGCGATCCCGCCTCCGCCACCGATGAAGCGGAGCTGGACAGCGGGTTGGAGGAACTCGAGGATTTGGAGGAAGTCCCCAAGGGGCTTCAGGAACAGCTCGAGGAATTATCGGATCAAGCCCAACAGGCAGCCAAGGAGAAAGAACAACAGGAGCAGACTGCCAAGGGTGACCAGCAGGGAGAAAATCAGTCAGAGGATCAGCAATCCGGACAAGCTGGTGAAAAGAAGCAGGACCAGACGGGGGAACAGAAGCAGGCATCCACTGCTGAACAGAAATCCGGAGAACAACAGGACGCACAGCAGCAACAGGGTGAACAGTCCCAACAGGCAGAGGGTTCCGAGCAGGACAAAGCCGAGCAGCAGCCTCCCTCCGAGGAAAAGCTCCTCGCGGATCGTCAGGAGCAGCTGAACCGTGAGACCGAGTCGCTGCTGGAGGAGCTCAAGCGCCTGGAGGAGGAGGCCAAGCAGCAGGACAGCCCGATAACCAAAAATCTGCAGGAGCTCAACAAGTCTCAGGCGGCTCAGTCAGTTTCGAAAAAGCAGCAATCGGCGCTTTCCAAGCTCCAGCAGAATCAACTGAGCCAGGCCTGCAAGAGTCAATCCCGGGCCAAGAAGGACCTCGACCAGATGGCCAGTGCCTTGGGCGGTTGTGGTGGTGGAAAAGATATGGAGGAGCAGATTGCCAAGATGAAAGAGATCCTGGAGCGTGCCTTTCTGCTCTCCGAGAACAGCGAAACGAATGATGTCACCACCTCGCGGTACCGTCCCATGCGGGCCTGGCCGAATGCCGATAACATGAGCCGCCTGGGACGTCAGATGGGCATTTTCCGCCAGGAGGCAGCCCGGCTTTCCGCCGAGTTCAAAAAGGTGGCTGAGAAAAATCCTTTCGCCGATTTCACCGTGGTGAAACGTTTCGACCAGGCGGCACGGAACTGGGGCGAGAACACGCGTGTGATGGAGGAAGCCCCCCCCGTGATTGTCAGCGACCGTTCCCACCAGGCCCTGGGGCATGTCAACCTGGCGATCAAGGATCTGCTCGATTCCCTTGAGCAATCACAGTCCCAATCCAGTGGTAACGGAGGTGGCCTGGAGGGCTATTTCCGAGGGCTGAAAGATATGCTGCAGAAGCAGAAGCAGCTCAACCAGCAGACTCAAAGCGCCAAGGAGCAGATGCAGGAAGGCAACAAGAACCAGCGTCTTCCCGATCCCAGCGGCAAGCAGGAGCAACAGGGCCAGGGGAGCGAATCTGGAAAACAGAATAAGCCGGGCGAGGCTGGGGAGCAGGGGAGCGCCTCCGAACAGCTCAAGAAGATGGCGGAACAGCAGCGGAATATCCGCCGTCAACTCGAGGAGCTGGAGAGACGCTACAAGGAGGCCAAAGGACGCACCGGCAGCCTCGAGGGTGTGGGCGAAATGATGCAGGATGTAGAGAAGGACCTCGACCAGAACCGCCTGAATGAGCAGGTGACCGAAACACAGAACAAGATCGAGCAACGGCTGCTCGATGCTGAAAAATCGATGCACACTCAGGGTTTCAAGAAAAAACGCAAGGCACTGCCGGCCCCCGGTGATGCTCCCGAGGCGGTAGTCGAGGAGTCCCCCGCTCTTCCGCTCAAAGAGGAGCCTGAATCACTCGCACGGCTGTTGCGTCAGAACCTCGAGGATGTTTCCCCGCACTGGAGGGAGCGCATCCGGACTTATTATGACAGTCTGTTGAAGATGAATCCGTGATCTCGAAGGGTGTGCTTATCACGCACCCCATTTTCATACAACGAGGTAACCGTTATGCCACGATCCTGCTGTTTCACGGTTGTCTTGAGTGCTTTCCTGATGCTATGTCCACAAGCGTATGGGCAGGTTTCCTTGGAGGAAGCTGGAATCAAACCTCGCTCCGAGGAGTACAAACCCTGGCCTGATTTCGATGCACACGGGAATGGTTTCAGTAATTTTGATGTTGCATGTTCATCCAACGGAGGGGAGTATATTCATTTGTTTGGCCTGGATGGGAAAACCCCATGTGGCCCGCGAGTGGCACGCCTGATAGTAGATTACATCCAACTGGCCCATATTGGGGGGTTATATGTGGATGGGGAATATGGCTCTATGGTAGGCGGAGGCTTTCCTGATCGTGTTAGCGAAGCGGCGATGAGTCAGCCTCCGGAAACGGGCGGATTTGGACAGGAGGTAGCGGGTGATGCAATAGGTCCCAGTGAGTTTGCATTCAGCATGACCAGCAAACAAATGGTGGATTTGGATGTTTTATTGGCTCCACAGACGATCTCTGCTACTGCGTACGTAAATGGGAATGGCTCAATGAATCTATGGCAATATAACAACGATCCATCTGGTTTTGGGCCAGTCCGTCCCGGACAATCAATTCCCATCGGCAATATCACGAACGATCCAGCACGTATTGCAGGCACCGGTGCCAGCCGGACCTGCGGAATATTGGCACTGGGGGGTGGGGGTGTCGTGACAGTCACTGAGGACATGACTGGCGGCGATCCGGGATCTGTGTTTGGAATACCGAGCCCAGGGAAAAGCGTAATAGTAATCACCGTATGGGGTGATTACGGAAACTCTGTACGAACACCGAGTTTTATGTATCCAGGGATTGGAGGGGACGCTCCGGCAAGGCAGAGTATCTCCGGAGGATATCCATATATTGTCGTTCGGACGGCGAAGAACACTGCCATAGCATTCGATGTCGATGGTAAAATAGTCATTGATTACGGGGATTATCTGGAAGGTGTATCGCTCCCTTCAGGGATCATTTCCCTTGAATTAGGAGGAACGGAGCGTGCTATAAGTGCGTTTGGAGCCAGTCGTGTATCAATTGCTGTACGAGGTTTGGACGAATATGGAAAATATCATCCATGTTTGGCTGTACTTGACGCAGTGACTCCGAACACGGCACGAAAGCAGATAATTCAGGTTGATGATGACCTGATCGATGCTCCTGATTTCACTGATGGGAGTGCCATGGATGTCGCGGTTGGACCAAACCATGAGATTCTGGTTGCATGGCGTCAGTTTCCTTCCCAAAGCCCCGTGGCACGTTTTTATGACAAAGACCTTAATCCAATCACCCCGACATTCTGGGTGAGTACAAAAGAAGCTGGAGATGTCAACACTGGAGACACCACAATCAAGTGCAGCCTCCAGGATGAATTCGGCTGGGTGGCCTGGCTCTCAGAGTCCTTCAATCCTGGTCTCAACTGCAAGGGCAACCCGATGCAGCGGGATACGGTGGTTAGAGCCTTCCAGAATCCGACCTGGGTGTCTGCGGTCAAAGATTGGGAGGGGTATTGAGTCAAGACGGAGATTTAGGAGAATCCAAATCCCGAGGGAAATTCCCCCACATCTCTTTGCGTAACTCCCCTATTTCATCTTCAGAGATATCCATACCCAAACCCGCACAAAGACCGCGAAGACGCCGTTTGGCAGGAACAGTCTTCGTGGTTTGAGCAATCGACCGCGCATGACACAGGATCTCCTCCTGCTTTTCATGAGGCAGCGAGTGGAGAATACTGAAGAGCTCTTCTTGTAAAGTCATTTGCATCAAACCTCCCACCTTACACTTAGCACCATGGCCTTTCCCCCCAGTTTACCACGTCTCCCTGCCGGTTGCACACCATCACTTCTTTCCCCGTACTGCCTGGTTGAGCATCAGCGGCCCCAGCGGTTTCCCCCAGCGGTCAAAGAATCTCAGCACCGGATACGAGAGCCTTGTCACGAATGGGAATAGGTGAAAGCCGAATTGAGTTTCTATCGCACCCCCTTCTTTGTTTAGCCATTG
>CAYZUX010000243.1:0-8541 GCA_964481775.1 uncultured bacterium | reverse complement strand
GGATCGCATTCACCAGCATGGCGATCGTGGCCTCATCTCCAGCCACACCACCCTCAAAGCAACAATCGATACCCGGAATACCCTCGATGATAATACGGTCATGGGGTTCCAGTGCGCCCACATACATCTTCAGGTCGGCATCGATGACCACCTTGCCACTCGCCTTTCCCTTGCAGGTCTGGTGGATACCCGCCACCTGGCCCGGTTCGACTGTCAGGTAAGGAGTACGCACCAGCCTTTCGGAGATAACGGGTTGGATTGTCTCGTTGATGGCCTCGAGCTTCCACCCCATCGCACGCGCCACCAGGGCCAGTGTCTCGATGAAGCCTGCATGGCCCATGCGTCCTGTTTTGACCCGTTTTTTGAACTCCGCTTTGGTAATCCCCGCTCCCACTTTCAACTGGAGGGGGAGACGCCGTGTACCGGCATCCACTTGGCGTTCCAGGAAAATCCGCGTGACCCGGGTACAAGCCCCGCTGAGGAGGATGGCTACAGTGTCGAGGACAAAACCGGGATTGACTCCTGTTCCAAAGATCACGATGTTGTTCTTGTGTGCGGCACTTTCCAGTTGCCTGGCTTGCTTTGGATACTTCCAATGGGGATAGAGCAGCTCTTCGGTCGAGGAGACCACATGGATGCCCCTGGCGGCAAGGTCGAGCAGCTGTGGCATCGCATCCGCAAGCCAGGAGACCGTAGTATGAACCGCCACTTGCGGACGTACTTTCTTCGGGAGCTCCTCCAGGCAGGAGACGGCCTTGATCCCCATCCGTCCTATCCCACAGATTTCGCCCACATCCTTGCCGACCTTGGCAGGATCGATGTCCACCGCACCGACCAGGTTGAGGTTGGGGCGCGAGGCGATCAGTTTGACTGCCTCGATCCCAATCGGACCCAGGCCATATTGGAGCACTCGGATACGTGCGGCCATCGGTCAATCCTCCGTGAGGAACTTGTGATAGAGCCCCATGTAATAGGGCAACAAGAAGGCTTGACCATCCGCGAGCTCATGCCCACTGCCACGCGAATCCAGATGCCAGGGATCATGGTTCCAATACTCCATGGAACGTTCATCAATGGGGATCACAAAACCATCCCGCCTGTGCCCCCTGTCTCCACTGGCGTCGAACATGGCGTGACTTCCCAGACGAACAATGTCCAGACGATGGCTGTTTTTATGTGACCACATGATCCGGTCGAGGGGGAAATCCACCAGGGTTTTGGCGGCTTCCTCCAGGCATTCCCGGCTGGCTGAGAGATCGGCTCCTCCCCAGGGGCCAATCTGAACCGCTCCCTCACAGCCTGCCGCGTAAATGTAATTGAACAGAGGGCACATCTCAGGACGTTCAATCAGCCAGTAATGCGACAGGACTCCCGCATAGAGGTTACGTAAATCGGGATTCTGTTCGTACTTGATAAGGTTGTAGAAGCTCATAAAGGCCATCTCATCATCCGAATGGTTGCCTGAGCCAGGGCCGGTGTGGAGCTTGGGATACATGAGGTTCATGGCATAGCCATGGTTCTGAATCAGATCGTCATAATGCTGACGGTACTTCGGGTCACCGGTCATGTACTCGGCGACTTTCAGGTAGGAGAGGATGCTGAGTGAATTCAAGCCACGTTCATTCCCCCAGGAAGGATCATGATTCATCAATGCCGGTCCGAATCTCGCCCAGCGGGTGGGTTGGCCATCCCAGTCCACCAGCTGGTAGTCATGCTCGATCAGGTGATCGGTGATTGCCGCCACCACCTCTCTCACACGTTGCTTTTCCTCCTCGGATTCCGCTACCAGGTCATAGTAGGCGGCATAGAGGAAGTAGTGTCCATCGAGCTCATCGGAGCTGGTGTCACATTTCCAGAACCACTTGCCATCGGCACTCCTGGGCCAACGGGGATGCATGACTTTCCAGAGGGGGTCACGGTTAGCGCGATGATTTTCATCTTTCTCGATGGTGTACTCATCCACATTCGGATCGGGACCATCGGTGGGTAGGATGGATCGTGCCGGGAATCCACGCGGCGCAGGGTGTTCCCCTCCCTGGGTCACCTGGCTCAGGAAGCGCAATGCCTCGAAGGCAGTCTTGGCCCGCTTTTTATGAAAAGGATCTCTGGTCGCCCCATACGCGAAGCATTCTCCCGCGCCATACATGCCAGTCCAGAGACCATCGTTGTCGCTGTCATGGTTCTGCCACTTGCTCTTGTCGCCCCGGTTTTCAAGACGGACTCCCAGGACAAATCCATAGGGTGTCCGCCGGTGACGCTTGTCGATTTCCTCCTCAAAAAAGCGTGCCTTTTCGGCGAGTTTCATCGGTTTGCGCTGGATGCAAGCGACTCCCTTCGAGGTTCCAATCCAGACAGTCCCTTCGGGAGCCACCGCGATTGATCGAACCTCATCATCAGGGAGCCACCGGGGTCCCTGCCGGTAATCCCATTCCTTGCCATCGAAGCGGATAAGACCTTTGGTGGTTCCGAAATAGACCTCACCCTCCGGGCCGGTGGCCACAGTTGTGAAATCGGCATAGGGCAAACCATCTTCGCCGGTATAGAGAGTCCAATTGATCTCGTTTCCTGGCCCGACCTTTTCATGTCCCACACCTTGTGGACAGGCAAACCAGAGAAGCCCCTGTTTGTCGATGGCCACACCACGAACATCGAGGGGCGCCCAGCTGCGAGTGCCATCGCGAGGGAAAACACGGTTCCAGGTCCCATCTCCCTTACGGGTGAATAGTCCATCCGATGCCGCAATCGCTGCATGGCTATGACTGCCCGGCTCCACTTGGGTAATGCCGGTGTTGGCATGTCCACTTTCACCGACCGTTTTTTCCTCAAGAGACAACCGGTCTTGGACGAATTGTGGCGCCTGTTCCATTTCGGTCCACCTGTCTTCTCTGAAGACTGCATAACCAGCCGTGGTCATTACACAGACTGTTCCATCAGGGGAACAGAAGACGCGGGTGACATCTTCGCCTGGAAGACCTTCCTCGGTGCCATACGAGACACCGATTTCGGCTTTGACTCCTGTCAGATGGATCGTCCTGCCGGCCGTCTCCTGGGCAATGGCACCCGGACAGACAATGACCCACAACATCAGGAATGGGACTGACAGCAAGGCTTTTTTCATGCGCTCCTCCAAGTTCTATTTGGATGTCCAGTCTCTTTATGCTCCACGCCCGAAATCGGGCACTTTCATCTGTACGCCGCCTTTAAGGGCGGATTGGTGCGCAACAATCCCCGGAGCGGTGTAGGCCACCGCTTCATAGACATCAATCGCGGGACGGCGGTTGTGGACCAGAGAATCGATGAATTCATGGGTCAGGAAGGTGTGGGATCCGCCATGACCACTGTCATGACGTAAGGGCTCCGGAAGCATGTCTGTTTTCCACCACTGAGGTTGGTCGTACTGCACCATCTCGGCGGCACTGCGGTCGAACCCACCGCTGTCTTTCTCCATCTTTCCACTACGGCGCCTGACGATCGGTCCGGTTCCATTCGGGGTGGGCATGAAGAAACTCATCTTGTCTCCATACCAGTGGGCACGCTCGGTTCCACCAGCCGCCACCTTCCAGTAAACCGCGATGCGGCAGGCATGATCCCGGTCGGTCTTGAAGAGAGCAGTTTCGCTCCAGAAGGGATTGTTATAGGGATTCCCCTCGAAGATCGGGTCCTTGTCTTTCCAACCGATGCAGGAGACTTCCACTAAACGCTCACCGGTGACACCAATCAACATGGCGGTGCTATGGGTGGGGTAGTTCATGGGGGGCAGGCCATGCCTCCAAGTGGGTTTGCCATTCTCATGGAAAAGCACCTCCAGGCCATCATGGTGATATTCCGCCTCACAGCAGATGATGTCTCCAAAGGCCCCTTCCTGGAAGAACTTACGAGCGGAGATGACCTCCTGCACATAGTAACTGGTCTCGGCCATCATGTAGGTCAGTCCGGTGCGCTTGACTGTGTCGATGAGTTGTTGGCACTCCTCGAGGGTCATCGCCGCCGGAACCGCCGAGATGACATGCTTGCCTGCATTAAGGGCCAGCAGGTCATGCTTGACATGGTCGGGGGCAGGGGTAAAGACCGCGATGGCATCCAGGTCATCGGCGAGGACCATTTTCTCCAACGAATCGAAAGTCCGGTTACAGCCATAGGTCCTGACCAGATTGTCGAGACGGTCCTTACGCAGGTCTGCAACCGCCGCCACTTCACAGTCCGGATGTTCATGCCATTGGAAACTACATCCAAAACCTCCCCCGGCGATCCCGATCCGAATCTTCTTTCCCGTGGAGGGTGCGGGCACAGTGGCCTGCCCCCAGGCGGATTGGATCACGCCATGGGCGCCGGCTACAGCTCCCATTCCCTTGAGAAAGGTCCTCCGGGTCAAGGGCGAAGTCTCGGATTCTGGTCGATTTCTGTCTGACATGGTCTCGAAGCCTCCAATACCAAGTATGCAATCAGGAAACAGGTTGAGCATCATGGCATCCCAGGGAGAGCATTTCCAGCCAAAAGTGGAACTTCCATACCTCGACCCCAATGCCCTGTCCTGCTACCCTGAATGGGCCATTCACCCGGAGGAGTCAAATGAGCGAACACAAGATTTCCAGCCAACGCAGCATTGATGAACAGATCCTGGAACTACTCGAACAAAACGCCAGGTTATCCGATGACCGCATAGCCAGTCTGGTGGGAGTCGAACCCAACGAGGTCCGTGGGGCTATCAAGCGCATGGAAGATGAGAAGGTGATCCTGGGCTACCGTGCCGTCACCGACCCCGCCAAGGCCAGCGATGGAAAGGTCACCTGTATGATCGAAGTAAGAGTGACCCCTCAACGGGGAGTGGGTTTCGACAAGATCGCCGAAAGAATCTACCGCTTCCCGGAGGTCCGTTCACTCTACCTGGTTTCGGGATCTTATGACCTGCTGGTGGTGATTGAGGGACAGAGCATTCAGGACATTTCATATTTTGTTTTCGAGAAATTGGCCACCCTGGATCACATCCAGTCGACCACCACGCATTTCATGTTGAAGAAGTACAAAGACAACGGCATCATCCTGGGGCAGATAGAGGAAGTGAAGAGATTGCCAGTTGCCCCTTGAGGGGATGAATGTGTTTGAGGTTTTTATCATTTCGGGAAGGAGACAAAAAATGTCAATTCGAATCGTGGTGTCCCTGTCAATTGTGGGGTCACTCCTGTTGACCGTTGTGGCAGCGACCTCCAGTGCACAAACCCCTAAGAAGAAGATCCTGGTGCTCACTTTCAGTGAGGGCTTCAAACACTCCGCCCTGGAGCTTTGCGAGCAGACCCTCGCAAAGATTGGCCGGGACTCAGGGGTATTTGAAGCGGACTGCCTGAACATGTGGAAGCTCAAACCCGAGGAGATCGATCTCTCTTTTCTCACCAAAGAGAAACTGAACGAATACGATGGTGTCTTCTTCTACACCTCCTCCAACAAAGAAGCCAAGGACAAGGATTTACTCACCGAGGAGCAGCGCGTGGCATTCCTGGAATACATCAAGTCGGGACATGGGTTCATTGGCTGCCACAGCGCATCAGATACTTTCTACCATTGGAAAGAATTCGGAGACCTCCTCGGTGCTTATTTCGTAAACCACCCCTGGGGGGCTGGTGATGCGCCAGTCACGATCAAGGTGGAGGACAAGACCCATCCCGCCACCAGAATGCTCGGTGACTCCTGGACCATTCAGGATGAGATCTACCAGTTCAAGGAACCCTATTCCCGCGAAAAGTTGCATGTCCTGATGAGCCTTGACACCACGAAGACCGACATGAAAAAGGATGGTTTGCTCTATGGCCCGGAGGGTGACTATGCCTTGGCCTGGTGCCATGAGTATGGCAAGGGACGCAGCTTTTTCACCGCCCTTGGCCATCGCGAGGATGTCTGGACCAATCCGAAATTCCAGGAGCATCTCCTGGGGGGGATCAAGTGGGCGCTGGGGGTGGAGTAAGAATCTTTTTGGAGAGGGTCAATCTAAAGCTCGGAAACAGGTATCGAGGAAACGGAAGAGGTTTTCGATTTGGAGAGCACTTTTTTCTGAAAGCTCCGGAAATGGATATTCAACAGGGACCTGAACTCCACGATGGTCTTCCCATGGATATTCAGGATTGGGACTGGAGAGAGCAAGCGCGGGCGCAAGCCTTTCAATCAACCGTGCTACCGGAACAAGTCTCCGTACTTGGCTCCTGAAAACTTTCCTGGACCTCGATTCTCTCCCCCACACGGCAAGAAGACGACCATCTGAGGGAGCACCTCGTTGAATGAATCTAGTGAAACCGGAATGGGTGTGAGGGGGAGGTCCACCAAGTTCAGAACAGGCATATCCTTTGGCCAGTTTTTCAGTCGCCATCTGGAGGTAGTGGAGCCAGTGGCAGGTTGCTTCACCTTGCCGGCGAAGCTTTTTCGCCATTAGAAGGTCCGCTTGTGCTTGTATAAGGAATGCTGACCTCCAAGAATTAGGCATGGACTGTCATTCTTTGCCAAACAAGCTCAGCTTGATTCCAATCTCCCCATCCTTCTGGCGGCAAAAGACGAGCCTCCTCTTCTGGGCGAATGAGCGCCACTCCCGCTGGAAAGTGGATCTCTCCATTCAGATCAGCCCCAAAATACCATGCTTCCATCCTTTCACCCTCGGTCATCCATGTTTCTTCGTCCACCTCAACCAAACGTATCTCTTGCTCGGATGGGAAGCGATACACCCTTACAATTGAGGGTTCCGCCTCGGTGTGATACTCAATCAGCTTCCTAACAGACTCATTCATTTCCATCACAGCGGCTCCTCGGAGGTAAGATTTCACCCATCATCCTACCCATGGTCATGATGGTACGTCCAGCTATTTCCTCCGTACCCGGACCGCTCTCCCTTCCGTCACAAGATCACATCTACCCCCTGGTGCCACCCACTCCAACATCGCCAAGGGGGTACTTTCTCCTACAAGCACCTGCCGGATCGATAAGGCAGGAAAATCCTCAGTGGAGCCCAATAGTTTGGCTTCCTCGGCCAGGAGAGGGCGGACTCCGGTGTGCTGGATGAGTTTTGATATGCGCAGGTGATAGTCCGCCTCTATGAGGCGGTAGAGGTTCGAGTGACGGTGGTCACGCATCAGTAATCCCGGAAGCTCATTGAGAGGAGCGAGGATGATCTCCAGGGCCTTGGGTTGGGAGTTCACCAGGTGAAGTTTTACGATCCGGCTGGCTTGACGTCCGCTCTTTCCATGAACCTCGAAAATCTGGAGCAGCTCACGAGGAAGGGTCGTCATCACCTTGGATAGCACACGCACCTCAGTATGGCCAGACAGGTCGAGATGTGTCTCGGCGGGATCCCACTCAAGCAGCACACCAGTCACTGGTCTTGTGCTTCTCGGGAATAAACCTTTCCCTGGCACCTGTTCGAGCCGTCCTTCCTCCGAAAGGACCTGAAGACTCTTTCGCACGACAATTTGTGAGACCTTGTATTGGCCTGCCAGATCCACCACTCCTGGAATGGGTTTGTCAGCTGGCATCGAACCGCTCTCAATACATTCTCTGAGGTGATCAACCAGTTGACGGTAAAGCGGGGTTGATGTCTTGCGGTCCAGAGTGGTCATCGGTCATCGGCCTGAATATCGCCTGTATCAACGCCGTACGTTTCACGCCTTTTCGATTCACGGATCAGGAGGCGCAGGGGAGTTCCCACGAACCCATAGGTCTCACGCATCCGGTTCATGAGGTAACGCTTGTAGGTCAGGTGCAGGGCATCCGGATTCCTCACGAAAAGGGCAAATGTGGGAGGTTTCACGCCGACTTGGGTGGTATAGAGGATCTTGGGATGACGTCCCTTGATTCCATGGGGTGGACGTCTTGCGATCCATTCACGCAGACTTTCATTGAGTCCGGCAGTCGGAACACGCAGGGTGTAGCCCGCGTAGACCTTCTGAATCTCATCCCAGAGTTTGTGAGTCCGTTGTCCAGTAAGCGCACTCACGAACTGAATGGGGCAATGGCGCAGGAATTTGAGTTTCTCCTGTATGACTTTGACACAATTACCGGAAGTATCCGTATCCCTATCAACCGCATCCCATTTGTTCACCACAATGACCGCGGCGCGTCCTGTCTCATACGCCTGGCCGAAGACATTCGCATCCGTTTCAGTCAGCCCCGTCTCTCCATCGACCACCAATAACAGGACATCGGCACGTTCGATGGCCAGCATCCCGCGTCCGACTGAAAATTTTTCGATATCATGGATCCGGCTGGGACGCCGGATTCCGGCTGTGTCGATCAAGAGATATTTCTGTCCTTCCACTTCCACCAACGTATCGACCGGATCGCGGGTGGTACCGGGAATACTTGAGACCAGGGAGCGTTCTTTTCCGACCAACCGGTTGAGCAGTGTCGACTTTCCCACGTTGGGACGTCCCACGATGGCCACACGGATCGCCTCGGACTCCTCAGAGAGGTCATACTCGGCAGCATGTTCCGGGAGCGATTCCACAACGGCATCCAACAGGTCTCCAGTCCCATGTCCATGAATCGCGGAAACCGGGATGACCTGAT
>CAYZUX010000242.1:0-8551 GCA_964481775.1 uncultured bacterium | reverse complement strand
CGCGACCCTTCATCCATTCCACAAGGAATGGGCCATCCGGGCAGCTGCGGCGGGAAAACATGTCCTCTGTGAAAAACCAATCGGCATGAACACGGGCGAAGCCCTGGAGATCATTGCTGCGGCACGCAAGTACGATGTCTTCCTCATGGAAGCGTTTATGTACCGTTGCCACCCCCAAATCGCAAAACTGGTGGAGCTGCTTCGCTCCGGGACAATCGGATCGGTACGACTGATACAGGCTGTTTTTTCCTTCACTGGTCGTTTTCCGAAGGATCACCGGGCGGTGAATCCAGGCCTGGGGGGTGGGGGAGTTTTGGATGTGGGTTGTTATTGCACTTCGATCAGCCGGCTCATTGCGGGTGTTGCGCAGGGTGGTGAAATTGCGGAACCAGAGGAAATGGCTGCTTTTGGAGTGATTGGCGAAACTGGAGTCGATCTGTATACCATCGCCAGTGTCCGTTTCCCCGGTGGCATCTTGGCTCAGCTCTCAACAGGCGTTCAGGTGGAACAGGAGGAAGTCGTCCGAATCTATGGAAGCACGGGAAGGATCATCATCCGTTCCCCATGGTTACCCCAGCGGGGTGGCCGTGATCCGATCATTGAAGTTTTTCGGGATGACAACCCAGTACCAGAACTCATCCGTATCGAAAGCCAACATGGGCTATATGCCCTGGAGGCTGATGTGGTCGCGGAGAATCTCGAATCCAGGCAGGCTAAATTTCCCGCGGTGAACTGGGAAGACACCCTTGGAAACATGCGGATGCTCGACCGGTGGCTCGAGGCGATTGGTGTCCATTACGAGCCTGTTGAAAATTGAGGTAACCGTGGATTCCCGCTTTCGCGGGAATGACGAGACAATTAAATTCGCTCGGGAATCGTCATTCCCGCGAAAGCGGGAATCCACATCCTCATCACGAGAACGATTTTTTCAACAAGCTGCTACCCTTCGGTATAGCACAATGGGAGATGTTTGGATTAAATGAAGGATTGATCTCGGGAACGAAAACCAGAACTTAATTGAAGGATTGTCGATGACCCAGTTGGAAACAGCCTCTCCCCCCGCACTGCCCTTGCTGAACGCCCACCTGAGCCGTTCCGAGCAGGCCATGGTGATCAACCGCCTGTTGGTGATACACCAGCTCAGTCTCACTCTCCAAACCCAGCTCGACCAGGAACGTCTGCTGAGGATCATGCTCTCCGGGATTACCGCGGGCGAGGCGTTGGGATTCAATCGTGCCTTGGTTTTCCTGTTGGATGATTCCAGGCAATACCTTGAGGGTGTGCTGGGAGTCGGTCCGATCAATGAGGAGGAATGCCGTCATGTCTGGCAGACCATCGCTGAAAGGGGATTGACTCTCTCCGATTTCATCAATGAGTTCGGTCAGCTCAAAAGGTATCAGACTGCGGGCCTGAACATTGAAACACACTCCATCCGGTGGAAGATCCGTGAGATGGATGACATCTTCACACGGACCCTGGAGGAAAAAGTCTGCTTCCATGTCACTCCTGATCATTACCTGGACAAGATTCCCCCTCCGCTGGCATGTCTTCTGGAAGTTCAGGAGCTGGTGGTGGCTCCCCTGGTAGTCACCGGAAATGCCCTTGGCCTGGTGGTCGCAGACAACAAGTTCTCGGGACGTCCAATTACCCAGGAAAGCATTCAATTACTCTCGATCGTTGCCAATCAGACCGCCGCCGCTCTGGCTCACATCCGGCTGATTAATGAACTCGAGCGTTTCCAGGACCACCTTGAGGATAAGGTTCGTGAGGCCGTGGCCGAAAAAGAACAAGCCCAGGAGGAGATGATCCGGCGGGCCAAGCTGGCGACGGTCGGCGAAATGGCAGTGACAGTCGCCCATGAAATCCGCAATCCATTGACCGCGGTGCGGGGATTTGCCCAGAGATTGCACCGTAAATATACAGATCCTGAGCGAGTCCATTCTTACGCCGAGATCATCATTCAGGAAGTTGACCGGCTCAACTCGGTCCTGGGGGATGTCCTCGATTTCGCGCGCAATGTGGATACCAGGATCCGGCCGGTCAACCTCAACGACCTGGTGACGAGAACCATAACCTTGCTCGAAGAACGCCTGGGGCGAGCCCAGGTCATCTGTGAACCGGATCTCGATCCGAATATCCCCACCTGCTACTACGATGGAACGCAACTCTCCCAGGTTCTGATCAATTTGATGAAGAATGGTGCCCAGGCGATGAAGGAGGGGGGTGTGCTGCTGGTGAGGACCGCTGTCTCCGGAGATCGTCTCATCCTGGAGGTTACAGATACGGGTGATGGGATCGATGAGAAACACCTGAAGCGTATCTTTGAACCTTTCTTCACCACCAAATCCAAGGGGACCGGCCTTGGCCTCTCTCTCGCCAAGCGGGTAGTGGAGGAACATGGTGGTGTGATCCGGGTTCAGACAGAACTTGGCAAAGGCACCACCTTCCGTATTATCCTGCCTCAGAGGCTGGAACCGCCCAAGGTGGCCGAGGTAATCACCTCCCTGGACCGGGCCAAGCCGCTGGTGGACCCTGAGGATCCCTTGACCACCTCGGGGGGACGGGTGATTTCAGTCTGACGGAGGTTTTTTCGATGGCTAAGATTCTTGTGGTTGATGATGAGCCCAATATCCGCCGCTTGTTCCGCGATGAACTGGAGGAAGAAGGCTATTTTATCGAACAGGCGGGCGATGGAGCGGAGGCACTCGCGGCATTGGATCGTGCCGATTATGACCTGGTGATCCTTGATCTGCGGATGCCAGAGGTAAACGGCCTTGAGTTCCTTGAAAGAGTCCGCAAAGACCGTCCCCAACTCCCAGTGATTGTGTGTACTGCGGTCCGCGGAATGGAATCGGATTATGACATTTGGGCCAGCCAGGTAACCGCGATCCTGAATAAGCCAGTCGACCTTGAAGTCTTAAAAGGAGAGGTGCGAAAGGCACTCTCGGAATAAAGGCTATCTGTTGGCG
Organism: uncultured bacterium; assembly: GCA_964481775.1. Classification (GTDB taxonomy): domain Bacteria; phylum Hinthialibacterota; class Hinthialibacteria; order OLB16; family OLB16; genus OLB16. The sequence goes on along the minus strand of CAYZUX010000242.1, from coordinate 5,582 downwards.
AAGTCTTTTTCATTTCTCAGGAGTGATACCGGTATGAGGAACTGTCTCTTCCCAATTGCCTTGTTGTTGTTTCTTGCTCATGGCCTAACACCTGCAGCTGGACAAGAGGCTCTTCCCGAGCAGATGCCTGCTACCAGGATTACTCCTGTTGAACGGGCTATTCCCAAGACCCTGGATATGAAGGATGCGGTTTCGCCATCGGCCGATATCTCCTTGCCAGTCCTTTCATCGACGGAGTCCGAGGGGCTCTTTATGGATTACGCTCCCCTTCCACTCAACCGCAAAGTTAAGATCGGAATCGACCGGGATGTGAAGGCTGATGGGCCCTCAAGCGCCAAATCCTCGCTGGGAACGGCCACTCAACTTAAGGATGGAACATTTGTATGGACCCTGCGAATCCGCTCGGACGGCGCCAAGGGCATCCGGATTCACTTGAAGGGGTGCGATCTGGGAGCCTCTGGAGAGCTGGTGGTCTACAACCTGGACTCCCCGGCCGAGGCTGTCGGTCCGTTCACCGGCAAAGGGCCCAATGGCGATGGTGAGTTCTACACCCCCACCGTCTTCGCCGAGGAAGTGGTGCTCGAGTATTCGGCCTCTTCCCTGGCTGATACTCCACCCTTCCTGATCATCGGAATCAACCATCTGGCCACCAATGGGGAAGTCAAAAGTGACAAGGTACTCAACTGTCACAATGACATCACCTGCTTTGGCGGTTACGCTTACAGGAATGGGATTGGACGTATGTATTTTGTGGAAGCTGGCTCTGGTTATGTCTGCTCCGGGAGCCTTCTGGTGGATATGGATCCGAATACATTCAAACCATACTTCCTGACAGCCAATCATTGTCTGGCTACCGAAACCGTCGCCAACACACTCGAAGTTTATTGGCGGTATGACACAACTGTCTGTAACGGCACCGCGCCGGATCTCGGCACCCTTTCCCGGAGTACCGGATCGGCGATGCTCTCGACCCAAAGCACGGCAGTTTCGGATTTTACTCTCCTTCTCCTGGATCAAGATCCACCCACGGGAACCTATTTCCTGGGGTGGAATGCCGCCGACAACCTGGTGGGGTCGGCTGTTCATGGCATCCACCATCCGGATGGCAGCTTCAAGAGAATTTCGTTTGGCTCCATCACCCAGGATTTAGACTTCGCTGAGCTGAATGAGAACAACTATTGGGTTGTCAAATGGAACTCGGGAGTGACTGAGGGAGGGAGCTCGGGCAGTCCGCTTATTCTTGGCGAGGGCGTTGTCATCGGGCAACTCACGGGAGGGAACACCGAATCCCCCTGCAACAATCCAAGCGCACGGGATGTGTATGGACGTTTTTCCAAGACTTATCCTTTCATCTGGACTTACATCAATCAGGTGGTGCCAACCTACACGATGACTCCAACCAGAACTGGAACCCGGACCTTTACCAGAACCGCAACCGCCACCGGGACACCCACAGCGACTCGCACACCCACCAACTCCCTGACTCCTACACCCACACGATCCCTCACTTTCACACGCACCGCCACGGCAACTGCCACTCCTACCAGGACCCGAACAGATACAGCGACTCTCACCTCCACACGCACGGCAACATCGACTCGTACGGGAACACCTACACGCACCGGCACAATCACACGCACAGGAACACCAACTCACACCGGACAACCCACTCCCACGGAAACCCAGACATCCTCGGTGGAGGACGCTCTTTTTATTTATTCAGTCAACTGGAATGAAACCTCTTTCAGACCCTATGACCTGATTGACTTCCTGGAAACATTATGAGTTTTCGTTGGCTTTCATATACATTCAGAAGGCCAGGAGGGAATGGGTGGTCATGTCTCAAACGTTAAGATATAATCTCTTCAGGTGGGGTGTGAGAAATCTATTCGTCCATAACGTTTTCCTTTCATCCACCGCTCTCACCCCCACCATCACCCCCTTTGATTCATATCCGGAAGGTCCCCAAATGATGGTGAGCGGCAGACCTTTCCATTAATCATAAGGATTTCAAAGCAAATCAAAGCCCAAGGCCTCAGATCATAACTATCAATAAATACTGAGGATAAACATTATTTTCTTGATTCTATTATAAAGTGGTCTCAAGTTTGCATTAACGATATCACAGAGTGTTTCGTTGATCCCAGAATATTTCGGGGGAGCAATGAGCGCGGGTGAAACCTTTCCCGGTACATCCGGCTGGAAACGCTTGTTGCTCCCCTTATAATCCCACCCTTTGTATGCTGGTTTCTGACTTTGATTACACCCTTCCATGTGAACTCATCGCGGACCGTCCGCTAGCCCAACGGTCTGACTCACGTCTGATGGTGGTTTCAAGAAAAACAGGAACCATTGCTCACTGGTCATTCAGGGATCTTTCCAGATTGCTTGTGCCGGATGATCTCCTCATCCTCAACCATTCCAAAGTGATTCCAGCACGCCTCTTTGGGACTAAGCAGGGGGGTGGTGCACGAATCGAGATTCTCCTCTTGGAACAACGTGAACCCTTGGTTTGGGAGGCCCTGGCGCAGCGTGCTATCCGCCTTTCGGTGGGGACTGTGGTGGAGTTCTCCGAAGGGGATTTCGGTGAGGTGATTGAGGCGCCTGGAGAGGGCCGTTTTGTTTTCCGCTTCTTGTTGAACTCGAGCTGGGAGGTTTTTCTGAGCCGCAATGGCACGCTTCCTCTCCCACCTTACATCCTCAAGAAACGCGAGGAACTCCCTGAAGAAGAACGCCATGAACTGGACCTGTTCGACCGGGAACGGTATCAAACCATCTATGCCAGGCAGGCCGGCTCCGCAGCCGCACCGACGGCGGGGCTCCATTTTGATCAACCCCTTCTTGAGGATTTGCGGGGGAAGGGAATTGAGTTCGGCGAGGTTCTGCTGCATGTGGGCATCGACACCTTCACCCCGGTGACTGTCGACCGGGTTGAGGATCACAAGATGAAAAGCGAGTGGTGTTATTGTCCGCCATTCACCACACAACAGATCCGTGCTCGCCTGAGGAATGGATGCGGCCGGGTGATTGCTGTGGGAACCACCTCCTGCAGGACGATCGAAAGCTATGCACGCCTGGGTTGGCCGGAAAACCCCATCCGCAGCGAACTCTTCCTCAAGCCGGGTGATCCTTTTCTTTCGACTCAAGCCCTCATTACCAACTTTCATCTGCCACGCAGCACTTTGCTCATGCTGGTGTCAGCCTTTATGGGGAATGACTTGAGACGTCAGGCTTATGAGGTTGCCATTTGCGAGAAGTATCGTTTTTACAGCTATGGCGATGCCATGCTGATCCTGTGAGATAACCTATTGGATCTCTCTCCACTTGCAGGGGAGGGTTGGGGGGAAATGTAAACGAGCCCAGGCTGAATGAGGGAGAAAAGTTCTATCCAGCATGTGAACTTATCCGACATTCGGCCAATCTCGCTTGGACCCCATGGATTATGATAGGGTAAGGTTTGCTGAGGAGAACCATTGATGGAGAGGCCGGTCTGCCCTGTCTGTAAAAAAAGCAGGGATTTGTTCGAAAAACCCGAGAAGTGGCTCCCTTTTTGTTCTTCACGCTGCAAGCAAGTGGACCTGGGAAAGTGGTTTTTCGGACAATATGAAATCTCCCGTCCGCTTGAGCCCGAAGACTTCGCTGATCCCTCTCAACTGGAAAAGAATGACTGAACAATCCATCTCCCCCAATGAATTGGTTTCGAGAGACCTGGGATCCCAGGGAAACCCGACCGCTTTACCACCTCCGATCGGCTTCCACCCGGGTTTTGGGCTTCGTTTCTCCATGGCAACCCTGACTGGTCTGGGTATGGGGTTCATCTTTCTCGACTCGCACTTTGCGCCTTTGGTCTGGGTGGCCCTCGTACCGTTAATGCTCCTCATCCGGGATCATGACAAGGTGGCGAACTTTTTGACTGGCTGGCTGGTAGGATTTCTCTGGTTTTTCATCTCCTGCCACTGGTTGCGTCATGTCACATGGGCTGGCTGGTTCTGCCTCGCGCTGGTTGAGGGCATCTGGCTGGGGATCTGGATGGTCCTGGCAGGTCGTTTCCAGCTGCGCTGGCGTCTTCTGCTTTTCCCGATGCTGTGGGTTTGTATGGAAATGCTGCGCTCCAAAGGGATTGTCGGGTTTTCCTGGAACCTTCTCGGACATGTGGCTGACCCCATCGCCGACATGGCCCAAGGGTGGGGAGTCTATGGCATCTCCTTTGTGGGGGTAGCTTCGAGTTCCCTGATCACAGGGGCAATCCTGCTTTTCACAGGCAGGATACCCTGGGTCAGGATGCCGGAGGGAGCTGGTTTCTTCCTCCTCCTACCCTTGATCTGGCTTGGAATTGCCTGGTATGAAACCGTTCCGATCCCCAAACCAGATGGTCAGATTCAGGTCGGTTTGGTCCAGGGCAGTTTTCCCCAGTCCCTGAAATGGACAGTTCCTATCCAGGAGGCAGTTTCCCGGTATGTCGAAGAAACCAACGAACTTGTGGATCAGAAACGCCTTGACCTGATTCTCTGGCCCGAGGTGGCTTTACCTGTGGTCCTCTCAGAAGAACCCAAGCTGGTGGAATACCTGGTTCACCAGATTCGTGAGTGGAATACACCTCTCCTCTTTGGAGTCCTGGACCGTGATTTCCGTTTCGGCCCGGGGGGTCCCCTGTATAATTCAGCTGTCCTTCTTGATTCCTGGAAGTTGCCTGATATTGAGTTGCCGTTGGTGCCTCCCCAAGTGAGCCGGATGCTGCGCGGAGAATCTCCTGTTCTCGAGGAATCCAGGATCCTGGCCCCAGCCTACGCAGTGGCCCAGGCAACCCCTGTCCGGGTGTATGACAAGGCTCGTTTGCTTCCTTTCGGGGAGTTTGTTCCCTTGGGATCGATCTTCACCTTCATTCAGAAATTTGTCGAAAATCGTGGAGGCGGAGCTTTTTCTCCGGGGCGGGCCGGAGGGGTTCTGGAAACCCGTTTTGGCGAACTGGGGCCATTGATCTGTTTTGAGTCAACTCACCCTGGACTGGCTCGCAAAGCGGTGCTTGGTGGAGCGGTGGTTCTTGTGAACATGACCAATGATGCCTGGTTTCTTCAGACGGCGGCCATGCGGCAACATGCGCTCCAATGCCGTTTCCGGGCCATCGAATCCGGCCGGGCGGTGATTCGATCGGCCAATACCGGCATCACCGCTGTTTACCTTCCCAATGGCCAGGTCGTTTCGCGTCTGCCGGTCTGGACCCGGACCTCCACGATAGCCGAGGTTCCACTTTACTCTCATCTGACCTTCCAGGCACGAGTCGGGGATTTTTTTGGCTGGCTATGCCTGATCTGCTTTCTCTTTTCGCTGTGGCTTTCCACAGGAGAGAGACATGCGTATGAGGAGGACACTGCCGTAGCTGAGTGAATCGACAGGGATGATCCCAGTCACATGGATTGGCCTCTCCACGGCGCACTTCCTGATGCCCACTTTCACATCCCTCCTACGTGATACCCTCCTTACGTTACGTTATGTTCCCGCCTTCCAGATCCAGGCCCTGATCTATCATCGTTTCGCTGCACTGTGCCGCCGTTGGGCCGGCAATCCCTGGCCGTCTCGCATTC
>CAYZUX010000241.1:0-8612 GCA_964481775.1 uncultured bacterium | reverse complement strand
CCGCTTTGAGCGGCTCACAAAACAAAGCCCCCGGCTTTGCCGGGGGATGCTTACTATATCAAGTCCACACGCATCTGTCAAGGCTACTTCTTCACTAGCACAATCCCAATAAACACCTTCCGCTTTCCCTTCGAAGTTACAAACCCTCGCAAGTCCATCTTGTATATGCAAACCGAAGACGAAATTCGGACGGATCAGGCAATGGTATTAAGAGAAACTATATTATTTCAGACTTCCACCTATTGACTGTATTTCTGCAAATGACCTCATCAAGAGACTAACGTGTCGCGCCAACCTTCCGCACCCACTTGAACTCAGCGAGCAGAACTGCAATGAGCCAGACTGGAAAGCACATATGCTGCGGATGGGTAGAATACTTCTCTGGCATTCAGAAGCCCTTTCTTTTTGTTACAAGCTGGGCATCCAGAGACCATACACCCCCACCGAGGATGATGAGGAACAAACACCCCACCCACATACAGAAATCCGTCCTTGCCTCATGAGCCATGCTCCAGAAGCCATAATGTGGGAGCTTCGACAAAGAGAAGATCCATAATTCCCGTCCAAGTAGAATGGGGATTTTTGTGGATAGGATTGCAACTGAAATGTTAATCAGAAGTATCAGCCCCGCTGGGCGAGTCAACAGTCCGAGGATGACCAGTAAGCCCCCGATGGTCTCTGCGAACCCCACGAAAGGACCCATGATCTCAGGCGCGGGGATCCCTATCTTGAGAAACCGGCCTGCGCCCAACTCGTCCGGGAACAGAAATTTCTGCACGCCCTCCGACAGGAATACGCATCCGACCATAAGACGGATGAGGATGATGGATGCGTGCGCCTTGGTCTCCATGATCTTCCACCACATGTTTCACCTCCCTGGTCTGTTCACTTTGGTCACTCCGCGTTGGGAGAGAACTCGATGATCCTCTCGGGGGGACTCTCTGGCACCTTGAGCCGGAGATAGGGTTTCCCCACTGTCTCGTGGCAGGCGTAACAAGCTTCAAGGGTCTCTCGATAAACCTCTTGAAACCGAGTTTTGTCTTTCTTGATGATGGCTTCGGTCAATCCGAAAAGGTGAGTGTTTTCGATCGGTGTAAGGATTCCTTGTAAGTCCACCGGATTCCCCTGTGGGTCCTTCCGGACCGGGATGATCCGGACCGCCCAACGTAGATGCGATTTGGTCTCTCCCAGATAGAAATCCGCAAGCGGCCAGTTCTCTTTCTCGGCGGCGAACCACAAATTGGAGAAATGATACGCGACGTCCGTCATGGCGTGGGATTGGCTGGGCAGTCGGCCCTCGATGGCGTCGGTATGGGCTTGCCAAGCTGGCGCGGAGGCACCCTTGCCCTCCTCCTTCGTGGTGGGCGAACACCCGAGGAAAAAGATTAGGACTATCAGCGAAACTCCCGGAAAGGCGTGTGCCGGAAATGCCTTGGCGGTTGCAAGTAATAATGGGCAATTCACTTGTGAACCTCCTCCTCTCCTTTGCGTTACCACTCTCCGCTACAACTGAAACGCCCATCCCCCGACAATTCCCAGGAAGACGGTGGCGAGACCAACGATCGGCAGAAGTTGATGGAACCGGATCGCCGTATCCGGGTTGGCCAAGCGGGCCTCACGGACCGCGACGAACAAACTGGTTGTTACCAGAAGGATGCCCAGGACAGAAACCCACCCGATGGAGAGCAGATGGGGGGGAGGCGGGAGGGACTTCGAGGCAAGAGCGCTGATTGTCGATCCTCCGTACGGATCTCGCAGAGCATACGGAAGGAATCCAATCCAGGAGGACACTTTCGCCAGTCCTTTGGCCATGTGACCGGCGGCAACCACCACCGCTAAAGGCAGAGCGATCCGCCGCCAAAGCAGGGGGAGACTTTCCTCCTCTCCCAACAGGCGGATCAATCCCGACAGCGCGGACCAGATCACCAGAGGCACCACTCCGAGAGCCCACAAACCATGGAACCAACCCACGCCTCCGGGCCAACCGAGGATTGCCACAACCCGGTCGGGTATACGCAAGAAAAGTTCCTCCGCGGCCGGCCACTCGGTGAACACCTCCCAGGTCACAAAGCCCGAAACCAGCATTACAAAAAGGGTCACGGGCCATGAAGCGATTGGTTCCCGGACATCCGATAGCGGGAACGGGCGCCGTAAGAGCAGACGCATGTTATCGGGTTGGCAGGACTTGATGCATTGACCGCACACCAGGCAATCCCGGTTGCTGTTGAGTTTGGGTGGATTGAGCAGACTGGGGCAGCTGCGGGCATCCAGCCGGGTCCGGTTGCATGCCATGATGCAATCCTTTCCGATGCATCCTTGGCAGGTGGTCCCCGACCCCGCCCGCACCGCTAACATACCTCCCCGGCCATACGTCCCCAGAAGCAATCCGACCGGACAGAAACCACGGCAGAAGGCTCGGTCCTTGAACAGAAGCCCCGTGATGAAGGCCGCAGACAACAGCGCGATCAGGAACCAGGACGTGTAAGCCGGTATGCGATTGATATGCGCGCCTGCCACCAGCATCTGGATCAGCCCGTAGAGGAAGACAATAATGGTTCCGGAGATCACCCACTTTTTTAACGGACGTTGACAAAACCCAAGGGCTCCGCCAACACGCTCACTTACGTTGCTGACCAATTCCAGCGGGCAGACCATACACCAGGCTCTCCCCAACAAGACAGCCATCCAGACCATCATGGGCCACCAGATTCCCCATATCAGGAGAGTTGATAAATGAGCCTTGGCGAATAGCTTGGCATCAACACCAGGTGGTGCATGAACACCCCATCCCAACCATGCCAAGCCAATGAAAGCGATCAGCATCACCACTTGGAAGGCATACGGAAAACCAGGCCAGTGCAACAACCAACGGATGGGACGGAATTTGAGAAGATTCATACCTTCATTCATGTTGGTGGTTTTAATGAAGGTCCTTTCACTTTCAATTCTCTCGTCTTTCATTTCATCATTCCTTCTGATCAAAACTCGATCGCGATTCGATGGAAGTGAGCCGGAATCCTACCAGAACGTATGAAGGAGGCCCGCACATGCGCCGCAAGGAACCAGCCATGTAACATTTATCCGGTAACATGAAACCATGAGAGCCGAGGCCACGAGGACCACAATGCTAAACAGATTTGTCAGGGTCCCCCGGCCCAATTCCCAAGTGACGACTGCCATCAGCGCCAAGGAAGCTACGTTGACGCCATCAAGCAACGCGCCCACCACCAGTGACTGACGAAGCCGGGGGATAAACGGAGCGCTCAAGGCGACAAAGAGGAAAGCTGGAACGAAGATGCCCACCGTTGCAACAAAAGCTCCAGCCAGCCCGCCCAAGTTAAAGCCAATGAATGTCGCAGTCGTGAAGACAGGTCCGGGGGTTACTTGACCGACAGAAATGGCGTCGAGTAGCTGCTCGGAGGTGAGCCAGTTCCAGCGCTCAACAAGATCCGCCCGCAGGAATGCCAACAACACATAACCGCTACCGAACAGGACCGATCCGGTCTTCAGAAAGAACAAGAACAACGACCATAAAGTGAAAGGCGCGGAGGCGGCCACGGCTGAAGCCGCCGCGCTTGTGATAGGGAATGTTGAAACACCCCCCAGTAGTGAAAGATAAAGAGCTGAATTTACAGCGCGAGCGCGAGGAAAAGCCCGGATCAAAGCAGTCAAGGCACCAATGCCAATGAGGACCAGGAGCTCGTTGAGGCCGCACGCGTTTGCCACCACAGCAACAAGCGCGAGGAATGCAAGCGTCCAGCTTTTCACCGCCGTGCAACCCAATCTCCACAATGCTTGTATGACGATGACCACTATGACCGGCCTGACGCCGGTCAGGATGCCTTCGGTTTGCGGCAAATCACCCAGTTTGACGTAAAACCATGCCATCACGGTCACGATTGCCACTGCGGGAAAGATGAAGCAGATCCCGGCCACAACCAATCCAGCCAAACCGGCATGACGGTGACCAATGTGAATCGCCAACTCAGTGGAATTAGGGCCAGGAATCAGGTTGGCCGCTCCCAGTAGATCAAGGAATTCCTCTTGTGTCAGCCATTGTTTACGCCGAACGACTTCATCTTCCATCATGGCGATGTGGGCAGCTGGCCCTCCTAAGGAGATGGAACCGAGTTTGAGAAACAACTTGGCCAGCTCAATCAACTTGCTAGTTTCCATAGCCGATGTGTCATTCATGATGGCAAGCCGCAAGGAAACTAGGGATCCATTGGTTATAATTTGCTGATACCAGGAAGGCTGCTGTTTCATAGACACTCAGTATCATCATTTTTTTTCATGATCCGTTCTTGGGGCGGAATGGGAACGCTGGGTTTTTTGGACTTCTGTTTCCCTCGACCTCACACACCAGCGCATTGAGTTGGAGGCGAACCGTATCAAGCACCTCAAGACCCTTTGGGGTAGTCGAATATGAGCGTCTTGCCAATGTGTCTCCAGCCGGGCCAATTTCTGTACGCAACCATCCGAACCGTTCCATCCGGTGCAGAATCGGGTACAAAGTGCCTGGACTGACATCGTACCCGTGTTGACGCAACTCATTGAGCATCCACTGTCCGATCAAAGGGCCTTCGGAGGCGTGGTGCAGTATGTGAACCTTCCAGAAACCCAGGAGGATTTCACGTTGGATCGTTTTCTCGTCAGTACCAGTTTGAAAAGGGCTTTCCATGATGAATTACGTCTATCGTAAACGATAGTCGATATCATGTCAAGACTGAATCTTGAGGTTCCAGAAACACCTTAGGGTGGAAGGCTGGCTCTTTCCAGTATGATGACGCGGGATAGTCTTGAATTCTCAGCTCACCTTGTTTATCGTAGTCGAATACCATAATCGGTTACCGTTTATTCAAAAATATCTCGTCTTCATAGCCGTTACTAAGGGAGTGATCTTTGGTGATGCTGTCTGGCCGGATCACAAACCGGTTTCCGGAGGGAGAATTGGAGAGAGATAAAGCAGCTTCCTGCTGGATCATTGGGCTCTGGATGAGCAGCGTGCTCGTTTTGCCGATTGATACTCGTGTGAGTGATCTGTCCTGGGAGACTCCACGAGGGTTGATCCGTGATGTTTTGGCCTTCGCCGGTTTAATGGGAGGATACCCGATCCATGTCCTCTTTGTGATGATTCTTCTCTCCTGGCCTAAATGTGGACACTACCTGGTGGGATATTCAATTCCGCTTGTTGGACAAGGTCTTGCCGTGGGCATCCTCAAGTTTGTCATCGGGAGAGGCCGGCCCGCCCTTCATCAAGGGGCATTTGTGTTCGACCCTTTAGGCGGACCCGGCCTTGAAATGACGTCTTTTCCCTCGGGTGATGCCACAGCAGCGATGACACTTGCAACCATCCTGGGATTCTACTTCCCTCGTTCTCGTCACCTATTTTGGTTAATGGGTATGGCAGCGGGATTGGGCAGGGTCGCGAGTGGACGTCATTTCCTATCGGACGTTTTCTTCGGAGCGGGCCTCGGTATTGCCATTGCTTACCTCGCTCACTGGCATCTTGGGGCCTCTTATTACCAGGTTGTGTTACTCAGTGATGAGTCAGCCCTATGGAGACGCCCCCCGGTGTCGAATGGGTTGGGGCCTTCTCACAATCCTTAGGAAGATATAACAGATGAGCAACACAAGTTATTTTGGCCTGGTAGTCCTTGCTGCTTCTCTGATGGCCTTTGCTTTCCAGGGTACCAGAGGAATCTGGGAGCCGGATGAAGGTTTTTACATCAGCAGCGCCCTCAGTATGGTAACAACGGGAGATTGGGTCATTCCCCAATTTTACCTTCGCCCTTTCTTAGACAAGCCGCCACTCGTTTACTGGGGCAGCGCTCTCGGGATGGATATCTTCGGAATCAACGAGTGGTCGGCCCGGCTCGCTAATTCCATTTGGTACATCCTTACAGTTTATATCGTTGGCTGTCTGGGTAAACGGATGTGGACTTCGAGAACTGGAATCATCGCGGCAGCGGTCTATGCTTTCTCACCGGTTCCTTTCATTGCATCCAACATTGTTACCCCGGACATGCCATTGACCATCTGGATTACCGCTGCGATGTACTTTTTCTGGAGAGCCACACATTCAGAGGAGGGTGAGAAATATTGGCTCTGGATGATTGCCTGGGGAATGTCCCATGGAATGGCATGCCTGGCCAAAGGTCCCGCGGCGCTGGTCTTCCTGGCTCCCATGGCGGCTTACCTGGCTTTCACTCGGTCTCTATGCCGATATGTGTTTTCCTGGCCCTTCCTACTGGCTTCGTTGCTCTTTATTACGATTGGAGGTTCATGGTACGCAGCGATCTTCTGGATGATCCCCGGCGCATTGCCTTATGTAATCGACAACCAAGTGATTGGACGTTTATACAGCGACAGGTATAACAGGAATCCTGGTTTTCTAGCTCCTTTCTATGTCTACCTTCCAATCCTGATGGTGGGAATGCTCCCATGGGCAGTGGGGTGGTGGCCCATCGTAAGATCTCTGTGGATACAGCATAGATCCTGGAGGGAATGGAGTTCTATCAGAATAGAAGACCGTTCTCTCTTCCTGGCTTTATGGATCGGACTTCCCCTCCTGGTATTCTGTTTGGCCCAGTCCAGACTCCCACTTTACATTCTTCCAATCTTCGCCCCCTTGAGTCTTGTGACCACGCGATGCTTGAAACGATGGAAACAAGATTGGTTTACTTTTCCACTCGGTCCCATTCGAACCTCGTTTCTCGTCGCCTGGCTTATGTTCTTGCTGCTTTCAAAATTCATTCTGGCTGTCTGGCCAGTCTCCCGGGACACGAAGGCGGTGTGGCTTGGGATCAAGGATTTACTCCCCAGTGATACCAGTGAAATCGTGGTTGTCAACGCACGGCGGCATGGATTGAGCTTTTATAGTCATCGAGATGTGGAATGGGTTTCAACCCGGGAAAATCCATATCCTTTCTTCTTTGGTCCGGACAGGTTCGAGGATGAACTCCATGAACATTTGACAAGTCCACGCCGTCATGTCTACCTCGTACGCCAACGCGAGATCGAATCCGTGGCTCAGGCACTTCAATCGCGTCATATCAACTTTGAGAGAAAAAAGGGACCTTTCGATTACTCGCTGCTCATCTGCGAGCCTGACCCTGGAAAGGAAAAAGTGGTTCGTCTCGCCGCTCTAGGTGATACACGTACAGGCAGTAGTATGCAGGTCCAGCTGGCCTCCGCCATCTACCATTTTGACCGTGAGAATCCACTCGATGGAATCATTTTACTCGGTGGCAACATCTCTTTTACCGGCGATCCTGCCGATATGGACGACAATTTCACCTAACCTTTTGACTGCCTGATACGAGGCGGAATCCGTTTCTTCGCAGTCCTCGGAAACCATGATGCGGGTCCGCATACTATCTTCCAGATGAACCACCCACTGTTCAACATGGGGGGCCGGCGCTATTACTCTCGTCTTTTCCGGGAAGGATTAGTCCATTGTTTCTTCCTCGACTCTAACACAATTCCGGGCGACATCTCCCAGGTGGATTGGCTGAGGAGGGAGCTTCTAGGAAGCAACTCACAGTGGAAGATTGTGGCCATGCATTATCCGATTCAGGGCTCGACGGAGCGCCGTCCTCATGCAGATCCTGAACTGGCAAGTCTCCTCGAACCGGTTCTGGTGGAGGGTGGAGTGGAAATTGTCCTCTCCGGGCACAACCACGTTTATGCGAGATACAAACCGAAAGAAGGTATTCATTATTTCACGGCGGGATCAGGCGGGCGTGTAGACTACGGGATTCTTCCGGAGAACGATCCTAACCTGCTTGCTGGGAATGATGAGACCACCATCGCCCTCATGCTCCACTTCACCGCAGAGAAGTGTGAGTTCCAGGCTGTTAATGCTGTCGAGGAAGTCATTGATGGAGGGATGATTCCTGCCCGGTAGGGATCATTTCTTTCTGGTGGATGACTCTTTCCCAGGAGGATTCTGCTTACTTGCGCGGTGAGGTTTGCCAACCTCACTCTTGAGTTCTTGGAGCTGGTGGAGAACCGTCTCGAGTGCCTGAATTCCTGCCTTGGTGGCATAATAGGATCGTATAGCTCGTGGACCTCCCCCGGGATCCACCTCACACCTCAACCAACCGAGTTTCTCCATCCGGTGCAGGATAGGATACAAGGTTCCCGGGCTCACATCATATCCATGGTGGCGGAGTTCCTGGATCATCCACTGGCCGACCACCGGCCCTTCACAGGCATGGTGGAGGATGTGGACCTTCCAGAATCCGAGCAGAATCTCTCGTTGCAAGGCCTTCATGTCTTCTGGTTTCATGTACTCCATTCCTACCCGATAGGCATTGTACTGGAACAAGCAATCTCAAGATGCCCTTGGCATCATTCATATCATGGCATTATACCTGTTCAAAAAGAAACCCCCGGCTCCGAGGATTCAAGAACCGGGGGAAATGTCTACCTTCTTTGACCGTCTGGTCAGGAAGGCATGGGTCAATCCGTTTACTGGTCAAGATCCTCCTCAAGAATCACCCGGACACTGCCTATCGGACCCTTCTCCTTAGCGAGCGGTCCGGGCCACCATTCCTTTACCTTTTCATCAAGAAGAGTGGCAATGCTGATATCCGCCGGATCATTCC
>CAYZUX010000240.1:0-8639 GCA_964481775.1 uncultured bacterium | reverse complement strand
GGAGGCTGGACCTTCATCATGCTGGGTTGCTTCTACACACTGATCGACCTCCTCGGTTACCGCAAATGGGCCTTCCCCTTCGTGGTGGTGGGTATGAATTCGATCGCCATTTATGTGATGGTTCACCTGATGGGCGGCTGGATTGTGGAGACCTACAAAACCCATTTCGGACAAGACCTTTTTGAGGGAGTCTATGGTCCCATTTGGAGTCATGCAGCGGTCGTGTTGACACTCTGGCTGATGCTTTACTGGATGTACCGGAAGAAGATTTTCATCAAGATCTAGGTGACGAAGAGAGCATCCATGACCAAGCGGGAATGGGTTCATATGAAATGGGTGTTCCTGATTTTGCAACTGCTCCAGTTCCAATGGATTTCCCCAACTTTTGCCGATGACTCCACGATGAGGGACATCCTGCAACCTCTCATCGATTCTGGGATGACCGCCGGAGTAGCCGCCGGGATGTATGTGGATGGTGCTACGCGAATTTTCACATTCGGGGTTAAAAGGCTTTCCGAGAGTCCTCCCCCAGATTCCAAGACCGTCTATGAAATTGGATCCATCTCCAAGGTTTTCACCGGTATGCTCCTCAGTGCCCTTGTCAGCGAGGGAGCCGTATCGCTGGATGATCCGATCTCACGATATCTCCCTGCATCTGTCCCACTCAAAACGATTCGTGCTGGACAGATCACGCTCCTTCAACTTGCCACCCACACCTCCGGACTTCCGAGGCTTCCCAGCAATCTGAAACCAGCTGATCCCGATAATCCTTATGCGGACTATACGGCCGAGAATCTTTACTCGTACCTTACCGATGCATCGCCGACCCTTGAGACGGAGGGACATCATTCGTATTCGAATCTGGGGATGGGGCTCCTTGGCCATGTCCTCAGCCTGGTAGCTGGAGAGAGCTGGGAGGACCTGGTTCGAACGAAGATTTGTGTCCCATTCGGAATGCCAGACACCTGCATCACACTCTCCGCCGGCCAGACAGCTCGGCTCTCGCCGGGTTCCATCCAGAAACGATTCGTGGGGTTGCCACTGCATTTCCTCAGCCAGGATCGCTCCAATTGGTTTGTCGAAGTCAAGAACTGGGATATCCCTACGCTTGCCGGAGCTGGGGCGCTCCGGTCGACTGTGGATGACCTCCTTCGGTTTGCTACAGCGATTCTCCACATCTATGAAGAGGGAGAAAACAACCCGTTCTTTGCTGCCCTGAAACCTCAGGTCCAGATCGATGGGAAGTCCTGGATTGGTTTGGGCTGGCTGCTCGAGGGGGTGGAGGATAACAGACCGGAGAGGATCTGGCATAACGGTGGGACTGGCGGGTACCGTTCGTTCCTGGGGATCGACCTCAAGGAGTCGAAAGCGGTGGTGGTCCTTTCCAATACATTCACGGATCAGGGAGTTGATCAGGCAGGATGGGACATCCTCAATAAGTCCATGGTACCCGGTCGATAAAGGACATTCCTGCCGGCAAGGTGGTAGAAGATCATGGTCACGGTGACTTTGCTGAAACCGTGGGATAAAATTCCCGTTCTCTTTTGGAAATTTGAGCCTGAGGAGGCCATTCGATGCGTAAGAAGTTGATTGCCGGTAACTGGAAGATGTATTGCGGAGATCCCGAGAAAGCGGTTGCGCTGGCTAAAGGGGTTATTGAGGCTTGTGGAGGGCAGGACAAGGTGGAAGTGGCGGTTTGTCCGCCCGCGACCGCCTTGGCGGCGGTGTGCGAGGCCTGCAAGGGGACCAGAATCGGGGTTGGCGGGCAGAATCTGTACCCCAAGGATGAGGGGGCTTTCACCGGCGAGGTGTCCGCCACATTTCTGAAGGCGGTGGGATGCACTTATGTGATCCTCGGCCACAGCGAACGCCGCACCTACTTCAAGGAAACCGATGCCTTCATCAATGACAAGGTCAAGGCGGCTCTGGCGCATGGCCTCAAGCCGATCCTGTGCGTTGGTGAGACCGAGAAGGAGCGCGAGGAAGGAATCACCGAGAAGGTGGTCGAAACCCAGTTAAGGGGTGGTCTGGCGGGTTTGAGCACCGATCAGATCGCAATGATTGTGATCGCTTATGAGCCAGTCTGGGCGATTGGCACCGGCAAGGTCGCCACCCCAGCGGATGCCCAGGCGGTCCATGCCTTTATCCGTAAGCTCCTTGCCGAGTTGGCCTCGCCAGCGGTGGCGGAGATTGTACGCATTCAATATGGCGGAAGCATGAAGCCGGACAACGCGGCTGAGCTGCTTTCCCAGAAGGATATCGATGGTGGTCTGATCGGTGGGGCGGCTCTGAAGGCCGATTCCTTCGCGGCGATTGTGAAGGCGGGGATATAAGGACAGTCTATGACATCATCAACCGGGGGTGGTGTCATGCTTCCCCCGGTTTCGCCCTTTATCCATCACAGAAGAACCTTGAATCCGGCCTGTTCGAAGTGATGGTCGGCGGTTAGGGCTTCGGTCAGACCATGCCTATCCATAACCACGAATGAAATGCAATTGGTGAGGGACCAGTCCTTGTCGGGACGATAACGATAAAGATTCAGCCCCCCCATCAAAATCCACTGATGTTGCGGGTGAAATAAGAACCGCCGGTGTTGACCTTAGAAAATCAATCATTTCAGAAAATCTGGGACGATTTTCGGGTGACAACATGGCATCTCCGACCTCAACAAGGACCCATTCTGTTGTCACCAATGGACGGTTCAGGTTCTCACTGATCGCTCGTCCTTTTGCATGGCTTTCATCCTCACTATTCAACAGTGCGATGAAGTAGTGGGAATCAGCGAAGTATGCCCTCATTTTTGCGGGGTTCCATGAAGATATAGGTCATGATTCCGGGCCATATCCGAGGGGAGCCCTTGAGCCACGCCCGCAAAGCGAAGCAATCCCTGACGCAACTTAGCCAGATCATTATTCTCATCGGCAAGATCCACTCTCACTTTGGCTCCCTCCGGTAGCTCTACCGGCTTATCCAGCACCACCTAGCCGTTCTCGATCCGTCCATGGTAGGTCATTGTTTCCACCTCATTTTGTTTCTGATGGTCTCTTTCCCGGATCTTCCGGAGGGGGAAACGGAGAATCAAGATCTCTTCCACATCCAGTGCATGGCCCCGATGTTGTAGATGATCATCACAGCAAAAATGTGAAGACCTATCGGCTGGTCTTCGTTAGAGAATGCATTGGTCATGAGCACATACAACATGAACAGGCCTGAAACGAACAGGATCACTATGTCAAGATAGCCAAAATCATCTAGAGATAATTCGGGCGTTTTACCCAATGCGTTATAGGAAAGCATTGCAAATGCGAAAACTACGCCCCCGCTGAAGAAGACGATTAGTGAGAGAGTAGCATTGAGACCAATCAGCAACTCAAGTGCAAAGCCTGAATAGGCGGTACGAATACCCAAAGCTAATATGATCACATTGATCAAGCTCCAGGTGACGACTGATATTGTTTTTATCGGCCTGAGACGACAATCAAGCATGATGTTCCATATTGATATGTAACCCACGTATATTTTATAGTAAAAATAGGACATGCTTAAGATTCCAACAGGAACAAAGACTTTTAATATTAGATCGTCAATCATTAGAACAATTCTGGAGCCCACACCGAGCCAGACATGGATTTTTTCATCAAAATCATACATCCAATAGTCACCGATACTGTGAACAAAAAATAAACCTGCTGCCATGAAAATAAAATTAATAAATACTTTTGTGGTCAATTGGAAAAAGACCTTGTAGGGGATCCCAATGTTGTTTGCCCCCTCTATCATTTGGCGATTCAGAGCTGTAAATTCTCCGACTTCGCTATAATCCTTGAATTTGACAGCTTCATTGACCTTTTGTTGAATTCGTATGAAATTGGGTACAAAGGTGATGATGATCGATAGAACCAAAATGAGAATCGATATAATTGGGAATGTTATCCCAGAAATCAGTCCCCCCATCCATGGGGCAACAAAGACAAAAAAGAAAATAATTCCAAAACCAAGAGCCAAATCGGAAAGACATAATTCCTCAAGGTCATTTGGTAGAAATGGGCAAACAACCCTCAGTATCGCTGTTGAGAAAAAGAAGGCACTATTAGAGAGGACAAGGAGGACAAAAAACCAGATCCACTGGAATCCGACAGGATGTACTATCGCTGCGATGATTCCAAATGGAAGAGCTACCCAGATCAACGTCATCATAAGATGTTCAATGATAATAAGGGTTGTTTTCTTCCATGGTTTCAGTGGAATGATGGATAGGAGTCTATCGCCCATGGGATTACCAAGATGGGTTGCCATAGTGGATACAATCCATAATGCGATAAATCCCGCGAAATTCACTCCAAAACCAAGATATTCCAGATCAAAATACCTTCCATTACTTTCCAGAAACCAATGCATCCCGGTGATGAAACTGACTGCAATAACGACCACAGGCAGAAACAGTGTCCATTCAGCGAATATAGATAAAGGGAGTATGCGTAGAAAGTGGAGTATTGGTGTGACCTGTTTCATAGGTTCAATACCTCTTCCACATCAGATACATCGTGGCGGTGTTTATTCCTATCGCAAGAAGTATCCCTGGAATCTTTACCATCGGGTTCATGTACTGATGTTCTAAAGGAAATACCAGGATTGGAAATAAAAATGTCACACTTAATAATATCAACCATTCATAAAGGCCTAGATTTCGTATTGTGGGCTCCTCTTTGAGTGGTGAACCAAACACCGCTAGCTCCCATGCTGTCGCAAGAGTCCATGCTGATAAAAAGAAAGCAATTCCAAAACAACAAAATCCTATGGGTAGCCTTCCATTGGTTATAAGACCGATAATAAGCATAACCAACGAAACCACCATGATTTGGATCCATGCTCTGACAATAATTGATAATGACTCAATTGGCCTCATTTGACAATCTCGTAGCAGGCATCCATAATGATAGAGAGACATTATACTACGACACACAAAGTATATATAAACACCATACCCAATCACGAAGATCAAAATAATAAGCCCATGATAGACAAATGTGAAAGACCTTATATTAAATAATGATTCAAATGATTTTGACTCGTCAATTGATCTGATGACATTCGTGAAACCAGGAAATAGAACAACCGGAAGCATCGCCAATACAAAGAATTCTACACCTTTGGCAATCACATTTAAGAATGGTGACAGCGACATACCCCCAGGTGGCACCTTTGATATCTGATTGGGTTGTAGAAGGATTGGTGGAGCCTTTTTGATATGAGGTTTCACTCTATATTGCTGTAGCGGTTTTTCAGGGACCAAGCCGCTGATGAAGGCCAGAGACCAAGTGATGAGGCATCCAATTGAGGCGGTTGTCTTCCGATCCCATGGGAGCTCGATAATGAAGCTTCGACCAGGAGAATTGGACAGTTCGTCGATGAAGGGAAATAGAAAAACCATGCTAAAACCTGTTGCTACCAGAAAAGGATGTAAAAGCAAATCTGGTTTTCCCTGTGCGTAACGTGCATACAGGTTGAAAATGGTGATGTACAAACCAAATAGGGTATTCCCACCCATACAAACAAAAAGGACATCCCACCCATGGGCTTGAAGTTGTCCAATCCATCCGAGGAGTAAGATGACCGGTAGGATAACCCAAACCAACAGAAGACCGAGATGCTCAGTAAAGATGATGACCAATTGTTGTGTTATTGAGATCGGATGGAGCTTGAGCCACATCCAGTTGGTCGGATATCCCACCCGTGTCAAAAGTGCTGCTGCAAACCACACCACGATATAACACCCTCCCACAATCCCCTGGGCCGCTATTGTGGGATTATAGACCGTTCCGTTGTGTTGGCTCCAATGGTATTGGTAGGCATAGACTACAATGATTGAAGAAACAATAGGAAGAAGGATCTTCCAGCGAATGAAGATTGATAAGGGGACAATCTGTAGTAGATGGGGTAGAGTGGGCTTGTTTTCCATCAGAAATCTTCAGTACCTCTTCCACATCCAATAGAGTCCCCATAGATGTAATCCTGAGATGAGACACCATATTGGGACGAACACGCCAGGAATCGATCCGACTATCGATACACCTAATAGAACCAGCAAGGCCACCACCCAAAGGAGATATAGACCACTCAATGGAGGGAAATTGAAATTCTGTGATTCTTTAGTATCATCAAACTGATTGTCACTGGGGAGCTTGGATTTAAGAGCAAGTGTCCCAATTCCATAATTGAGAAGGAAGAGACAAACAACTACTCGATTTCCGAGATTTTCAACACCCACCCATGGCAAAGCAACGAATACAAAAAAAATAGACATCACCAGAGGAATTAGAGTACTTATGACAACATCAAGAGCAGATATCGGCATGGTCTTAATAAATCGCAAAAAAAGACGATCTGTATCTTGGATTACAAAAAATTGCACCAGAACACAACTAAAAAGAATCATCACATCCTTAGGTGAACCTAACGTGAATTGCTCGTCTGGAAATATAAGATCAAAGCCAACCACAAGTATTAGTAAGAAAATAATTTGAATTGGATATACAGTAAATGCTCTCCATCTTCCTAATGGGCTTTTTGTAAGATCCGACAATTCAAGAAGTCGAATTCCTGGCGTTTGCTTCTCACATACATCCATAATCTCAAGAAGCCTTCTGGCCAGAATTGGATTGATTCGAATTGGTTTGAAGTGCTGTCCTTCCCTGACTCTTCTCCAACCTGAAGACGCCAGCGCCAGAGACCAGCCACAGACGAAAAAGGCTAACGCTACGAGAAGAGATCCTGATGGTAGTCGAATAGACAATTCAGCGGTTGCAGAGTCGTACATTCCTTTCAGAACGAGATACCAACCAAGAAAAACAAGTATACCTCCAGCGTTCAAATACCGGCTTCCCCTCACTCCTGAATAGGTCATGAAATATTCATTCCATGCCGAGGAAAATCCCACTGCCGCAGAAGCAACAACCAGGACAATGACCATTGCCGCAAGAGACCGGATATCACCCTGCAAAAGGAGAAAAACAGTCAATGGTCCAATGATCCAGGCAAGGCTGTGCCGCAGGTGTTCGATCCCCAAGAGCAGAATCCGGTGAGATGAAGGTAGAGGCAGGGTGAGGAAGAATGGATAGTAGCGGCTTGCTACAGAGATCGTCGGCGTCGCTCCCGATGCGGCCAGGATCAACATACCACTGACGGCGAATAAACATGCCAGAAGGTCATAACCTTCGTCACCTGATCTCCCACCAAGAATTGAAAGAAAGATCAGCAGAATAATTGGCCCCAAAAAATTCCAGGCCAGGATGAATCCCCATCCACCCAAAGAGTCGGCATTCAGGACCGCACTCAACGAATGGCGTAGCGACACCCCCTTCACCTCTCCTCCCCCTTCCGCACCGTGGCCACAAAGATGTCCTCGAGCGTCATCGGCGTCAGTTCGATATCGGTCGCCCCGGCCTCGGAGAGCCATTGAGTGAACTTCTCGATGTCCTGGGTCTCGACCTGCATCCGTTGGCCCGCGCCATCGCGAGAGAGGAGCAGCTCCTCCGGCGGGGTCACATTGGGCGGGCACGTGAAGATGACCCGGCGGTGGCGCTCAAGCAGGCTGATTTTGTCGCCCTCGCTGGTGATCTGGCCATCACGGATCATCACAATGTTGTCGGCGATACGTTCGATGTCCTGCAGGTTGTGGCTGGAGATCAGGACGGTCCGCTCCTCGCTCTCAATCACCTTGAGCATCTCATCGACCACATCGCGCCTGACCGAGGCATCCAGCCCAGAGGTGGGTTCATCCAGCAGCAGCACCTCGGGATGGTGCGAGAGCGCCAGCAGCAAGGCGGTACGGACCTGCATCCCCTTCGAGAACTTTCCGATCTTCCGGTCAGCCGGGAGCTGGAAACGCTGCGCCAGTTCCACACAGTAGGCGTCATCCCAGGTGGGATAGAAAGCCCGGACATAATTGATCAGCCAGGGCAGCTTGGCGAATGGAAGCAGGATTGGCTTCTCGCCCACATACCCGAGCCGCTTTCGGATTTCCACCTCCTGTTTCCGCGAATCCATCCCCAAGATCCTGATCTTCCCGCCCGCACGCGGATCGAAGTTCATCAGAGCGTTCATCATCGTGGTCTTCCCCGCCCCATTCGGACCGATCAGCGCGGTGATGCGTCCCTTGGGGACATTCAGATCGAGTGGCCCCAGGGTGAAGCCCCGGAAGTGACGGTAAAGTTGGGAAATCTCGATTGCGTAGTCGTTCATGTACGCCTCCTTGTTCCATGAATTCAAAGCAATTTCTCAAAGAACCAAGTCACCTATAGCTTGCCCTGGAGTTGTACTCCGGGGCGAAATCCTCTTCATTCAGCTCGCCCTGGAGTTTTACTCCTGGGCGGAACCCTCTTCATTCAGCTCGCCCTGGAGTTGGACTCCGGGGCGGAACCCTTCTGGCGGATTTGCAATCCGCAAGTGTCTCCACCCATCTTCCTCTCAAGGGGGAGTTCAACTCCCCCAGAAGGTCTCGGTCCAGGAGTACAACTCCTGGACCAGCTGGGAAGACCGGGCCCTGGACCTCGAAGTACAACTCCTGGACCAGCTGGGAAACCGAACCTCACCCCCAACCCCCTCTCCCACGGGGAGAGGGGGTTATCTTCCGCAACCAC
>CAYZUX010000239.1:0-8641 GCA_964481775.1 uncultured bacterium | reverse complement strand
GGGGGTGGGGGGATGAGGTCTGAAACGTTGCACAACCAAATCAACGAAGCACTAGTGACCCAGGTCATAAAATCCGGTTATTTCGTAGTCTCCTTCCTCACCCACAATTCACCATGTAGCATTGATGACTCCCTCGTACAGGCATGGTTCTGATATGATTCCGGTGGCGATCTCCAACATTGATTTCTGCCCTCTCTTCGGTAATCCCTGCATGAGAGGAAAGGTGTGCCACAGTCCGTAATCAGTTTGTGAAAGACATTTATAACAAGTCCCCAAGGTGACCTGAAGAGCATGAGTTTCCAAGCGGCTGTTTTCCGGAGGAGAACCTGATGAAAGGAAATGACGACTCTCTGACTTCACGAATCCCGCCAACACATCGTATGCAAGCGGTTCAATCCCCGATTATCCCGGTTGTGGGTGAGCTGATCCGCGAGAACTCCGGAACGATCTCACTCGGGCAAGGTGTGGTGAACTATGGTCCACCCGCTGAAGCAATCGACGCCATCCAATCGTTTCTGTCAGATCCTGATAATCACAAATACGGCATGGTTCAGGGCATACCTGTCCTCTTAGAGACTCTTCAATACAAGCTCGAACAGGAAAATGGGATTAAAGTAGAACCTGGCAGCAGAATCATCGTAACGGCCGGGGCGAATATGGGTTTTGTCAACGCCATCCTGGCCATTACAGATCCGGGAGATGAAATCATCCTCCAGGTGCCCTACTACTTTAATCACGACATGGCAATAGCGATTGCCGACTGCAAGACGGTGTGTGTTCCGACTGATGAGGATTATCAGCCCCAACCAGACAAAATACGTGAAGCGATCAATGAGCGTACCAGGGCGGTTGTTACTATTTCTCCAAACAATCCGACAGGTGCGGTCTACTCTGGGCAAGTTCTGCGCGATATTAACAGACTCTGTTATGATTCCGGGATCTACCACATCAGTGATGAGGCCTATGAGTATTTCACTTACGACGGTAGCGAGCAATTTTCACCCGGCTCCATTTCAGACAGTACCTCTCATACAATTTCGCTCTTCTCATTTTCAAAAGCCTATGGATTTGCCAGCTGGCGGGTCGGTTACATGGTGGCGCCAGAACATCTCTACCTGGCGATCCGTAAGATCCAGGATACAATCCTCATATGTCCAGCTGTTATCTCTCAGTGGGCGGCCACTGGTGCCTTGAAGGCGGGGCCTTGCTACTTACGCGAAAAACTGGGATCACTCGCCGAGGTCCGTAAAAGGGTTCTGGAACAACTGGAAAGTCTAGGAGACCTCATCACGGTTCCCCGGGCACCAGGGGCGTTCTATTTTTTTATTCGCTTCAAAACATCCTGGGATGCAATGGATGTGGTGAAACACCTTATCCGTGAATTCAAAGTTGCTGTGATTCCGGGTTGTACTTTTGGAATCAGAGAGGGTTGTTACCTGAGAGTCGCATACGGTGCACTTGCGAGGGAAACTGTGGAGGAAGGCGTCGGCCGACTGGTACGAGGGTTGAGAGATATTGCCGGGAGACAAGTCCCATGAATGTAGCTGCAATCCAACTCAACATCATCTGGGAGAATAAGAGGGCAAATTATGACAGAGTTCGCGAGCTTCTTCAGGAGCATACGATCCAACACGGCAGTCTGATTGTTCTCCCCGAAATGTTTTCCACCGGTTTCAGTATGAATGTGCAGAATATATCAGAGAGATCGGATCGGGAAACGGAAATCTTTTTGTCAGAGCTGGCCATCGACTACCAATCCTATGTTCTGGGTGGCGTAGTTACCAGTACAGCTGATGGGCGGGGTCGAAATGAGGCTGTCGTTTTTGACACTCAGGGGTCAGAAGTAATTCGTTACTGCAAATTGCATCCTTTCTCCTTTGCCGGAGAGGACAAGCATTACATTGCCGGAGACTGGATACAGTCTTTCAAATGGCATGATTTTACGATATCGCCCTTCATCTGCTATGATCTTCGATTTCCCGAAGCCTTTCGAGCTGCTGTGGGACGCGGCACGACACTGTTCGTGGTAATCGCCAACTGGCCACAAACCCGTCAGGAACACTGGCAGATTCTGCTTCATGCACGTGCGATCGAGAACCAGGCCTATGTCATCGGCGTTAACCGTTGCGGATCCGATCCGAATAACTCCTATTCCGGGGGCAGCATGATCCTTGATCCCTCAGGCAAAACCCTGGCAATGGCCACCGAGGAGGAGACGGTGATACAGGCGACACTCGACTACGGACTTCTGGCTGACTTCCGTGCCCGCTTCCCCGCCCTTGCGGATCGAAGGGGTGATCTGAATGTCTATCCGGCTGTTCCCCAATGACAGGTTATATGGACGCAATGGAATGCGTCCCTCCATTTGTCTCGAAAGACTGCAATGAACCACCCACCGAAGAGTCCGAGCGGAGAAATCCAGGCATGTGGATCCTGTCAATCTGATTCCCAGAGAAACCACCCCCCAGATCGATATAACAAAGACATTTTCAATGGAAGATGTGGTAATCCTCCACTCACACGGGGAGCCGTGACCCAAACAACATGTTGAATCTGGGTTATTCGTTTGCAGTGATCGGCCGTATTTTCAGATTCCGATACCAAACCTTACCATGGTCTCCCTGAAGCCTGAGCGGACCTGGATCAAGGAGACCACCGGGGAGTGCGCCTCCACAGACCTTGGTGAGTTTCACTTTGTCGTGAATCAGCTGTCCATTGAGTTTTACCGTGATGGTATCCCCTACCAGATGGACTTTCAGGGTGTTCCATTCACCCGCCGGTTTGGAGGCATTGGTAGCCGGGGGAAATTGGCCATATATGGCGCCGGCATCAGCATCACTGGGTTTCTCTTTTCCATAGCTGTCGTAAACCTGGACCTCGATCCGTCCACGCAGAAACACCCCACTGTTTCCCCCCTTGACTGTCTTGTACTCCAGCTTCAAATCGAAATCCCTGTAATCAGCGATGGTAGCAATGTCCTGCGCACCTTCCTTGTTCGTCATGGTACCTTCTTCAACAGTCCACAAGGGATCAACCCGAGGTTCATGGGCCGCTTGCCAACCGGAGAGGTCCTTACCATTGAACACAGTTACCCAGTCATCCTTCTTTGGCTTAGCTTTCTGGGCTCCTTCCTCCGCCCTGACCGGTGCAGCCAAGACACCAACAAGCAGGGTGTATGAAAGAATCAAAATTGGCATGAATACTCTCTTCCTCATGGGAAACTCTCCTCTATTCCTTTTGAATCGGTGGAGGCCAGCGGACCACCATTTTCATCGAATCTGCGCCAAGGATGTCACTTCTGGCAGGGCTTGTCAAAGCGTGCCGTTTTTCCCTCTCTGTATTGGTTCTGGAGCAGCAAAGGAGTGAATAAAGAAAAGCAAGATAGAGTCAAACAACCATGGTATACGAAACAATTTTCAGGGTTGGGAAATGCCGCATCACCAGTCACCTGCTGAAATATGGATGCTGCCGTCAGCTTGGATTCACAATAGACTTGCGGAGCTTCCGGCATCCCATAATCACTTCAGCCACCGTTTAATCCTTGAGATAATCCTTTGGAAGAAGGTCTTTGCGTATTTTTTGATTGATCTCCCTGAGTCCCTTCGAGCACCAAAACCCAGGTGTAAAAGGCAGATCATTCCATAGCAATTTGTTGAAAAACTCGTTCTTGCAATGAGGTTGTGGATTCCCGCTTGCACGGGAATGACGATTTACAAGGAAATTCGCATGTCTCGTCACCCGCGAAAGCGGGAATCCACGGTTACTCCCATTTTCAACCGGCTGATAGGGTTCCCTTTTCAATCTGGAAAAGGTCTACAATGACTTTAGCGATCGTTTTCCCTTTGACAAATTCTACTGCATTTGTATCGTGAATCAGGCGGGTTCCCTCCGAAAATGCTTCCAGATGCTGAACTGTGAATTCCAACCAGAATCAATTCACCGTCTCATCATACCTTGAAAAGGGGTCGCTCTCGGGTGCCTTGTCTTTCTCACCGGAGGCGGGATTGAATTGCTCGGGTTCGATGTTATCGGGCGATAATGATTCAGCTGAGTAGGTGTCCTTCTTGAGAAGGTCGAGGACAGGAACTTTCAGACCAACCCCCTTGTCTCCCTGCCCCACCGGTCCTTTCACCGTCTTGGCGCAACCAAGCACAAGCCCCACGATCAGGAACACCACACAAAGAACCGGAAAGATATGTGGAGTTTCCTCGTCAGCTCCCAATCTCCACAACCATCCCTTCACGGGAAGCAATGACTTCCACCCCCTTCTCCAAGCCATCTTGCCGTGCTTTTTCGGCCACACGGTCCATTTCATCATCCTCGCGCATGGGGTCATAATGATAGAGTCCCAAACGGCGCACACCCGCTTTGGCTGCCAATTCCACCGTGTAATCCACCGGACTGTGTCCCCACCCACGGCATCTTTCATATTCTTCTTTGGTGTAAGTGGAGTCAAAAAGCATGAAATCCGCTCCGCGTACAAAATCGATGAGATCACGTTCAATGGGATTGTTCTCATCGATGACCGGTTGTGAGGAACCGGGGCGTGGAAAATCCGCGGGTTCAGCATCCGGAATGAAGACAAAGACCCCCGCCGCGCTTTCCACACGGTAACCAAGCGCGGTCCCCTGGCTAGCGTGGTTGACGGCGCGATGATGAATCTCGGCCTTCCCGACACGTAAAGGAACCTCATCCAACGGACAGAACCGGATATCCGCCTTGACATCGGTATGGTCCATCGAGATCGGGAAATAATTTGGATACATTTGGTGTTGGATGAATCCCTCAAGGTTGGGATAGTCGGGGCCATAAAGTGAGATGGTCGATCCCGCGCGGTAGAGGGGTTTGAAGAATGGAAGTCCCTGGATGTGATCCCAATGCACATGGGTGAGCAGAAGGTGAATCTCCGCCGGGCTTCCAGGGGCAAGATCTTTCATCATCTGGTTGCCCAAAAGGCGGATACCGGAACCGGCATCGAAGATCACATAGGTGGGTTTGGATCCGGGCTCAAGAGGGACTTCAACCTGCACACACGGTGTATTGCCGCCATAACGAAGGGTCCCCGGCCCTGGAACTGGAATAGAGCCACGTAACCCCCAAATCCTGACTTTCATCAAGGCCTGGGTTCCCCTTTCAGTCAGTGGATTCACATGCGGCGAGTCTAGCCTTGCTTACTGATTGCCGGAAGGGGCTAATTCTATCCCCTCACCCCGGCCCTACTCATATAGGAGAAGGGTTCAAAAATCAGTCCCTCACCATCCTCCCTCCCCCTTTACGAGGGAGGGATGGGTGTGGGAGTGAGAGATCGTACAAGAGATCCCCAAAACGGACTACGAACGTTTGGCGATAGCCTGCTTGAGGTATCCACTGGCCTTATGTGCGGCAAGTGGATCGAGCGGTTTGTCCATCTCCATACGGACCTGTTGGAGCAACGGCTCCACATCCGCATTGAAAGCTTCCACCAGGCAACGTTCCGCCTCCACAATGTCCTGGCTGGCACGTGCCTCGGCAAGACGTTTGCGGTCTACAATGAGCGCTTTGGCAAAAGCGGTCTGGAGATTCCAGAGGGTCTGGATCATGGCCTCCAGCTTGGGTTTGATGTTGTGGGACTGGTCGATCAGGTAATCAACCTGGAAGCGCTCCTTGAGACGGAGTTTCCCATCGACAAGTTCATTGTAGATCAGAAAGACTTCGTAGGGATTGATCGAAGAGACAGTGAGGTCATCATCGGCGTATTTGCGGTTGTTGAAATGGAAACCGCCGAGATCACCTTCATCGAGCATCCAGGCCACCAGGTGTTCGATGTTCACTCCCTGGGCATGATGGCCCAGGTCCACCAATACCTTGGCACGTTCTCCAAGCTTCCGGCAGAAGGCGGTGGCCATGCCCCAGTCGGCGATGTCGGTGTGGTAGAAGGCCGGCTCGAAAAGCTTGTACTCAATGAAAAACTTCTCATCAGGGTTGAGGCGCTTGTAGACCTCGGCGAAACACTCCTCAAAATAGTGCTTGCGCTGCACAAACGAAGCCTGGCCGGGGTAATTGGTTCCATCCGCATACCAGCCGGAAATCGCCTTACTGCCGGTATCACGCATCACCTGGATGCACTCGAAGTGGCATTCCAGGGCTTTCTGACGGATTTCTTTTTTCTCATTGCCGAAGCTGCCGAGCTTGTATTCCTGGTCCTGGAAAACATTGGGATTCACCGCGCCGATCAGAACGCCATGAGCATCGGCGAACTGCTTGAGAGATTTCCAGTCATCCAGGAAGTCCCACGGGATGTGGATTGCCACGGAAGGGCAGATGCCCATCAGACCGTTTATATGGGCAGCATCCTCAAACTTCTCGAAGACCGTGCGAGGCACGCCCGGTTGTTTGAAGACACCAAACCGGGTTCCTGAGTCAGCATATCCCCATGAGGGGGTCTCAACCCTCTGGGCCTTCAGCTCTGACTTGACCCACTCCACATCCACACCTTTCGCCTGAAGTTGGTCCACCAGGACCTCATAGGCCTTGTTATCCTTCTTTATCGCACTCATTCCACCAGCCTCCTGGGTATATTCCGGCAGGGATCATTTTTCCCCATTTCTTCAGGGATCAAAGAAGATGAGATTGTACCCTCTTTGCGGTTGCCGTGACACCCCATTCACAGGATCTCACAGAGATCAACCGGTTAACCCAAGCAAATTGAGAACGATCTGGTATGACACTCCCTTTCGCGGGAGTGGGGTCCAAATGCCCCCAGCTGTCTGGTATGCTTAAAATATCAAATATCAGTCTCCACCACCGCGATGACTACAGAGACCTGGAAACAATTCGATGAACACGGGGTGACCCACAGCATGGGACACTACCTGATGGCCATCCGTGATCTCCTTAAGGCGCGGGGGTATGCGCGTGTGGTGGATGTGGCCTCCTACCTCGACATAAGCCGGAGCAGCGCCTCGACTTTCCTGCAGTCTCTCAAGAAAAAAGGTTTTGTCGATGAAGACGATAACCATTTTCTGAGGCTGTCTCCCCGGGGCGAAATGATTGCTCTTCAGATTGTCCGGAATCACCTGATCCTTGAGAGTTTCTTTCGCAATATCCTGGGTGTGGAAGAGGAGCAGGCCCTGGTGGATGCCTGCAAAATGGAGCACCTGCTCTCTTCGGAAACCAGCTATCGTTTACTGGCCCTGATTCAAACCCTCCAAACTGATCCGGAACTGCGCAGAAAGGCCATCGAGGGAGTCTCCGGGCAGGTTTGCACACAAAAAGAAGATTGTCCCATCTGTTCCGATTCCACCCCCTGCCTGATGGACCGTTCCGTGGAATCATTGAAGAGAAATCCGCTCTAAAGTTTCCTAAACACAACCATGAACTGGCTCACTCTTCTCCCATGCTACGCCGGATTCTGTTGAAAAGGCCTCCCGGATTCAGCACTGAGGGACGGATCACCTGGGTGGAGAAGACCGCTGACGCGTTAGGTTTGAATCATTGGTTTCTCAGGCGTCCTGCCCTGTCTCTGGACATACCTTCGGAAGTGATTGTCAGTCCGGCTCAATCGAAGGTGGAAACTTTAATGGAGATCGGCCCAGATGGAGAAATCGAAGACAAAAGAGTGCTGGGGCGGCCCAGGCGGTTCCGCATTGGAGATATCCTCAAGGACCATGAGTTGGGGCATGTGTTCGCGGGCGGGAAAGCAGTCAAGCTTTATCTTGCTCCCTGGGACCTCCACTTCCTGCTGTTTCCGGCTCCTGGAAAGGTAGTGGATTATGAGTACCGTCCCGGATACCCACTTCCTCTCCTGTTCATGAAAAGTGGTGATGTTCTCAATGAAAGGTTATGTGTGTTGATCGACACGGACTGGGGTTTCCCGATCGCACTGGTGATGATCGGGTCCTGGATGGTGAACGGAATCCACCATGTCTTCGAACAGGGAACGCATTACGAAGCGGGTGATGATTTTGGTCATTTCAAAGTTGGATCATCGGTGGTGATGGTTTTTCCCGCAGGCAAGACTGAATGGATCTGTAAATCCGGCGCAAAAATGGCCCATGGTGCACCCCTTGCCCGGGTGTTATGACGCCAGGACTGCCTTGCAGGCAGACGTTACGTTCAGGCCAGCGGATTTCGCGAACCGAGTGAAGAAACACGCAGTAATTCTTCAAACGTCCGCGCTGCCTGCTCCTCGATTGCTTTCCGAAAAGGATTATCCTCGCTTAACGTTGTCAAAGCGAAAAGGCACAACCCTTGCTCCCAGATAAGGGTTTCATTCAGGGTCATGTTACCAGAATCAGATGGACACATAGCACATCCCCCAAGATTGCCAAGCCGGTTCCTCCCTTAAGAAACAGCCCAAAAACAACAGCAGATAGCGCACCTTTTTCATTCAGTATCAAGGAAAAAGGAGGCTTTCGTTTCACCTCACCATATAAGATGGCGAGGGAAAATTTGACCAATGGTAGAAAAGAAATAGCCCCAGCAGTTTACTACAATAGCAGAATAAACCTTCTTCTATTAAAAATCAAGAGGAACTATTACCGTCGTAGCCTGAAAGGGTATAAAAAATTAACGTGGACTATTTAACCATGCACGGCTTTTGGGGTGAGGGCCAGCATTGTAATACTTGGGAACCTCTGGCCACCCGACACGACCGGGTTTG